>NZ_CP010407.1:5730000-6030000 GCF_000830005.1 Streptomyces vietnamensis | reverse complement strand
AGGTCTCGGAGACGCCCGAGCCCTGACGGCGGATGACGACGCCCTTGAACTGCTGGATACGGGAGCGGTTGCCCTCGATGACGCGGACGTGCACGTTGACGGTGTCGCCCGGGCGGAAGGCGGGGAGGTCGGAGCGGAGCGAACCCGCGTTGACCTGGTCGAGCAGGGAGGCCATGGAGGTCTCTTTCCTCGCTGATGCCACAGGTCATCAGCGGTACGTTCGAATGATGGGGATGTCGTCCGTTTCTGGCGGCGTCGTTCCCCCTGTGGCAGGGGCGCGCGCCGGACGGACGACAGCGGCCTATTCTTCCACGCCCTCGACCCTGCGCCAAAATCGGCCACCGGGCTCGGGCGCCCACCCCAGCATGGAGAGGATCTCGCGGTCCTTCTTGTCGAAGGCGGACGGGTCGCAGCGCTCGATGAGGTCGGGCCGGTTGGCGACCGTACGGCGGAAGGCCTCGTCGCGCCGCCAGCGGGCGATCTTGCCGTGGTGCCCGCTGAGGAGGACGTCGGGGATGCCCCGGCCGCGCCACTCGGGGGGCTTGGTGTAGACGGGGCCCTCCAGGAGGTTGGCCATGGCGCCGGGCGCGAAGGAGTCGTCCCGGTGGGACTCGGCGTTGCCGAGGACGCCCGGCAGCAGCCGGGCGACGGCCTCGGTGACGACGAGGACGGCCGCTTCCCCGCCGGCGAGGACGTAGTCGCCGATGGAGACCTCGTAGACCGGCATCCGGGTGGCGTACTCGTCCATGACGCGGCGGTCGATGCCCTCGTAGCGGGCCGGCGTGAAGATCAGCCAGGGCCGCTCGGAGAGCTCGACGGCGAGCTCCTGGGTGAAGGGACGGCCGCTGGGGGTCGGGACGACGAGGACCGGGCCGTGCGCGCCGGCCTCGTAGCCGTCGGCGAGCGTCTGGTCGAGCGCGTCGCCCCAGGGCTCGGTCTTCATGACCATGCCGGGGCCGCCGCCGTAGGGGGTGTCGTCGACCGTGTTGTGCCGGTCGTACGTCCAGTCGCGCAGGTGGTGCACATGGACGTCCAGCTGTCCGCGCGCGCGTGCCTTGCCGACGAGGGAGACGTTCAGCGGTTCGAGGTACTCGGGGAAGATCGTGACGACGTCGAGCCTCATGCCGACTCCTCGCCCTCGCCCTCGGAGGAGGCGCCGTCGTCCCGGGAGGAGACGATCTCGGCGCGGTCGTCGATCAGGCCGGGCGGCGGGTCGATCACGGCCCGCTGCTCCTCCAGGTCGATCTCGGTGACGATCTCCCCGACGAAGGGGATCATCAGCTCGGTGCCGTCGGGGCGCTCGACGATGAAGAGGTCCTGGGACGGCAGGTGGGAGATCTCGGTGATCACGCCGATCTCGGTGCCGTCGGTGAGGACGACGTCGAGGTCGATCAGCTGGTGGTCGTAGTACTCGTCCTCCTCCTCCGGCAGCTCCGTGGGGTCGACCTCCGCGATGAGGACGGTGTTGCGGAGGGCCTCGGCGGCGGTGCGGTCGCGGACGCCCTCGAAGCGCAGCAGAAGCCTGCCGCTGTGGACGCGGCCGCTCTCGATGGTCAGCGGCCCGGCGGAGGCCGGGTCCGTGAGCAGTACGGCACCGGGGCCGAGCCTCAGCTCGGGCTCGTCCGTCCGCACCTCGACGGTGACCTCGCCCTTGATGCCGTGGGCGCGGCCGACCCGCGCGACTACCAACTGCACTGCTCCACACTCTCCTGTCACACAGCTCGTACGTACGACAACGGGCCGGGGTGGGCTCTTCAGCCCTCCCCGGCCCGTGCCGGCACAACTAGTTATGCTGCCGACCTGCTCAGCGGACCTGGTCCACGTCGACGAGGTCGACGCGGATCCCCCGGCCGCCGATGGCACCCACGACGGTGCGCAGTGCACGCGCGGTGCGGCCGTTGCGGCCGATCACCTTGCCGAGGTCGTCGGGGTGGACCCGGACCTCCAGCACGCGGCCCCGGCGCAGGTTGCGCGAGGCGACCTGCACCTCGTCGGGGTTGTCGACGATGCCCTTCACGAGGTGCTCGAGAGCCTCCTCGAGCATGATCAGGCCTCGGTCGACTCGGTGGACGCGGCCTCGGCCTCGTCCGCCTTCTTGTCGGCCTTCTTGGCCTTCGGGGTGATGGCCTCACCCTTGTCGTCGCCGCCCTCGAGGGCCTTCGCGAACTCGTCGAACGAGGCGCGCTTGGCTTCCTTGGTGGCCGGGACGAGCAGAGCCTTCTCGGGGGCCGGCAGACCCTTGTGCTTCTGCCAGTCACCGGTGAGCTTCAGGATGGCGAGAACCGGCTCGGTCGGCTGGGCGCCGACGGACAGCCAGTACTGCGCACGCTCGGAGTCGACCTCGATACGCGACGGGTTGTACGTCGGGTGGTAGAGGCCGATCTCCTCGATCGCGCGACCGTCACGACGGGTGCGCGAGTCGGCGACGACGATGCGGTAGTGCGGCTGGCGGATCTTACCGAGGCGCTTGAGCTTGATCTTGACTGCCACTGGAGTGGTGTCTCCTGGTCTTGACGTGGTTGGGCACTTGAGATGCCACGTGGGGTTGCGGTACTCGGATGCCCGATGGACGCGTCAGCCGGAGGAGAGAGGGGTCCTATGCGACTGTCGAGTACAGCTAGCCATTGTGCCACACGCCGCCGACTCAGTTGGCGGCGCCCACTGTCTCGGGGATGCGGAAGGGCTTGCCGCAGCCGCCGCAGACGATCGGGGCCTGGGCGAGCACCGACGGCACCACGCGCACGTTCCGCCCGCAGTCGCAGACGGCCTTGACGCGCACGCCGCCGCCCGAGGAGCCGTGCCGGGCGGCCGGTCCGCGGAAGGAGCGCTTGGTGTCGGCGGCCGTGGCGACCGTGTGCGCCTTGAGGGCGCGCTGGAGCCGCTCGATGGTGGGCCGGTAGCGGCGCCGGGCCTCGGGGTTGAGCGTGACCAGGGAGAAGCCGCTGCTGGCGTGCGGCTCCTCGGGATGGTCGAGGCCCATCTCCTCGGCGATCGCGAGGAATCTGCGGTTGTGGTAGCGGCCGGCGCGGGAGGTGTCGCGGACACCTCGGGCGGCGGCGATGCCGTGGACTGCCTCGTGGAGCAGTCGCTCGAAGGAGAGCTCGGCGCCGCAGGCGGACGAGGACTCTCCGATCAGGGACTCGGGCGCGGCAAGATCGGGCAGCTCGGGGTGGTGCCGCTGAATGTCGGCCCACGCCTGTGCCAGCTCTGCGGCGAGAACAGGGGGTGTCGTGCTCACGTCGCGTACAACGAGCCGGAGTGCCCCCGGGTTCCATTCCGGGGCATCCCAAATATTTTGCACGTACCCGTCAGTTGCCTTGATGTGTCCCGACGTGGGCCAGTGCCCCCGATCTGCGGAGAAGTCACGCAGAGAACGTCAAGTCGGCGCCTAGTGGCGCATACGCCCCGGCGTGTGGCCGCGGTGCGCGCGCCCCCTGGGGGCCGGAACGGCCCGGGGAACTGTTGCGAGGACATTACAGGGTCCGTACGCAAGGCGGCGCACCGCCCCTCTCCCGGGTGAATCGGTCCGGTGCGAGCACTGGACGCGGCCGGGGAAGCGCAGTTCCCTGACTACGGGGGGCTGTCGTCCGAGCACGGATTGGGGCGCTTTTCCATGACACCTACGCTCGTCCCGCACCACCCCGCGCGTGACTGGGCCGAGATCCAGGAACGCATGCTGGTACCGCTCTACGAGGCGGTGTACGACCGCCTCGGGGTGGGCGCGGGATCCCGTCTGCTCGGCCTGGGCTGCGGCTCGGGCCTGGCCCTCCTGATGGCGGCGGCGCGGGGCGCGCGGGTGGCCGGCGCGGACCGCGACCACGCGCGCGTGGAGCTGGCCAGGGAGCGGCTGCCGGAGGGCGTCACGATCACCGAGGAGCCGCCGGAGTCCGTCACGTACGACGTGATCACGGCCTTCCACGCGACGGACGGGATCCTCCCCGGGCTCCGGACTCTCACCCGTTCGGCCCAATCGGGCACGGCGGTCGTGCTCGCCGGGTGGGGGCCGCCGGAGCGGTGCGCCACGGAACCGGTGCTCCGGATCGCGGCCCGGCTCGCGGACCGCGGGCCCGCGCCGGGGCCCGACCTGGACGCCCTCGTGGCCGGGGCGGGGCTGCGGCCGGCCGGCTCGGGCCGGGTGTCCTGCCCCTTCGGGTACGCGAACGAGGGCAGCGCGGTGCGCGGGCTGCTGTCGACGGGCGTCTTCGACGAGGCGGTCCGGGCGACGGAGCCCGCACAGGTGGAGAAGGAGATCGAGGAGGCACTCGCCCCGTACGTCCGCCCGGACGGAACGGTGTGGATGCCGAACGTCTTCCGGTACGTGGTCGCCCGGGTGCGGTAGGGGGCCTGCTCGGATCCGGGTGGCGTCGGGCCCGCTCCGACCCGGCGCCGTCAGGCCTGCTCGGGCCCGGTGCCGTCGGGCCCGCTCCGACCCGGCGCCGTCAGGCCTGCTCGGACTCAGCGCCGTCAGGCCTGCTCGGGTCCGGTGCTGCCGAGCCCGCTCCGACCCGGCGCCGTCCGGCCCGGTGCCGAAGGGGCCTGCTCCGGCCCTGGTGCCGTGGACCGCCCCGGCCGGTACCCGCCTCAGTCCTCCTTCTTCAGGCGCGGGATGCCCGCCGCCCGGTACGCCGCGTCCTCCTCCAGGGTCTCGTTGGCCAGGAGGGCCTCGGCCAGGGCGTCCAGCCGGTCGCGGTGCTCGCGGAGCTGCCGTACCGCGCTCTCGTAGCACTCGTCGACGATGCGGCGCATCTCCTCGTCGACGGTGTCGAGGGTCGCGGGGGCGGCCGAGAGCCCGTACGCCTGCTGGGCGTCGCTCGGGATGGCGGTGAGGCGGCCGACGCGCTCGCTCATGCCCCAGCGGCCCGCCATCCCCCGCGCGATGTTGGTGACCTGTTCGAGGTCGCTCTCGGCGCCGGTGGTGATGACGCCGAAGACGACCTGCTCGGCCGCCATCCCACCGAGGGCGCCGATGATCCGGCCCCGCAGGTAGTCCTCGGTGTAGGCGTACTTGTCGGCGTCGGGGGTCGACAGGGTGACGCCGAGGGCCCGGCCGCGCGGCACGATGGTGATCTTGCGGACCGGGTCGGCGCCGGGCTGGAGCATGCCCAGCAGGGCGTGGCCGCTCTCGTGGTACGCGGTGCGGCGCCGCTCCTCCAGGGGCATCACGAGCGGCCGCTCGGCGCCGAGCTGGACCTTCTCCAGGGCGTCGGACAGATCGGACTGGGTGACGGCCCGCTGCTGGCGCTTGACGGCGAGCAGGGCGGCCTCGTTGGCGAGGTTGGCGAGCTCGGCGCCGGTCATGCCGGGGGTGGTCCGGGCCACGTGCTCCAGGTCGACGTCGTGGGCGAGCGGGATCTCCCGGGTGTGGATCTTGAGGATGGCCTCGCGGCCGCCCCGGTCGGGCGGGTTGACGTGGACGATCCGGTCGAAGCGGCCCGGCCGGGTGAGGGCCGGGTCGAGGACGTCGGCGCGGTTGGTGGCGGCGAGGACGATGACGCCCTCGGAGCCGGTGAAGCCGTCCATCTCGGTGAGGATCTGGTTGAGGGTCTGCTCGCGCTCGTCGTGCCCGCCCATCCCGGAGCCGCCGCCGCGGGCCCGGCCGATGGTGTCGATCTCGTCGATGAAGATGATCGCGGGGGCGACCTTGCGGGCCTCGGCGAACAGCTCGCGGACCCGGGAGGCGCCGACGCCCACGATCATCTCGATGAACTCGGAGGCGGAGGCCGAGAAGAACGGCACCCCCGCCTCCCCCGCGACGGCCCGGGCGAGCAGGGTCTTGCCGGTGCCGGGAGGGCCCGCGAGGAGCACGCCGCGGGGCATCTTGGCGCCCATCTCGCGGTAGGCCTGCGGGTTCTTCAGGAAGTCGACGACGTCGTTGAGCTCGCCCTCGACCTCGTCGATGCCGGCGACGTCCTGGAAGGTGGTGCGCTTGCCGCCCTCCAGCTCGACCGGTTTCGGCGGCTGCTTGCGGCCGAGCATGCCGCCCGCGCCGCCCATGCCCGCGCTCATCCGGCGGGCGATGAACACCCACAGCACGACGAGCAGCAGCATCGGTGCGAGGGAGATCAGGAGGTTGGAGAGGAAACTGCGCTCCTGGACGACGGGCCGGGCGGTGACGATGACGTTCTGCTTGGTCAGCTGCGACCACAGGCCGTCGTCGGCGAAGGCGGGCCGCTGGGTCCGGAACTTGGTGTAGTCGCCCTCGCCGTCGGGGACGGGCTGTTTGTTCTTCAACTGCCCCTGGATCGCGTCGCCCTTGGAGTAGATCTTGGTGACGTTCCCGGCGGCGACCTGCTTGTCGAACTCGGTGTACGAGATCGTCGGCCCCTCGCCCTCGTTGAAGAACGAGAGCACGAGGTTGGCGATCAGGTACACGACGAGCGCGGTGAGGATGAGGCTGCCCCAGCCGCCCGGCATCCGCTTCTTCGGCGACGGGGGCGGCGGTGCCCCTTCCGAGCGCCAGGGCTGGTCGGTCCGGTCGCGCGGGGGTACGGGGTTGGCCACGTGGCTCTCCTCGGGGCGGCAGTGGCCCCAGTATCGAAGAGCGGGAGAAATCGGGCATCGCGGGCGGTCCGGAGGGATGAAAAGGGGCCCGGGGCGGTTTCGCACCGCCCCGGGCCCCTCACACCGGACTGATCAGCCCATGAACTTCTTGAACTCCTCCGGGAGCTCGAAGTCCTTCGGGGTCTGCCCCGCCGCCGGCAGACCGAAGGCGCCGCCCGCCTGCGCCTGCTCGCGGCGCTCGGCAGCGGCCTGCTCCTCGGCCTTGCGCTTCATCGGGTTGCCGCTCTTGCGCTTGCCCTTGGCCTGCTTGACCTGCTTCTTCTGCCGGCCGGGGCCGCCGCCCATGCCCGGGATGCCCGGCATCCCCGGCATGCCGCCGCCCTGCGCCATGCGGGACATCATCTTGCGGGCCTCGAAGAACCGCTCGACCAGGCCCTTGACCGCGCTGACCTCGACGCCGGAACCCTTGGCGATACGGGCACGGCGGGAGCCGTTGATGATGGTCGGGTCCTGGCGCTCGGCCGGGGTCATCGACTTGATGATGGCGGCCGTGCGGTCGACGTCGCGCTCGTCGATGTTGGCGATCTGCTCCTTCATCTGGCCCATGCCGGGCAGCATCCCGAGCAGCTTGGAGATGGAGCCCATCTTGCGGACCTGCTCCATCTGGGCCAGGAAGTCGTCGAGCGTGAAGCCCTCGCCCTTCTTCGAGGCGAGCTTCGAGGCCATCTTGGCGGCCTCTTCCTCGTCGAAGGTCTGCTGCGCCTTCTCGATGAGGGAGAGCATGTCGCCCATGCCGAGGATGCGGGACGCCATGCGGTCCGGGTGGAACGCGTCGAAGTCGTCCAGCTTCTCGCCGTTGGAGGCGAACATGATCTGCTTGCCGGTGACGTGCGCGATGGAGAGCGCGGCACCACCGCGGGCGTCGCCGTCGAGCTTGGACAGCACGACGCCGTCGAAGCCGACGCCGTCGCGGAAGGCCTCGGCGGTGTTGACCGCGTCCTGACCGATCATGGCGTCGACGACGAAGAGGACCTCGTCGGGGTTGACGGCGTCGCGGATGTCCGCGGCCTGCTGCATCAGCTCCTGGTCGATGCCGAGGCGGCCGGCGGTGTCGACGATGACGACGTCGTACAGCTTGGTCCGCGCGTACTCGATCGAGTCCTTCGCGACCTGGACCGGGTCACCGACGCCGTTGCCCGGCTGCGGGCCGTAGAAGGCCACGCCCGCGCGGTCGGCGACGACGGAGAGCTGCGTGACGGCGTTGGGGCGCTGGAGGTCACAGGCGACGAGCAGCGGGGAGTGGCCCTGGCTCTTCAGCCAGAGGCCGAGCTTTCCGGCGAGGGTGGTCTTACCGGCACCCTGGAGACCGGCGAGCATGATCACGGTCGGCGCGGTCTTGGCGAACCGCAGACGGCGGGTCTCGCCGCCCAGGATGGCGATCAGCTCGTCGTTGACGATCTTGATGACCTGCTGGGCGGGGTTGAGGGCCTGGGAGACCTCGGCGCCGAGCGAGCGCTCCTTGACCTGCTTGATGAAGGCGCGGACGACCGGCAGGGCGACATCCGCTTCGAGCAGCGCGATACGGATCTCGCGCGCGGTGGCGTCGATGTCCGCCTCGGACAGACGGCCCTTGCCGCGGAGGTTCTTGAAGGTCGCTGCAAGGCGGTCGGAGAGGGTATCGAACACGGCGGTCGCGGATCCTCGGTGTCGGGGGCGGTCGGATTGCCCTCCAGGGTATCGGGCCGCTCGAAGTGTGTGCCCCCGCCCGCCGAATCCGGTGCGCGGGGACGGTCCGGTTCAGGAATTCACCGCAGCGCCTCCTCCAGCGCCCGGGCCAGGTCGATCGCCTCCTCGTCCGGGAGGAGGGAGCCGTCCGGGCGGGTCACGTACAGGGTGTCGACGGCGTTGGCGCCCAGGGTGGAGACGTGGGCGCTCCGCACCCGTACCGCCGCTCCCTCCAGGGCGCGGCCGATGCGGTGGAGCAGGCCGGGGGCGTCCTGGGCGCGGACCTCGATGACGGTGGCGAGGCGGGAGTCGGCGGCGGCGACGGTGACGCGGGGCGGCGGGGCGGCCAGGCCCCGGCGGCGGGGGTAGGCGGCCTCGCGTTCGGCGAGGCGGGCGGGGATGTCGAGGGAGCCGTCGAGGGCGCGGACCAGGTCGGCGCGGAGCCGGGCGGCCTCGGGCAGGGAGCCGTACTCGGCGGCGACACGCCAGTCGAGGACGAGGACGGAGCCGGAGCCGAGACCGCTGGGGAGGTCGACGGCCCGCAGGTCGGCGGCGCGGACGGTGAGCCGGTGGAGGGCGAGGACGCCGGCGACGGCAGGGAGGACGCCGGGCTGGTCGGGCAGGGCGATGAGGAGCTCGACGCCGACGGGCTCGGGTTCCTCGGGCTCCGCGACGACCGGTTCGGTACGGAGGGCGAGGACGGGTTCGCCGGTGCGCAGGGCCTCGATCGCGAGCCGTTCCTGTTCGGCGCTGGGCGCGGCGGCCTCGGGATCGGGCAGGGGTGCGCCCGCGAGGACGCCGGCGACCCGTTTGACCAGGTCGGCGACGAGCGAGGCGCGCCAGGAGGACCAGGCGGCGGGGCCGGTGGCGAGGGCGTCGGCCTCGGTGAGGGCGTGCAGGAGCTCCAGGGTGCCGAGGCTGCCGACGGCGGTGGCGACGGCCTTGACGGTGGCGGGGTCGTCGAGGTCGCGCCGGGTGGCGGTCTCGACGAGGAGCAGGTGGTGGCGGACGACGGTGGCGATGACGGCGGTGTCGGTGCGGTCGAAGCCGATGCGGGCGGCGAGGTCGCGGGCGATGGTCTCGCCGGCGACGGAGTGGTCGCCGGGCCAGCCCTTGCCGATGTCGTGGAGGAGGGCGGCGACGAGGAGGAGGTCGGGGCGGCCGACGCGGCGGGTCAGCGAGGAGGCCCGTACGGCGGTCTCGACGAGGTGCCGGTCGACGGTCCAGGTGTGGACGGGGTTGCGCTGGGGCCGGCAGCGGACGCGCTCCCAGTCGGGCAGGAGCCGGCTGATGAGCCCTTCGGCCTCCAGGGCCTCCCAGACGGGGACGGTGGCCTCGCCGGCGCCGAGGAGGGTGACGAGCTCCTCGCGGGCCTCGGCGGGCCAGGGCACCGGCAGGGGCTTGGCGGCGGCCGCCAGGCGGCGTACGGCGTGCAGGGAGATCGGCAGGGCGGACTGGGCGGCCGCGGCGGCGGCCCGCAGCGGCAGGACGGGGTCGCGTTCGGGGCGGGCGCTGAGGGCGAGGACGGCCTCGCCGTCCATCTCGACGACGCCCTCGGCGAGCGGGGTCCGTTCGACGGGCGGTTTCGCGCCGCCGTTCCGGCCGAGGAGGGTGCGCAGCCGGGCGGGGCGGGCGGAGCGGGCCTTGAGGACGCGGTTGACCTCGCGCCAGGTGACGTCGGTGGCGTACGAGATGGTCCGGGCGGCCTCGTACACCTCGCGGAGCAGGGTGTCGGCGTCGAGGAGGCCGAGTTCGGCGGCGACGGCGTCCTGTTCCTGGAGGGCGAGCCGGTCGGTGGCGCGGCCGGTGGCGAGGTGGAGGGCGTCGCGGGCGTCGAGGAGGCGGCGGCGGGCGGTGTCGAGGCCTTCGCGGGGGGCGTCGGCGAGCCAGGAGGCGGCGACGGCGCGCAGCACCTGGGCGTCGCGGAGGCCGCCCCTGGCCTCCTTGAGGTCGGGTTCGAGGAGGTACTGCAGCTCCCCCACGCGCTCGGCACGCTCCCGGCAGAGGGCGTCGAGTTCGGGGAGGCGCCGGGGGGCCTGGTTGCGCCAGTCGGCGAGGACGGTGGTGCGCAGGGCGGCGACGAGTCCGGCATCGCCCGCGACGTGCCGGGCGTCGAGGAGGCCGAGGTGGACCTTGAGGTCGTCGGCGGCGGTGGCACGGGCTTCGGCGGGGGTGCGGACCGAGTGGTCGAGGGCGAGGCCGAGGTCCCAGACCGGGTACCAGATCCGGTCGGCGAGGGCGGCGACGGCGGCCTTGTCGGCGGTGCCGTCGTGGAGCAGGAGGAGGTCGAGGTCGCTGCGCGGGGAGAGTTCGGCGCGCCCGTAGCCGCCGACGGCGACGAGGGCGGTCCCGCGGGGCGGTGCGGCGGCGGCGAAGAGGCCGGCCAGCCAGTCGTCGGTGAGCCGGGCGAGGGCGGCACGGCGCGGCGGCCCGGGCCGCTCCTTCTCCTGGAGGAGGAGCAGCCGGGCCGCCGCGTAACCGCCGGGTCCCGATTCTTCGGTCTCTTCGCTGACTTCGAGGTTCGTCACCCGGCGGCTCCCATCCGTGCTTACAGTGCGTCCGGTCCGCGCTCGCCGGTGCGGACCCGTACGGCGGTCTCGACCGGCACGCTCCACACCTTGCCGTCCCCGATCTTGCCGGTGCGGGCGGCCTTCACGACGACGTCGATGAGCGTTTCGGCGTCCTCGTCCTCGACGAGGACCTCTATGCGGATCTTGGGGACCAGGTCGACGGTGTACTCGGCGCCCCGGTAGACCTCGGTGTGGCCGCGCTGGCGTCCGTACCCGCTGGCCTCGGTGACGGTGAGGCCCTGCACGCCGAAGGCCTGGAGGGCCTCCTTGATCTCGTCGAGCCGGTGCGGCTTCACGACCGCGGTGATGAGCTTCATGCGTCCACCTTCGTGTTCTCGCTCGGGACGGTCGTGGCCGTGGCGGTGGTGCGTCCGGTGATGCCGCCGCCGGCTCCGCTGAAGTCGTACGCGGTCTCGGCGTGCTCGACCTGGTCGATGCCGGAGACCTCGTCGTCCTCGCTGACCCGCATGCCCATCGTCTTGTCGATGATCAGGGCGAGGACCGCGGAGGCGATCAGGGAGTAGGCGAGGACGGCGAAGACGCCGACGGCCTGCTTGCCGAGCTGCTCCAGGCCGCCGCCGTAGAAGAGGCCCTTGGCCTTGGACTGGACGCCGCCGGTGGCGAAGAGGCCGACGAGGAGGGAGCCGATGACACCGCCGACGAGGTGGACGCCGACGACGTCGAGGGAGTCGTCGTAGCCGAACTTGTACTTGAGGCCGACGGCCATGGCGCAGGCCAGACCGGCGATGGCGCCGATGGCGATCGCGCCGAGCGGGGAGCAGGAGCCGCCGGACGGGGTGATGGCGACGAGTCCGGCGACCGCGCCGGAGGCGGCGCCGAGGGTGGTGAAGGAGCCGTGGCGGATCTTCTCGTACGCGAGCCAGGCGAGCATGGCGGCGGCGGTGGCGACCTGGGTGTTGACGAACATCACGGCGCCGACGCCGTCGTCGTTGCCGAGCCAGGAGCCGGCGTTGAAGCCGAACCAGCCGAACCAGAGGAGACCGGCGCCGAGCATGACCAGCGGGAGGCTGTGCGGGCGCATCGGGTCCTTCTTGAAGCCCACGCGCTTGCCGATGACGAGGATGACGCCCAGGGCCGCCGCACCGGCGTTGATGTGGACGGCGGTGCCGCCGGCGAAGTCGATGACGCCCATCTCGAAGAGCCAGCCGCCCGTTCCCCAGACCCAGTGGGCGACGGGGAAGTAGACGAGCGTGACCCAGAGGGTGATGAAGAGGGCCCAGGCGGTGAACTTGACGCGGTCGGCGAGGGCGCCGCTGATGAGCGCGGGCGTGATGATCGCGAACATCAGCTGGAAGACGGCGAAGACGTACACCGGGATGGTGTAGCCGTCCCAGAGTTCGGTGATGCCGATGCCGCTGAGGCCGACGTAGTCGGAGGACCAGCCGATGATCGAGCCCGAGTCGGTGCCGAAGGCGAGGCTGAAGCCGAAGAGCACCCAGAGGATCGTGACGATCCCGAGGCTGATGAAGCTCATCATCAGCATGTTGAGGGTGGACTTGACGCGGACCATGCCTCCGTAGAAGAAGGCGAGCGCCGGGGTCATCAGCATGACCAGGGCGGAGCAGATGAGCATGAACCCGGTGTTGGCGGCGGACAGCGCGGGGGCGTCTGCGGCCAGGGTCGTGATGGCTGGTGCCATCGGCGTCTCCTCGTCGTCGAATGCGGCCTGTGCGGGGCGGGGCCGGGGAGCGTCCGGCCGCGTGAGGGAGTGGCCGGTTATGGGCCAGAGATTCGCGCAGCGCGGTTTCCGCCGATGCCGCTCGATGTTTCGGCGCAGTGACGAAGGGGCGGGGGGTGTTACGCGACCGTGAACGGCCGTGTCGGTACGAGGAGACGTCCGGGGAAACAAACCGGCCGCGCCGGGCGTCCGTGTGACCTTGCGGCGGGGGAGCCGAGTCGGGCTTTACGGGACGGCCGGCGCGGCCGGGGTCGGTGCGGGCCCGTGGAGTGGCCGCTGGGGAGGATCAGACCGCTTCGGCGGCCTCGGGCAGGAGCTGGGTGAGCCGGTCGGTGAGCTGGACGACCTCGGCGACGTCGCTGTAGTTGCGGGCGGCGTGGTCGACGGTCTTGCGGAGCCGGGTGTTGACCCGCTCGGAGCGGATGCTGCGGGCGACCCCGAGTGCCTTCTCGGCGAGGACCACGGACTGCTCGGGCTCGCGCTTGAGGAGGTGGACGGTGGCCATGCCGATCAGGTTGAGCGCGTACGACCGCTGGTGGTCGGGGTCCTTCTCGAAGAGCTCGACGGCCCGCTCCATGACGGGCTCGGCCAGCGAGGCGTACGTCGGGGAGCGGCCGGCGACATAGGCCAGGTCGCGGTAGGAGTGGGAGTTCTCGCCGTTGAGCTCGGCCTCGGAGAAGAAGCCGATCCAGTCGGGCTCGGGCTCGCCGTCGAGGCCGACGTCGGCGAAGGTGTCCTCGGCCATCCGGACGGCCCGCTTGCACTTGGAGGGCTGCCCCATGTTGGCGTAGGCGCGGGCCTCCATCGCATACAGCATGGCCTGGGTGCGGGCGGTGGCGCAGTCCCGACTGCCGTACTGGGCGAGGTGGATGAGTTCGAGGGCGTCGTCGGGCCGGCCGAGGTGGATCATCTGGCGGCTCATCGAGGACAGGATGTACGAGCCGAGGGGCTTGTCGCCGGCCTCCTTGGCGGCGTGCAGCGCGAGCACGAAGCACTTCTGGGCGGTGGGCTGGAGGCCCACGTCGTAGCTCATCCAGCCGGCGAGCTCGGCGAGTTCGGCGGCGCAGGTGAAGAGGCGCTTGGCGGTGGCGGCGGGCTGGGACTCCTGGAGGAGGTCGGTGACCTCGTGGAGCTGGCCGACGACGGCCTTGCGGCGCAGTCCGCCGCCGCACTGCGCGTCCCACTTGCGGAACATGGCGGTGGTGGACTCCAGGAGGTCGAGCTCGACCTCGGAGAGCCGGTTGGGGCGGCGGGAGTCGACGAGCGGCTCGGGCCGCTCGACGTCGCCGGCCGGGGTGGGCACGAGCCAGCGCTGCATCGGTTCGATGAGGGCGGGTCCCGCGGCGAGCGAGAGGGAGGAGCCGAGGAAGCCCCGGCGGGCGAGCATGAGGTCGCTGCGGGAGAACTCGCTGAGCAGGGCGACGGTCTGCGGGCCGGCCCAGGGCAGGTCGACGCCGGAGACGGAGGGCGACTGGTGGGCGGTGCGCAGTCCGAGGTCCTCGATGGCGACCACGGAGCCGAAGCGCTCGGAGAAGAGCTCGGAGAGGATCCGCGGGATGGGCTCGCGGGGCTGCTCGCCGTCGAGCCACCGGCGTACCCGCGAGGTGTCGGTGGAGATGTGGTGCGCGCCCATCTGGCGCGCCCTGCGGTTCACCTGGCGTGCCAGTTCGCCCTTCGACCAGCCGCTGCGCACGAACCACGAGCCCAGCTGCTCGTTCGGGCGCTTGCCGGCAGCCGTACCGTCTGCGCCGTTGCCGCTCACTGGAACGCCCCCATCCACCTGATGACCTGTCGTCCGAAACCCCTATCAGAATGCCGTCTCTCGCGGCACCCGTCCGACGTTCGCACTCCTTCGAACTGGAAACCGGGTTGCCTCCGGCATACCCACGCGTGCAAGAGGCCCTCGGGGTTCGAGTACCGAAAGTAATCCTACGATCACCCCTCCACCACGGCGATTCAAGAAACGCCACCATTCGCCACCCCTTCGAATGAACTCGCCACGCGTGGAACGCGATTCACTTGACATGCGACGAACCGGAGTCGGTGGACGGGAGCACGGAGAGGCGTGCGCCCCGGCCCGCACCACCCCGCACACGACCGCGCGCCACACTCGGGCGACGGGCCGTGACGAAAGGTGACGAAGGTGCTCCGGGTCGTAACCACCGGCGCGCTCGACCCGTTGGAGGGGGCATGGGTTTCACGATCGGCGGCATTCGTGAGATGCGGGTCGGCGCACGCCGCCGCGTACGCACCACGGAGTGCACAGCGGTGGCCGAGTACACCGGCCTCTGGGGCTGGGACGTCGTCCCCGGCACGCGGGCCGTCTCCGGCCGGTGCTCCTGCGGTGATCCGGCGTGCGCGGCCCCCGGCGCGCACCCCCTCTCCTTCGCGGAACCGGTCCCGGCGGGCGCCGGCCTCGACGACGCCGTGAAGGCCTGGTCCGAGTACCCGGGCGCGGCCCTGCTCCTCCCGGTCGGCCGCGCCTTCGACGTGATCGAGGTCGCCGAGGCCGCGGGCCGGCGAGCCCTTGTGCGCCTGGAGCGCATGGGGCTTCCCCTCGGCCCGGTGTGCGCGACCCCGACCGGCCGGGCGCGGTTCTTCGTGGCCCCGGGCGCGGCGGCCGAGCTGCCGCAGCTGCTCTACCGGATGGGCTGGGACGACGCCGATCTGGACCTGCACTGCCTGGGCCCGGGGTCCTACGTCACCGCTCCCCCCTCGGACCTGGGCGGGCTCGGGCCGGTGCGCTGGCTGCGGCCGCCGACCCTCGACACGGCGGGCGCGCCGCCCCAGGCCCGGCTGCTGCTCGGCACCCTGGCGTACATCTGTCACCGCACGCACTTCTGAGTACGCGGAAGGGCCCTCGCCATCCGATGGCGAGGGCCCTTCCGTATGCCTTGCGCATGCCTTGCGCGGTGTCAGTCGCCGATCAGGGCGTCGACGAAGGCGCCCGGCTCGAAGGGCGCCAGGTCGTCCGGGCCCTCGCCCAGGCCGACCAGCTTGACCGGGACGCCCAGCTCGCGCTGGACGGCGACGACGATGCCGCCCTTGGCGGTGCCGTCGAGCTTGGTCAGCACGATGCCGGTGATGTCGACGACCTCGGCGAAGACGCGGGCCTGGATCAGGCCGTTCTGGCCGGTGGTGGCGTCGAGGACGAGGAGGATCTCGTCGAGCGGGCCGTGCTTCTCGACGACGCGCTTGACCTTGCCGAGCTCGTCCATGAGGCCGGTCTTGGTGTGGAGCCGGCCGGCGGTGTCGATGAGGACGACGTCGGCCTTCTCGGCGATGCCCTCCTTGACCGCGTCGTAGGCGATCGACGCCGGGTCGCCGCCCTCCGGTCCGCGCACCGTGTGGGCGCCGACGCGCTCGCCCCAGGTCTGGAGCTGGTCGGCGGCGGCGGCACGGAAGGTGTCGGCGGCGCCGAGGACGACGGACTTGCCGTCGGCGACGAGGACACGGGCCAGCTTGCCGGTGGTGGTGGTCTTGCCGGTGCCGTTGACGCCGACGACCATGACCACGCCCGGGGTGTCCTCGGGGCTCTCGGTCTTCACCGAGCGGTCGAAGTCGCCGAGCAGGGCGACGAGCTCCTCGCGGAGCAGGCCGCGCAGCTCGTCGGGGGTGCGGGTGCCGAGCACCTTGACGCGCTCGCGCAGCCGGTCGACGAGCTCCTGGGTGGGGGCGACGCCGACGTCGGCCGTGAGGAGGGTCTCCTCGATCTCCTCCCAGGTGTCCTCGTCGAGGTGCTCGCGGGACAGGAGCGTGAGCAGCCCCTTGCCGAGCGAGTTCTGGGAGCGGGCGAGCCGGGCCCGGAGCCGTACGAGACGGCCGGCGGTGGGCTCGGGAACCTCGATCTCGGGAGCGAGGGGCTCCTCGACGAGGGGCTCCTCGACGACCGGGGCCTCGGGGGCCGGGGCTTCGGGGGCCGCTTCGGCGGGAAGCTCGACCTCCTCGACCGTGCGGCGCGGTTCCTCCCGCGGCGTCTCCGCCTCCTCGCCGACGTGCGGCTCTGCGGGCGGAGCGGTGATGGTCGGCGCGGTGGACGGCGGCTCGGCCGGCGGCAGCTGCTTCTTCTTGCGACCGCTGATCACGAGCCCGCTCGTCACGGCGACCGCGACGACGAGAGCGATGACTACAGCAAGGATGAGTTCCATAACGCACCCAGTATCGGCCACGAGGGGGCCGATGGCGGAGCACGTACAGTGGGTGGTTCCCCCACATCTGTACAACGGAGTACCCCTATGCCCCACGACGCCTCCGATGCCGCAGGCGCGACGCACGACGGCGCCATGGAGACCCGCGGTCTCGAACCCGTCCCCGACGCCGAGCGGACCGGCAAGGTCCGCGAGCTCTTCCCGACCTGGGTGGCGGCCAACATCAGTGTGCTGCTGCTCACGATGGGCGCCGGCCTGGTCGTCTTCAACGGCCTGAACTTCTGGCAGGTCCTGGTCGTGGCGGTCGTCGCGCCGGTCCTCTCGTACGGGATCGTCGGCCTGATCTCGATCGCGGGGAAGCGCGGCGGGGCGCCCGGCATGGCGCTGTCGCGGGCCGTCTTCGGTCAGCGCGGAAACCTTTTTCCCGGTGCGCTGATCTGGGTGGCCCGCTGGGGCTGGGAGACGATCAACGCGGTCGCCGGGGCGTACGCGGTGCTGACCGTCCTCGACCTCCTCTTCGGCGTGAAGTCGAACACGCTTCTCATCGTGGTGACCCTGCTGCTCTTCGTGACCTGCACGTTCCTGGTGTCGGGCCTCGGGATCAACGCGCTGCGGGTGTGCAGCAAGTGGTCGACGTACCTCTTCGGCGCCTTCTCGGTGCTCGTCCTGGTCTATCTGGTGGCGAACACCGACTGGTCGGCGGTCTTCGGCAAGCCGGCCGGTTCGACGGCGATGATGGTCGCGGGCATCGGCACGATCGCGGCCGGCGGCATCAGCTGGGTGCCCTCGGGCCCCGACTTCACCCGCTATCTGCCCCGTACGGCCTCCTCGCGCGCGATGGTCGGCTCGACGGTCGGCGGCGCCGGGATCGTGGTGCTCCCGATGGTGCTGATGGGCGCGGTGATGGCGGTGTCCACGCCGGACCTGGCCTCGGCGCAGGACCCGGTCTCCTTCATCGGCGAGCTGCTTCCGATGTGGATCTCGGTGCCGTATCTGCTGATCGCGCTGATCGGGATGCTGCTGATCAACTCGATGTCGATGTACTCGGCCGGATTCACGGCGCAGACCCTGGGCATCAAGGTGCCGCGGGCGGCGGCGGTGAGCGTGAACGCCGTGATCAGCCTGGTCTTCGGCTTCCTCCTGATGGTCGTGGCGACCAGCTTCATCGGCTCGTTCATCTCCTTCCTGACCCTGCTCGCGGTGGCCTTCTCGGCGTGGATCGGGGTCTTCGGCGTGGACATGCTGCGCCGGCGGTCGTACGACGCGGCGGCGCTCATGGACACCACGCGGACCAGCGCCTACTGGTACCGGGGCGGTTTCGCCTGGCAGGCGATGACGGCCTGGGGCGTGGCGCTGCTCGTGGGTCTGCTGTTCACGAAGGTGGACTGGTTCTCCGGTCCGCTCGCCTCGTCCTGGATCGGTGAGAACGGTCTGGGCTGGGCGGCGACGATCGTGGTCGCGGGCGTGCTGTACGCGGTGCTGCCGCGCACCGCGTCGCCGACCGCGACGGAACCTGCCGCCGAGATCCGCGAGACCGTTTCCATCTGACGCCGCGTCAGCTACTGTCCCCCTTCCGCGTACCCGCGAAGGGGGACTTTCCCATGCCGTTCAGCGTCGTACGGTTCAACCTCGTCGATCCCCGTGCGACCCCGGACTCCCTCTCGGAGCGCTACCGGGCCGCGCTCGCCATGGCCGCGTACGCCGACGGGCACGGCGTCGACACCGTGCAGACCGAGGAGCACCACGGGGTCGAGAACAACTGGCTGCCCTCCCCCTTCGCCTTCGCGGGCGCGGTGTTCGGGGCGACGAAACGCATCGCCGTCACCGTCTCGGCGATCATCGGGCCGCTGCACGATCCGCTGCGCCTGGCCGAGGACATCGCGGTCCTGGACCTGCTGAGCGGGGGCCGGCTCGTGACGGTGGCCGGGATCGGCTACCGGCCGGAGGAGTACGAGGAGCGCGGGGTCGACTGGGGGCGGCGCGGCAAGCTCCAGGACCTGCTCCTGGAGACCCTGCTCACGGCCTGGACCGGGGAGCCGTTCACGTATCGGGGCCGTACGGTACGGGTCACCCCGCGGCCGTTCACCCGGCCGCATCCGCTGCTGCTGGTCGGGGGTTCGTCGCGGGCGGCGGCGCGGCGGGCGGCCCGGCTCGGGCTGCCGTTCTTCCCGAGCGCGCACCTGCCGGAGCTCGAGACGTACTACCGGGAGCAGTGTGCGGAGTACGGCACGGAGGGCTGGACGATGATGCCGGCGAAGGAGACCCCGCTGCTGCACCTGTCGGAGGATCCGGACCGGACCTGGGCGGAGCACGGGGAGCACTTCCTGCACGAGGCGCGGACGTACGCCTCCTGGCAGTCGAAGGACATCCGCTCGGCGGTGCGGTCGGCGGCGACGACGGTGGCGGAGCTGCGGGCGGAGGGGGTGTACCGGGTCGTCACGCCGGAGGAGTGCGTGGCGCTCGGCCTGGAGAGCCTCGTCCTGCATCCGCTGTGCGGCGGGATGCCGGTCGAGGAGGGGTGGCGGAGCCTGCGGCTGTTCTGCGAGGGCGTACTGCCGCGGCTGGCGGCGTGAGGAACGGCGTACTGCCCCGGCTCGAGGCACAGGGCCTCGAACCGGGGCAGTCGTCGTGAGGAGGGGGGCAGCGGGGTTTAGCCCATCTCCTCCAACGCCTTGCCCTTCGTCTCCCTGACGTACCTGAGCACGAAGGGGATCGAGAGCACGGCGAAGATCGTGTAGATCACGTAGGTGCCGGAGAGGTTCCAGTCCGCGAGGGACGGGAAGCTGGCGGTGATGGCCCAGTTGGCGATCCACTGGGCGGAGGCGGCGACGCCGAGGGCGGCGGCGCGGATCCGGTTGGGGAACATCTCGCCGAGGAAGACCCAGACCACCACGCCCCACGAGAGGGCGAAGAAGAGCACGAAGACGTGGGCGGCGACGAGGGCCACGACGCCCTGGGTCTCGGGCAGCTTGCCGTCGACGAGGTCGGCGGAGAAGGCCCAGGCCTCGAAGGCGAGGGCGATCGCCATGCCGACGGAGCCGACGAGGGCGAGCGGCTTGCGGCCGACGCGGTCGACCAGGACCATCGCGATCACGGTGCCGATGATGTTGATGATCGACGTGGTGAACGAGTAGAAGAACGAGCTGGACGGGTCGATGCCGACGGACTGCCACAGCGTCGCGGAGTAGTAGAAGGCGACGTTGATGCCGACGAGCTGCTGGAAGACCGAGAGTCCGATGCCGACCCAGACGATGGGCAGGAGCTTGAACCTGCTGCCGACGACGAGCAGGTCCCTGAAGGTGGACTTGTGCTCGCTGCGCATGGCCTGGTCGATCTCGGCGACGCGGTGGTCGAGGTCGACGCCGTGGCCCTCGACCTCGGCGAGGACCTCCTTGGCCCGGTCGACCTTCCCGACGGAGATGAGGAAGCGGGGGGACTCGGGGATCGCGAAGGACAGCATGCCGTAGAGGAGGGCGGGGACGACCATCACTCCGAGCATCCACTGCCAGGCCTCGATGCCGCCGATCTCGCCGCGCTGGTCGCCGTCGGCGAGCTGGAGGATGCCGTAGTTGACCAGCTGGGAGATGGCGATGCCGATGACGATCGCGGCCTGCTGGAAGGAGCCGAGGCGGCCGCGGTAGGCGGCGGGGGCGACCTCGGCGATGTACGCGGGGCCGATGACGGAGGCCATGCCGATGGCGAAGCCGCCGATGATCCGCCAGAGGGCGAGGTCCCAGAGGGCGAAGGGCAGTGCGGAGCCGACGGCGCTGACGGCGAAGAGCACCGCGGAGATCTGCATGCAGCGGATGCGGCCGATGCGGTCGGCGATCCGGCCGGCGGTGGCGGCGCCGATGGCGCAGCCGATCAGGGCGATGGCGATGACCTGCGCGAGGGTGCCGGAGCCGATGGAGTAGCGGTCGCGGATCGCCTCGACGGCGCCGTTGATGACGGAGCTGTCGTAGCCGAAGAGGAAGCCGCCCATCGCGGCGGAGGCCGTGATGAAGATGACGTGGCCGAGGTGGTCCGGGTGAGCGGCTCGGCCTTCGGAAGGTGGCGGCGTGGGCGCCTTCTCGGTGCTGGTCACATGGACTCCTCGGTGGGGGGCGAGCCCTTCCAGTGGCGCACAACTTCGCGCCGCCCACCACGTGAAGGTTAAAGCAACGTTGCAGAGACTATTCCTTCAAGTTTCGAAGTCAATAGCCGATGTCATGTGACTTTTAGAGCAGAGGGAGGCCCTATGGATTCAATAGTTGAACAATGGGGTCAGCGCAGCCGCTGACTGATCACCTTCGAGACGCCATCGCCCTGCATGGACACGCCGTACAGCGCGTCCGCGACCTCCATGGTCCGCTTCTGGTGCGTGATCACGATCAGCTGCGAGGACTCCTGGAGCTCCCGCATGATCCCGATCAGCCGCTGGAGGTTGGTGTCGTCGAGCGCCGCCTCGACCTCGTCCATCACGTAGAACGGGCTGGGCCTGGCCTTGAAGATCGAGACGAGCAGCGCCACGGCGGTGAGCGAGCGCTCGCCGCCGGAGAGCAGCGAGAGGCGCTTGACCTTCTTGCCCGGCGGGCGGGCCTCCACCTCGACGCCGGTGGTGAGCATGTTGTCCGGGTCGGTGAGGATCAGCCGGCCCTCGCCGCCCGGGAAGAGCCGCGAGAAGACGCCCTCGAACTCGCGGGCGGTGTCCCGGTAGGCCTCGGTGAAGACCTGCTCGACGCGCAGGTCCACCTCCTTCACGACCTGAAGCAGGTCGGTGCGGGTCTTCTTCAGGTCCTCCAGCTGCTCCGAGAGGAACCGGTGCCGCTCCTCCAGGGCCGCGAACTCCTCCAGGGCCAGCGGATTCACCTTGCCGAGCTGGTGGTACGCCCGTTCGGCGGCCTTCAGCCGCTTCTCCTGCTCCGAACGGACGAACGGGCGCGGCCGGGCGTCGGGGGTCTCGTCCGGGGTCTCCCCCTCGACGGTCGGCGACGGGGGCACGGGCTGGTCCGGGCCGTACTCGGCGACCAGCGCGGTCGCCTCCACGCCGAACTCCTCCAGGGCCTTCGCCTCCAGCTGCTCGATCCGCAGCCGCTTCTCGGCGCCGAGCACCTCGCCCCGGTGCACGGAGTCGGTCAGCTTGTCGAGTTCGGCCTTGAGGTCCCGGCCCCGGGCCCGGGCGGCCGTCAGGCCCTGCTCCCGGTCGGCCCTCGCCGCCTCGGCGAGGGCCCGCTCCCGCTCGGCGCGGACCAGGGAGACCTCGACGTGGGCCAGGAGGGTGCGGGCGCCGGCGGCGACCGCGCCCGCGACGCGCTCCTCGTGGCGGAGCCGGGCCCGGCGCTGCTCGGCACGCGCGCGTGCCTCCCGTTCGGCGCGGGCGGCCCGGTCGAGCGAGTCGGCCCGTCCGGCGAGCCCCTTGACCCGCTCCTCGTGGGTACGGACCTGGAGCCGCGCCTCCATCTCGGTCTGGCGCGCGTTGGAGCCGTCGATCGCGAGCCGGTCGCGGGTGGAGGTGTCGGGCTCGTCCTCGGCCGGCATCTCCTCGGCCACGAGGAGCCGTTCGGCCAGTTCCTCGGCTTCGGCGGTGGCCTTCTCCAGGGCGTCCTGGGCGCGGGCGGCGGCCGCCGCGGTCCGCTCGGCCTCCCCCGCCGCTCCCCTGGCCTGTCCGGCGAGCCTTCCGAGCCGCTGGGCGACGGCGGACCTCTCGCGCTCACCGGCGCGGCGGCGGGTGTCGAGCTCCTCGACGAGTGCGCCCGCGTGGCGCCGCCGCTCGGCGGCCTCGACTTGGGCTGCGGCCAACTCCTCGCACCGTACGCCCAGTTCGTCGAGCTCGGCGGCGGCCTCGGCGACCGAGGCCTGGACTTCGAGGAGGCTGGGCGCGCCGGCGGAGCCGCCCTGTGCGAAGTGCGCCCCGATCAGGTCCCCTTCGGTGGTGACGGCGGTCAGCTCGGGCCTGGTCCTGACCAGTTCGGCGGCCTCGTCGAGGTCGCCGACGACCACGATCCCGGCGAGCAACCGGCGGACGGCGCCCAGGAGTTCGGCGGGCCCGCTGATCAGGTCGGCGGCGTACGGGGGTCCGCCGGCGGCCAGCGGGGGCTGCGGCTCAGGGGCTCCGGCGAGGAGCAGGGTGGCCCGGCCCGCGTCCTGCTTGCGCAGCAGGCGCAGGGCTTCGGCGGCGGAGGAGGGGCCGTCGGCGGCGAGCGCGTCGGCGGCCGCGCCGAGGGCGGCGGCGACGGGGATCTCGTATCCCGGGGTGACGGTGAGGAGTTCGGCCGCCGGTCCGAGGAGTCCGGTGAGCCCGGCGGAGAGCAGGGCGCCCGTGCCGTCCTTGCGGCGCAGCCCGAGGGCGAGGGTGTCGTGCCGGGCCGCGGTCGCGGCGCGGCGGCGTTCGGCGTCGGCCGCGGCCTCGCGGGCGGCGCTCAGCGCGGCCTCCGCGTCGGCGAGTTCGCGGCGGGCGGTCTCGTACCGCTCGCCCTGCTCGGTGTCCTCCGCGTCGAGGCCGTCGACCTCGGCCTTGAGCTGTTCGTACTCCTCCTGGGCGGCGGCCGACCGCTCCGCGGCCTCGTCGCGGGCGGCGGCGAGCCGGTCGATCTCGGCCTGGGCGGAGGCGGCGCGCGAGCGGGCCGCGTTGACCTGGCCGTGGAGCCGGGCGAGGCCCTCGCGCCGGTCGGCGATGGCGCGGGCCGCGTCCTTGAGGCGGCGCTCCTCGGCCGCGAGGCTCCGCTCCAGGTCGGCGCGGTGGGCGACGGAGTCCTCCAGGGCGCGCTCGGCGGCCTCCAGGGCGGCTTCGAGCTCGGCCTCCTGTTCCCGTACGCGGGCGGCCTCCCGCTCCAGGTCCTCCGGGTCGCGGCCGCGGCGTTCCTCGGCGGGTGCGGTGGTGGCGCTCTTCACGCGCGCGTCGGCCAGGGAGATGGTGCCGCGGACGCGTTCGGCGAGCTGGGAGAGGTCGTACCAGTTCTGCTGGGCGCGTTCCAGGCGGGGCACGAGGGTGCGGGCCTCCGCTTCGAGCTCGGCCTCCCGGGCGAGGGCGGCGCGCAGCTCGGCCTCGGTGGCCTCCTTGCGGGCGAGCAGGGCCGCCTCGTCGGCGACCTCGGCCGTCAGCGCCTCCTGGAGCCGTACGAGGTCGTCGGCGAGGAGGCGGAGCCGGGCGTCGCGCAGGTCGGCCTGGATGACGACGGCGCGGCGGGCGACGGCGGCCTGCCGGCCCAGCGGCTTGAGCTGGCGGCGGAGTTCGTCGGTGAGGTCCTGCACGCGCGCGAGGTTGGCCTGCATCGCGTCCAGCTTCCGCAGCGCCTTCTCCTTGCGCTTGCGGTGCTTGAGGACGCCGGCGGCCTCCTCGATGAAGGCGCGGCGGCCCATCGGGTCGGCGTGCAGCACGGAGTCGAGCTGTCCCTGGCCGACGATGACGTGCATCTCGCGTCCGATGCCGGAGTCGGAGAGCAGGTCCTGGAAGTCGAGCAGGCGGCAGGTGTCGCCGTTGATCTGGTACTCGCTGCTGCCGCCGCGGAACATGATCCGGGTCAGGGTGACCTCGGCGTAGTCGATGGGCAGGGCGCCGTCGGAGTTGTCGATGGTCAGCGAGACCTCGGCGCGGCCGAGCGGGGGGCGCCCGGTCGTGCCGGCGAAGATGACGTCTTCCATCTTGCCGCCGCGCAGCGACTTGGCGCCCTGCTCGCCCATGACCCAGGACAGGGCGTCCACGACGTTGGACTTGCCCGATCCGTTGGGGCCCACGACACAGGTGATTCCGGGTTCGAACCGCAGCGTGGTGGCCGAGGCGAACGACTTGAATCCGCGGAGGGTCAGGGCCTTGAGGTGCACTCCCAGGACTCTACCGGGGCCCGTGCGTTTCGCCCGCGATGGCGTGGGGCAGATCCTCGGATGAGGAGGGGTGGGACGCGGGGGAAACAACGGGTGAAAGGGAGAAGGGACGCCGAGGCGCCCCTTGCAGGTCCAGCTGTCGTGCACGTGCGTCGATCCGCACGATCAGCTGTGTGGGTGTCCGGCTGCGCCGACGAGAATGCTTTCCACCTGGCCCCTGGGGGCTGGGTTGTCAGGTGAGCGCAGGCTCTGCCTGGGGTACGTCGAGATCGATGCTGTTCAGCAGCGACTCTCCCTGGTGCTGAGCGGCGGCAGCGGCGAGCGTGTCGTTCTCGGACTGGATCCGTACCAGCTCGGATTCGAGGTCCTGGACGCGCTGCTGCAGCCGTCGCATCTCGGCGAGGAGTCGCGGGTCGGAGCCGCCGACGTAACCGAGAAGCGCCTTTGCCATGATGGATGGTCCTCCACAATGAGTGACCGACCGAAGCGGTGTGGGTCGTGAGGGATTCGCACCCGCGGTGCTCGGCAGTACTGCTTGTCGTGCCGGTTCCACTGCCAAACAGCTAAGGTGCGCGGGGCTTCCAGAGTCTCACCAAAAAGTTTGACGGTCAACACGATCACGCCCCGTTTGAAGGGCTACCGAGGAGTCCACGGCCGCTCAACGGGCGGCGGGGCCTTCGAACTCGGTGCCTCGGGGGCGTCGCGATCATCCTTACCGGGCAGCCTCGCACGACCGGCGCGAGTTGGCAACCATCAATCGGTTCGCTGGTCACGCCCCTGTTACCGCGCGTCCGCCCGGTGCCGCTCTCGGTCACCGGGCGGGGTGTCGGAGCGTGATCGTCAGCGGATGGCGAAGCCGTCGTAGCCGCCGCGCGGGGTGTCCCAGATCTCAGTGACACCGTCCACACGTCCGGGTGTGTCGGCGGACTGGAGCCAGTCGAGCAGACGGTGGCAATTCTCACGCGGCCCCTCGGCCACCACCTGCACCCGGCCGTCGTCGAGGTTCAGGGCGAAGCCCACCAGGCCGCCGATCTCCAAGGCGTTTGCCCTGGTGAACCAGCGGAAGCCCACTCCCTGCACCCGGCCGCGCACCCAGGCGGTCATCCGTACGTCGTCGCTCATGGCTGCACGCTAACGGGCGGATTGCCAGATGAGCACATCGCCCCTGCTTCTCATGGCGTACAGTCCCGACCGAACACGACTCACCCGTTCGGGCGCGCGCCGTTCGACTGTCGATCCGGAACGGTACCGACAGCAAAGATCAGCAAAGCCCGGCAAAGAATCCCGCGCGGAACCAGCGAAGACCAGCAGAGGAAGGCAGAGCAGATGGGACGCCACCGTCGCTCCGGCGCCGCACCCGCCGCAGAAGACTACGCGGCCGGTTCGGGCCGCCCGCACCGGGGTGCCGGCCGTCGTCGGCCGGTGCGCACCGGCCTGCTCGGCGCCTCCGCGGCGGTCGCGGTCGGCGCCGTCGCCGTCGCCTCCGGCCTGCTCCCCGGCGGGAACACCTTCACGGTCGGCAGCGCGGGCACCACGAGCGAGCGCCAGGTCCAGTCCCGGCAGGCCCCGGAGCTGACGACGCAGGGCGGGGCCACACAGACTCCGACCGGTACGAGCGCGGGAGCAAGCGCGAGCAGGCCCGCCTCCCCCTCGGGGGCCCCGTCCAAGAAGCCGAGCCCGAAGGCCACCCCGAAGGCGAAGCCGACCTCGACCCCGAAGCCGACCCCCACGAAGACGAGGACGAAGCCGAAGGCGCCCGCGCCGAAGCCCGTGCCGACCCGGGTCTCGGCCGCGCCCACGACGAAGGCGCCCGCACCGAAGCCGGAGCCGACCACGGCGGCGCCGACCGAGAAGGTCACGGTCACCTCCACCGCCGGCCGCGGCGAGGCCGCCGAGGCCGAGGTCCTCCGCCTGGTCAACGCCGAGCGCGCCAAGGTCGGCTGCACCCCGGTGCACGCGGACACCCGGCTCGCGGCGCTGGCCGGCGCGTTCAGCGCCGACATGGCGACCCGCGGCTTCTTCGACCACACGGACCCGGACGGCGACACCCCGTGGGTCCGCGCCCAGCAGGCGGGCATATCGGGCATGGGCGGCGAGAACATCGCACGCGGCCAGGTGGACGCGGCGGCGGTGATGGCGTCCTGGATGAACAGCGACGGCCACCGCGCCAACATCCTGAACTGCGACTTCACAACCATGGGCGTCGGCGTGGTCTTCGGCGACGGCGGCCCGTGGTGGACCCAGGACTTCGGCTACTGAGCCGAGCACCGCACGTGAAGGGGCCCCGTCACCACAGAGGTGACGGGGCCCCTTCACGTGCGGGACGGACCGCGTGGGTGTCAGACGGCGGCCTTGCCGGCCGCGAAGGTGCGGGCCGTGAGGGCGACGCGGCGGCCGAGGTGCTCGGCGGTGGCGACGTCGGCCTTGTGGACGCCCTCGGGGCCCAGGTCGGTGTGGGTCTGGGCGCCGGCGCCGGAGAAGAAGCCGAGGCGGTTGAGGTCGTTCTCGGAGGCCTCGCTGCTGTTCCAGCCGGGCTTGAGGCCCAGGTTGACCCAGGTCATGCCGTGCTGGCCGGCGAGGGTCTGGAAGAACTGCAGGGTGTGCCCCTTGTCGCCGCTCTTGGAGCCGGAGTTGGTGAAGCCGGCGGCCAGCTTGTCCAGCCAGGCGTCGGTGAACCAGCGCTTCGAGGTGGCCTCGGCGAACTGGTGGAAGGCGCCGGAGGCGGTGCCCATGTAGGTCGGGGAGCCGAAGACGATCGCGTCGGAGGCGTCGAGCAGCTCCCACTCGGCGTCGGTGATCTCGTCGACCTTGATCAGGTGGACGGTGGCGCCCGCGTCGGCGGCGCCGTCACGGACGGCCTCGGCCAGGACCGCGGTGTGGCCGTAGCCGGAGTGGTAGGCGATGGAGACGACGGGGGTGGTCACAAAAAGCTCCTCGAAGAGGCGTTCGGGGTGATGACCAGAAGTAGAGCACTAACTTTTCGAAAGCGCAAGCCCCTGGGTTGCGCCCCCATGGCAGTAAGCGCTGCGCGGGAGTACGGTGGAGGGCATGACTGACGACCTCGCCTACGACGTGTTCGCGCGCGCCTGCCCCTCGCGCGGCACGCTGGAGCACGTGACGGGCCGCTGGGGCAGCCTGACCCTGGGCGCCCTGCACGAAGGGACGTTCCGCTTCAACGAGCTGCGGCGCCGGGTCGACGGCGTGAGCGAGAAGATGCTGTCGCAGACCCTGCACGCCCTGGAGCGCGACGGTCTCGTCCACCGCGAGGCGCAGCCCACGAACCCGCCGCGGGTCGACTACCGGCTCACCCCGCTCGGCCGCGAGATCGCGGAGCGGCTGATCGGCCTGATCGAGCTGGTGGAGGGGCGGATGCCGCAGGTCGAGGCGGCGCGCGAGAGGTACGACTCCGAGCGCGCGGCCCCCGTCACGGGCTGACCGCTCAGGCGCTCGTGCGCGGCGGGCGCTGACAGCGCGGGCAGAAGTAGCTGGACCGGTTCATCCAGGCCCGTCGCCGCATCGGCGTACCGCAGCGGCGGCAGGGCTCGTCCTCGCGTCCGTACGCGTCGAGCGAGCGGTCGAAGTAGCCGGACTCGCCGTTGACGTTCACGTACAGGCTGTCGAAGCTGGTGCCGCCGGCGTCGAGCGCCGCGTTCATCACGTCCCGCACGTGGCCGAGCAGCTCGGCCGAGCGCGGGCGGGTCAGGGTGGCCGTCGGGCGGTCGTAGTGCAGCTTCGAGCGCCAGAGCGCCTCGTCCGCGTAGATGTTGCCGACGCCGCTGATCAGCGACTGGTCGAGCAGCGCCCGCTTCACGGTGGTACGGCGCAGCCGCAGCGCGCTCTGGAAGGCGGCGTCGTCGAACTCCGGGTCCAGCGGATCGCGGGCGATGTGCGCGATGACGTCCGGGAGCCCGTCGGGGGTCTGCTCGTGGAGCGAGAGGCCGCCGAAGGTGCGCTGGTCGACGAAGCGGAGCTCGGTGCCGGCGGCATCGTCGAAGCGGACGCGGATGCGGAGGTGCTTCTCGTCCGGGGCGTCCTCCGGCTGGACGAGGAGCTGGCCGCTCATGCCGAGGTGTCCCAGGACGGAGGTCCCGGTCTCCGCGAGCGGCAGCCACAGGTACTTGCCGCGCCGCCGCGCGACCTCGAAGCGCTGCCCCTTCAGCCGGGCCGCGAAGTCCTCGCCGCCCGCCGGATGGCGTCGTACGGCCCTGGGGTGCAGCACCTCGACCTCGGTCACGGTGCGTCCGGCGACCCAGCGCTCGAGTCCGCGCCGTACGACCTCGACCTCGGGCAGCTCGGGCACGGGAACTCCTCCGGAGGGATACGGGTGGTGGTCCCAGGGCGTTCCGGCCCTGGTCCGCCGGACAGGCCCGGCCAGCCTACCGCCCGGGCGACCCGGGGAGGGCCCGCCCCACTCCCCCGGAAACGGCTCCGCCCGCCCCTGGCTGGGGCGGGCGGGAAGACTCCGCTGAAGGGATGCGGGAGCGCGCGGGCTCGCCGTCGGACGGTGGCCGGTGTGGCCCCGTCCTTCCGGACCGGCCCGCCGGCCGTCAGGCCGACGCCCGGCCGGCGGTCGGAGAGGGGGCGGCGACCTCTCCCGTGCCGGCGTCGGCCGCGGCCTTCGCCGCCGCCGCACGCTCGTCCGCGGCCGCGCGGATCGCGCGCCACGCGGACTCCGCCGCCTGCTGTTCCGCTTCCTTCTTGCTGCGGCCGGTGCCGGTGCCGTACGAGACACCACCGACGCGGGCGGCAGCAGTAAAGGTCTTCTCGTGGTCCGGGCCCTCTTCGGAGACGAGGTACTCCGGGACGCCAAGGCCCTCGGCCGCGGTGAGCTCCTGGAGGCTGGTCTTCCAGTCCAGGCCGGCACCGAGGTTCGAGGACTTCTCGATCAGCGGGTCGAAGAGCCGGTGCACCAGCTCGGACGCCGCTTCGAGGCCCTGGTCGAGATAGACCGCGCCGATCACCGCTTCGAGGGTGTCGGCGAGGATGGACGCCTTGTCCCGGCCGCCCGTGCCCTCTTCGCCCCGGCCGAGCCGGATGAAGGAGCCGAGTTCGAGGCCGCGACCGACCTCCGCCAGTGCACGCGAGTTGACCACCGCGGCCCGGAGTTTGGCCAGCTGGCCTTCCGGCAGGTCGGGGTGGGTGCGGTACAGCGTGTCCGTGACCACCAGGCCGAGCACGGAGTCCCCGAGGAACTCGAGGCGCTCGTTGGTGGGCAGACCGCCGTTCTCGTACGCGTACGAGCGGTGGGTCAGCGCACGCACCAGAAGGGCGGACTCGAGCTGATACCCGAGCCGCCCTTCCAGAAGCGTGTGGGACGAGGCTGCGCTGATGTTCTCAGACATCGTGCCTCTCACCAGCCACTCAGACCGAGAGGACCTGGCGCTTGTTGTAGGTGCCGCAGCTCGGGCACGCGATGTGCTGCAGCTTCGGCTCCTGGCAACGCTCACACGAAACCAGGGTGGGGACCGCAGCCTTCCACTGCGACCGGCGGTGGCGCGTGTTGCTGCGCGACATCTTCCGCTTCGGAACAGCCACGGCTACTTCTCCTGCTTCTCGGCGGCGCTTCGGACGTCCCCGTCAGAGGCTTTGCCGCTCATGTTGTCCTTCTCATCGGTTCCCAGCGAACCGGCGAGTCCCTGCAGTGCCGCCCAACGGATGTCGACGGCTTCATGGTGGTGGTCCGGGTTCTCGTTCAGGTTGGTTCCGCACTCGGAACACAGACCCGCACAGTCCTCCCGGCACACCGGCTGCATCGGCAGTGCGAGCACCACCGCATCACGCAGCAAGGGTTCGAGGTCGAACATGCCGTCCTCGAGGGGGATCATGTCCTCGTCGTCCTCGGCTTCGTCGTCCGCGGCCGCCTTGGAGCGGCCCCGGTCGTCGGAGTCGGGGTACGAGAACATCTCCTGGAAGTCCACGTCGAGCTCGAGCTCGACGGGCTCCAGACACCTTACGCACTCCCCCTCGGCCGATGCACGGGCGGTGCCTGTGACAAGCACCCCTTCCATGACCGACTCAAGACGGAGATCGATGTCCACCGGAGAGCCCTCGGGCACTCCGATGACTCCTTCGACGCCGAGCTCCGCGGGAGCCTCGACCGAACGCGAGAGCCGCTGCAGGGCACCAGGACGCCGCCCCAGCTCGTGCGTGTCGAACACGAGGGGGTTGCGGTGGTCGAGGCGCGTGCTCAGGGCTCTTCCTGCTTTCGGATCGTTCTGCGGCGTAGAGGAGGCTGCCAGACGTGGGCAGCAAGGATCGCGGACATAGCGCGACCGAAGGGCCAGGATACTGGACGCTTCGCTCAGGGCCCAATCCGGGCCCCGTGCCCCTTACTGCCCCTGTTCGTACCGGCGCAGCTGCTCCAGGTCGATCATGCTCGTGTCGAAGAAGCTGGTCTCGTCGAGTGCGGCGGCCTGCTGCGGCTGGGCGTGGACCTGGGCCTGGGGGTCGTACTGCTGCTGTTCGTAGCCGTACTGACCCTGGTACGCGTAGGGGTCCTGCTGCTGGTAACCGTAGGGGTCCTGCTGCTGGTACCCGTAGGCGGGGTCCTGCTGGGGCTGCGCATCGTAGGGCGCGGCGTAAGCCGCTCCAGTGGAGCCGGCGCTCGCACCGGAGTACGGGTCGGGCTGCTGCGCGGGGATCTGCGGGGCCGCCGGCACGGGTTCGGGGGTGGCCAGCTCCGCGAGCCCGGCCAGGTAGTCCGCGTCGCTGGTGTGCACCGTGCCGCCGAGGCCGTCCTGCGCGGCCATGTGCTCGCCGAGGGCGTCGGTGGCGATCCGGCCGTGCAGCTTCTGCCGGCCCCGGCCGACGGCCTCCAGGGTCTTGCTGAGGACGGCCTCGAAGGCGCCCAGCTTGGCGTCCACGTACTCGTCGGCGCGCTGGATCAGGGTCTGCGGGTCGGCGCTGTACTCGGGGGCGTCCGCGTCGGCGTAGCCGTCCTGGTCGAGGCCCGGGCCGCGGCCGAGGAGCTTCTCGCGCCCGCGGTCGACGGAGCCGATGGTCTTGTTGAGGACGACCTCGAAGTTGGCGAGCTTGGAGTCGACGTAGTCGTCGGCCTCGGCCTTGACCTCCTCGGCCTCGCGGCGGGCCTCGGAGAGGATCCGGTCGGCCTCCTCCTGCGACTGACGGGCGACCTGGGTGTCGGAGACGATCGAGCCGCGCTCGGCGTGGGCGGCCTCGATGATCCGCTCGGCCTCCTGGCGGGCCTGCTCGACCATCTGCTCGCGGCCGCCGATCAGTTCCTGGGCCTGGGCGAGGGAGCCGGGCAGGGCCTCCCGCACCTCTTCGAGGAGGGAGAGCAGCTCGGCGCGGTTGACCACGCAGGATGCCGACATGGGCATGGAGCGGGCGCCCTGCACGGTCGCGACGATCTCGTCGAGCTTCTTCTGCACGTCCACCTGGTGCTCGCCACTCTCTACAGCTGGATGGAGACGGACGGGACGACTGTAAGGGCAGTCGGCGCCCGTCCGACACCAGGTGACGGAGCGTCAGCGGCGGTGGCCGCGTGTCACTTCCGTACGTGCTTCCGTGCCTACTTCCGCGCGAGCCGCTCGGTCAGCCGGGGAAGGACCGTCGGCGGGACCAGGTGCGAGACGTCGCCGCCCCAGGCCGCGACCTCCTTGACCAGCGAGGAGGAGAGGAAGCTGTACGTCGGGTTGGTGGGGACGAACAGGGTCTCCACGCCCGAGAGGCCGATGTTCATCTGGGCCATCTGCAGCTCGTAGTCGAAGTCGCTGACCGCGCGCAGGCCCTTGACGATCGCGGGGATGTCGCGCTGCTTGCAGAAGTCGACGAGCAGTCCGTGGAAGGACTCCACCTCGACGTTGCCGAAGTCGGCGGTGACCTCGCGGATCAGCTCGATCCGCTCGTCGACCGTGAAGAGGCCCTTCTTCGACTGGTTGATCATCACCGCGACGTGTACGACGTCGTACAGCTTGGAGGCGCGGGCGATGATGTCGAGATGTCCGTTGGTGATGGGGTCGAATGACCCCGGACAGACGGCGCGGCGCAACTTGGGTCCCTCGCTCTCCGGTCCGGTCATCGTGCGTCTTCGCACGTAGAGGCGGCGCGACCGTACCAAAACGTTCCCTCGCCGTAGCGACGGGACCGCAGGGGTTCGAAGCCCTCGGGCCAGCCGAATTCCCCGCCTCGGGTGCTGCGCTCCACCGTGACGAGGGCATCCTCGCTCAGCCAGCCCCCCGAGCACAGTGTGAGGAGAATCTCGCGAAGATCGGCGTCCGTGACCGCGTACGGCGGGTCGAGGAAGACGAGGTCGTACGGATCGGCCGGCGCCGGTCCCGTCACGATCTGCTCGGCCCTGCCGGTGCGGAGTTCGGCGCCGGGCAGGCCGATCGAGCGGACGTTGTCCCGGATCGTCTTCGCGGCGCGGGGGTCGGCCTCGACGAGGAGGGCGTGGACGGCGCCCCGGGAGAGCGCCTCCAGGCCGACGGCGCCGGAGCCCGCGTACAGGTCGGCGACCCGGGCCCCTTCCAGGCCGTGGAACGACTCCCAGGTGGAGAAGAGGCCCTCCCGTGCCCGGTCGGAGGTGGGGCGGGTGCCGTTGCCGGGGGGCACGGCCAGGCGCCGTCCGCCGGCGGTACCGGCGATCACGCGGGTCATCGGTGTCCTCGTCCTGCGTCGTCCAATGCGTACGTCCCAGGATATGGCCGCGGCGCGGCGCTCAGCCCTTCTCAGCCCTTGTCGAGGTACGTCTCCCGCTCCTCGCTGAGGAGTGCGTCGAGCGCGATGCGCAGGCCCGGGTGGGCGTCGAGGTCGGGGTCGGCGAGGACGAGGGCGGTGGCCTCCTCGCGGGCGGCGGCGATGACCTCCTCGTCGTCGATGACGGTGAGCACCCGCAGGGAGGAGCGGACGCCGGACTGGGCCTGGCCGAGGACGTCGCCCTCGCGGCGCTGTTCGAGGTCGATGCGGGAGAGCTCGAAGCCGTCGAGGGTGGTGGCGACGGCGTTGAGCCGCTGCCGGGCGGGGCTGGCCTCGGGCATCTCGCTGACGAGGAGGCAGAGGCCGGGGGCGGAGCCGCGGCCGACGCGGCCGCGCAGCTGGTGGAGCTGGGAGACGCCGAAGCGGTCGGCGTCCATGATCACCATGACGGTGGCGTTGGGCACGTTGACGCCGACCTCGATGACGGTGGTGGCGACGAGGACGTCGAGCTCGCCGGCCGCGAAGCGGCGCATGACGTCGTCCTTGTCGTCGGGGTGCATGCGGCCGTGCAGGACGGCGATGCGCAGGCCCGCGAGGGGGCCGGCGCCGAGCTTCTCGGCGACGTCGAGGACGGCGAGCGGCGGGCGCTTCTCGGCCTCGTCCTCGGGGGACGCCTTGGACTTCTTCTTCTGGTCCTCCTCGTCGCCGATGCGGGGGCAGACGACGTACGCCTGGTGCCCGTTCGCCACCTCCTCGCGGACCCGTTCCCACGCGCGCGCGAGGAAGTGCGGCTTGTCGGCGGCGGGGACGACGTGGCTGGCGATCGGCGAGCGGCCGGCGGGCAGCTGGTCGAGGACGGAGGTCTCCAGGTCGCCGAAGACGGTCATGGCGACCGTGCGCGGGATGGGCGTGGCGGTCATGACGAGGAGGTGCGGGGGCTGCTTGCCCTTGCCGCGCAGGGCGTCGCGCTGCTCGACGCCGAAGCGGTGCTGCTCGTCGACGACGACCAGGCCGAGGTCGTGGAACTGGACCTTGTCCTCGATCAGCGCGTGCGTGCCGATGACGATGCCCGCCTCGCCGGTGACGAGGTCGAGCAGGGCCTGGCGGCGGGCGGCGGCGCCCATGGAGCCGGTGAGCAGGACGACCTTGGTGGCGCGCTCGGCGCCGCCGAGCATGCCTCCCTCGGCGAGCTCGCCCATCATCTCGGTGACGGAGCGGTGGTGCTGCTGGGCGAGGACCTCGGTGGGGGCGAGCATCGCGGCCTGCCCGCCGGAGTCGACGACGGCGAGCATGGCGCGCAGCGCCACCATCGTCTTGCCCGAGCCGACCTCTCCCTGGAGGAGGCGGTGCATGGGGTGTTCGGTGGCGAGGTCGTCGAAGATCTCCTTCGAGACCTTCTGCTGGCCCTCGGTGAGGGTGAAGGGCAGCTTGGCGTCGAAGGCGTCGAGGATGCCGTCGGGGGCCGGTCTCCGGGCGACGGCGGGCAGTTGGGTGTCGGCGTGCCGGCGGCGGGCGAGCGCGACCTGGAGGACGAAGGCCTCGTCCCACTTGAGCCGCTCGCGGGCGTCGGCGATGTCCGCCTTGGTACGGGGGCGGTGGATGCGGTTCAGGGCGTCGGGGAGGTCGATGAGGCCGCGGCCCTCGCGCAGGGTCGGCGGCAGCGGGTCGACGGCGTCACCGGCGCTGGACAGGACGACGCCGACCGCCTTGGCGATCTTCCAGGACTCCAGCTTGGTGGTGGCCGGATAGATCGGGATGAGGGCGCCCGCCCAGGTGTCGACGGCCTCGTCGCTGTCGCCGCGGAGGAGTTCGTACGAGGGGTGGGCGAGCTGGAGGCGCCGGTTGAAGAGCGAGACCTTGCCGGCGAACATCGCGCGGGTGCCCGGCAGCAGGTCGTGGTGCGGCTTGTGCACGCCCTTGCCGAAGAAGACCAGCTGGAGGCGGCCGCTGCCGTCGGTGATGGTCACTTCGAGGCGCTGGCCGCGTCCCTTGGAGCCGTTGAAGGTGAGCACCCGGGCGTCGGCGACCTGGGCGACCACCGTGACGTGCTCGTCGAGCGGCAGGTCGGCGAGGGTGGTCAGCTCCCCGCGCTCGGCGTACCGGCGGGGGTAGTGGTGGAGCAGGTCCCCGACCGTGTGCAGGTCGAGTGCCTCGGCCATGGCCTTGGCGGTGGCGGGGCCGAGGGACTTCTTGAGTGGTTCGTCGAGCGCGGGCACGCCTTCCATTGAAGACCACGGGACCGACAGTCGTGCCGAAGGCTGTGGACAACCGCCGGGAACGGCGCCTATTCCACCCCGATGAGCAGCGGCGGTGCCCCCGCGCCCGCGTGGTACGTGGTGGTGTCGACGGCCAGGTAGCCGCGCCGGACGTGGCGTTCGAGGTCGGGGGCGAGGTCGGGCGGGGTGTCGTCGGCGACGACGAGGGTGACGAGTTCGCCGCCCGCCGAGAGCATGCGGTCCAGGACGGTGCGGGCGGTCTCGGTCAGGTCCTTGCCGATGACGGCGACGTCGCCCTCGATGAGGCCGAGGACGTCGCCGGCCTGGCAGACGCCGGCCGAGGTGAAGGACTGGCGTTCGGCGACGGCGAGTTCGGCGTAGCGGGTGGCTCCGGCGGCGGCCGTCATGGCGACGACGTCCTCGTCGAAGCGGCGGTCGGGTTCGTGGACGGCGAGGGCGGCGATGCCCTGGACGGCGGCCCGGGTCGGGATGAGGGCGACGCGGATGCCCTCGGTCCTGGCACGTTCGGCGACGGCGGCCGCGGTCTGGCGCAGGTCGGTGTCGTTGGGCAGGAGGACGACCTCGCGCGCGTGCGCCCGCCGGATCGCGTCGAGGAGTTCGTCGCCGGCGGGCGGTTCGCCGGGCCTGCTGCGGACGGTGGTCGCGCCGGCCTCGGCGCAGAGTCCGGCGAGGCCCTCGCCGGGGACGACGGCGACGACCGCGCGCTGGGCGCGTTCCCCGCGCGCGGTGGAGGCCGCCGCGTCGGCCGCGAAGTGGGTGATGCGGATGCGGTGGGGCCGGCCGGCCTCGACGCCGGCCTCGACGGCGGCGCCCGCGTCGTCGACGTGGACGTGGACGTTCCACAGCCCGTCGCCGCCGACGACGACGAGGGAGTCGCCGAGGGCGTCGAGCCGGGCCCGCAGCAGGTCCACGGCCGCGTCCTCGGCCTCCAGGAGGTAGATCACCTCGTAGGCGGGCCCGGCCTCGCCGTCGCAGGGCCCGTCGGAGGGGGCGGGCACGGCCCGGGGGTCCCCGAGGACCCGTACCCCGCCCGGCGCGGTCGCGAAGCGGTCCTGCGCCCCGGCGCCCGCGGTCCCGGTGCGGCCCTGCGCTCCGACGCCCGCGGTCCCGGTGCGGCCCTGTGCCCCGGCGCTCGTGGCCCCGGTGCGGTCCTGCGCCCATCCGCCCGCCGCCGGCGCCCGGCCCGTCACCGTCTCCACCAGCGCTCCGAGGACGGTGACCAGGCCGCGTCCGCCGGCGTCCACGACCCCGGCCCGGCCGAGCACGTCCAGTTGGCCGGGGGTCGCCTCCAGGGCGGTCCTGGCCCCGTCGTGGGCCCGTACGGCCACGTCCCCGAGGGTGCCGCCGCCCGCGCAGCCGCCCGCGGCGGCGGAGGCCACGGTGAGGACGGTGCCCTCCACGGGGTGGGCGACGGCCTGCCGCGCGGCGGCGGCGGCCTCGGCGAGGGCGCGGGCGAGGTGATCACCGTCACGTCCTTCGACGAGGACGGCGGCCATGCCGCGCAGGAGCTGGGCGAGGATGGTGCCGGAGTTGCCCCGGGCGCCGAGCAGGGCGCCGTGCGCCATGGCCCGTACGGTCTCGGCGGTGTCGGGCGCGGAGGCGGCGAAGACGGCTTCGACGGCCTGGTGGGCGGCCTCGGCCGTCAGGTACAGGTTGGTGCCGGTGTCCCCGTCCGCGACCGGGTAGACGTTGATCGCGTCGATCTCCTCGCGCTCACGCCCGAGGGCGTCGAGGGCCCGTGCGCACCAGGTCCGGACCGCTGCGGCGTCGAGCTCGACGAGCTCCTCGTCGGGCTGAAGGGCTCGCGACAACGGGGGGTCCTCCTTCGGCGGTGAGCTCACCGCAGGGTAGACCGGGGGTGACCCTCCCCCAAGCTCGGCTTCGCTCGAGCAGGGGGGACCCCCTGTGACCAGGGCCCGGGGCGAGGTCCGCGGAGACCATGGTAGTTTCGTTCCACGGAAGCAGGCGTTGTATGCTGCTTCGGTTGCCCGGTTCAAACCGGGCCGTTCCCCGGCAAGCCACTTCAGACTCCTGATTCCGGTGCGCCGGATTTCACTGTAATTCTGAAGTCTTTGGAGTGACCCGTGGCTGCCAACTGCGACGTCTGCGGCAAGGGGCCGGGCTTCGGCAACAACATTTCGCACTCGCACCGCCGTACGTCCCGTCGCTGGAACCCGAACATCCAGCGCGTGCGTGCCGTGGTCGGTCGGACGCCGAAGCGGCTCAACGTCTGCACCTCGTGCATCAAGGCCGGCAAGGTCTCGCGCTAATCGCGACGTTCTGTCGTAGCGCAGCCCCTGCGGTTGCCTTGAAAGGCCGGTTCACCTCGGTGAACCGGCCTTTTGCCATGCCCTGACGCCGTTCAGTCCCGGAACCGCCACCCGTGGTCGACCGGGCCGATGCCCGAGCCCAGGGCGAATCCGGCGGCGATGGCCCCCGTCACGTACTCCTTGGCCTGCCGTACGGCCTCCGGCACCTCCAGGCCCTTGGCGAGCCCGGAGGCGATCGCCGAGGCGAGCGTGCAGCCCGTGCCGTGGGTGTGCCGGTTGTCGTGGCGGGGGGCGCGCAGCCAGTGCTCCTCGGTGCCGTCCGTGAGCAGGTCCACGGCCTCCCGACCGGTGGGCAGGTGTCCGCCCTTGATCAGGACCCAGCGCGGCCCGTACGACAGGACCGCCCCGGCGGCCGCCCGCATGTCGCCCTCGTCCCCGACGCGCACGCCGGTCAGCTGGGTCACCTCGTCCAGGTTCGGGGTGGCGACGGTCGCGACCGGCAGCAGCTTCGTCCGTACGGAGTCCAGCGCGGCCTCCGCGAGGAGCGGGTCGCCGTGCTTGGAGACGCCGACCGGGTCGACGACCACCGGGGCCTCCACGGGGGCGAGCAGCTCCGCCACCGTCTCCACGAGCGCGGCGGACGCCAGCATGCCCGTCTTGACCGCCTGGACGCCGATGTCGTCGACGACGGCCCGGTACTGGGCGCGTACGGCCTCCACGGGCAGCTCCCAGACGCCCTGGACGCCCCGCGAGTTCTGGGCGGTGACGGCGGTGAGCACGCTCATGCCGTGGACGCCGAGCGCGAGCATCGTCTTCAGGTCGGCCTGGATGCCGGCGCCGCCGCCGGAGTCGGATCCGGCGACGGTCAGCACGAGGGGCGGATTCACTCGGTCTCTCCGAAGTGGTCCCAGCCGCCCACGCTGTGCCAGGGCGCGCCGTCCACCGTGACCTGCGGCAGCGCCGAGGGGTTGAGGACCTCGCCGATGACCTTCCAGCGGGCGGGGAGCTTCACGTCCGGCGGGAAGGTGGCCACGATGGCGTGGTCCTCTCCCCCGGTGAGCACCCACTGCATGGGGTCGACGCCGACGGCCTGGCCGATGTCGTTCATCTGGGTGGGGATGTCGATGAGGCCGGAGCGCAGGTCGATGCGGACCTTGCTGGCCTCGGCGATGTGCCCGAGGTCGGCGATGAGGCCGTCGCTGACGTCGCACATGGCGGTGGCGCCGAGCCCTGCGGCCGCCGGGCCCGCGTGGTACGGCGGCTCGGGCCTGCGGTGGGCCTCGACGAAGGCGCGCGGGGAGCGGAAGCCGCGGGAGAGGACCGCGTATCCGGCGGCGGACCAGCCGAGCCAGCCGGTGTAGGCGACGACGTCGCCGGGCTTGGCGCCGCCCCGGGTGACCGGGTCGTGGTTGCGGAGGTCGCCGAGGGCGGTGATGGAGACCATGATCGTGTCGCCGCGGACGACGTCGCCGCCGACCACCGCGGCGCCCGCGACCTGACATTCATCGCGCAGGCCGTCCATCAATTCCGTGGGCCATGTCACAGGGAGTTCGGCGGGGACGACGAGGCCGAGGAGGAGCGCGGTGGGGACCGCGCCCATGGCGGCGATGTCGGCCAGGTTCTGTGCGGCGGCCTTGCGGCCGACGTCGTACGCCGTCGACCAGTCGCGCCGGAAGTGACGTCCTTCGAGGAGGATGTCCGTGCTGGCCACCACGCGCCGGTCGGGGGCGGAGACGACCGCGGCGTCGTCGCCGGGCCCGATCCGTACCGCCGGGGTGGAGGTGAGCCGGGACGTGAGCTCTCTGATGAGCCCGAACTCGCCCAGCTCTCCGACTGTGCCCTTCACCGCGTCTCACCTCGTGTCTTCGTGCCGGCGAGCGGGCGGGGGCGCGTCTGTGCGCGCCGCGGGTCGCGGGCCGTCACCGTGCTGGGTACCGTCAAGTAGACCGTCAACTTCTGTCCTGCGTACGCCACACCCCGAGCGCCTCCGGACGCGCGGGTCTCCCCGTGGCCCGCGGCGACGCGGTACCGTGGCGTCCCTTTCTCCCACAAGATCCTCGTGGTCGCCCTGGAGGTTCCGTGGTTCAGGCGTACATCCTCATCCAGACCGAGGTGGGCAAGGCGTCGACCGTCGCCGACACCATCTCCAAGATCCCGGGGGTCATCCAGGCCGAAGACGTGACCGGTCCGTACGACGTGATCGTGCGCGCGCAGGCGGAGACCGTCGACGAGCTGGGCCGCATGGTGGTCGCCAAGGTCCAGCAAGTGGACGGCATCACACGCACCCTCACCTGCCCGGTCGTTCATCTGTAGCCCCCGTCTACGCTTGGCCGGTGACGTCTTCCCACCGGCCCTTCGGCCTGCCCGCCGCCGTCGCGGCCGTCGTCCTGCTGTCGGCCGCCGTCGGCTGCTCCTCGCCGGACGCCACGGCGTCCGTCGTGGTCCCGAGCCCGCCGGCGGAGGAGGCCGCCCTCTGCCAGGCCCTGGCGAAGGAGCTTCCCGACACCGTGGCGGGTCTGGAGCGGAGTGACCCGGAGCCCGGCTCCGAGTTGACCGCCGGGTGGGGTGACGGTGCGATCGTACTGCGCTGCGGGGTCCCCCGGCCCGAAAAGATGAGCGACCCGAAGTCCCAGGGCGTCTCCGCGAACGGCGTGCGCTGGATGCTGGAGCGGCGCGAGGGCGACGGGCCCCGTTTCACCTCGGTCTACCGGAAGACGTACGTCGAGGTGTCCCTGGACGCGCGGTACGCGCACGACGCCGGCCCGCTCACGGACCTCGCGGGCCCCGTGGAGCGGACCGTCCCGTGCGCCCTGGAGCCGGAGTGCGAGTGACCGCACCCCGGCGCCCCCGGGCCCGGTTCGTCTAGCGCAGGCCCGTGGAGCGGGTCAGCGCGGCCTGGATGAGCCGGTCGACGAGCTCGGGGTAGCTCACGCCGCTCTCCTGCCACATGCGCGGGTACATGGAGATGGGCGTGAAGCCCGGCATGGTGTTGATCTCGTTGATGACGAAGTCGCCGTCCTCGGTGAGGAAGAAGTCGGCGCGGACCAGGCCCTCGCAGGACACGGCCTCGTAGGCGAGCACGGCGAGGCGCTGGACCTCGGCGGTGGCCTCGTCCCCGATGGGGGCGGGCACGATGCCGGAGGCCGAGTCGATGTACTTGGCCTCGAAGTCGTAGAAGTCGTGGTTCGTGACCGGCGGGATCTCGGCCGGGACGCTGGCGCGCGGGCCGTCCTCGAACTCCAGGACGCCGCACTCGATCTCGCGGCCGCGCAGCAGCGACTCGACGAGGATCTTGGGGTCGTGGCGGCGGGCCTCCTCGATGGCCTCGTCCAGGCCGGAGAGGTCGTCGACCTTGGTGATGCCCATGGAGGAGCCGCCGCGGGCCGGCTTCACGAAGAGCGGCCAGCCGTGGTCGGCGGCGAACTCGACGATCTTCTTGCGGGCGGCGGCGGGGTTCTGCTCCCACTCGCGCGGCCGGATGACCTCGTACGGGCCGACCGGCAGGCCGAAGGAGGTGAAGACCCGCTTCATGTACTCCTTGTCCTGGCCGACGGCGGAGGCGAGGACGCCCGCGCCGACGTAGGGGACGCCGGAGAGCTCCAGGAGGCCCTGGAGGGTGCCGTCCTCGCCGTAGGGGCCGTGGAGCATCGGGAAGACCACGTCGACCTCGCCGAGGGCCGTGGGGACCTGCCCCGGCTCGGTGAGGACGACCTCGCGGCTGGACGGGTCGACGGGGAGGACGACGCCGCCCTGCTCGGACTCGGCCAGTTCGGCGACGTTGGGCAGCTTCCGGTCGGTGATGGCCATCCGCTCGGGGGCGTCGGCGGTGAGCGCCCAGCGCCCGTCCGTCGTGATGCCGATGGGCAGCACGTCGTACTTGTCCCGGTCGATGGCGCTCAGGACGGCGCCCGCCGTGACGACGGAGATGGCGTGCTCGGAGCTGCGACCGCCGAAGACGACGGCCACGCGCGGCTTGCGGGGGCTCTGGGTGTTCTCGCTCATATCGCGATGAGCGTACCTTGCGACTCCCGAACTGCTGAGCGCCCCGCTGCCGCCGCGCGCGGATGGCTCAGCGGCGCTCGGGCTTGGCCGAGCGCGACATCAGCTCCTTGAGCGCGACGACCGGCGGCTTGCCGTCGTGGACGATCGAGACGACGGTCTCGGTGATGGGCATGTCGACGCCGTGGCGGCGGGCCAGATCGAGCACGGACTCGCAGGACTTGACGCCCTCCGCGGTCTGCTTGGTGGCCGCGATGGTCTCCTGGAGGGTCATCCCGCGGCCGAGGTTGGTGCCGAAGGTGTTGTTCCGGGAGAGCGGCGAGGAGCAGGTGGCGACCAGGTCGCCGAGGCCCGCGAGGCCGGAGAAGGTGAGCGGGTCGGCGCCCATGGCGAGGCCGAGCCGGGTGGTCTCGGCGAGGCCGCGGGTGATGAGCGTGGCCTTGGAGTTGTCGCCGAGGCCCATGCCGTTGGCGATGCCGACGGCGAGGCCGATGACGTTCTTCACGGCGCCGCCGAGCTCGCAGCCCACCACGTCGGTGTTGGTGTACGGGCGGAAGTACGGGGTCATGCAGGCGGTCTGGAGGCGCTGGGCGACCGTCTCGTCGGAGCAGGCGACGACCGCGGCGGCGGGCTGCCGGGCGGCGATCTCCTTGGCCAGGTTGGGGCCGGTGAGGACGGCCACGCGGTCGGCGGGCACGTCGGCGACCTCGGTGACGACCTCGCTCATCCGCTTGGCGGTGCCGAGTTCGACGCCCTTCATGAGGGAGACGAGCACGGTGTCCGGGGCGAGCACCGGCTTCCAGGCGGCGAGGTTGCCGCGCAGGGTCTGGGAGGGGACGACGAGGACGGTGAAGTCGGCGTCCGCGGCGGCCTCGGCGGGGTCCGCGGTGGCCGTGATCCCCCGCGGGAGTTCGACGCCCGGCAGGTAGTCGGGGTTGGTCCGGGTGGCGTTGATCTCCTTGGCGAGCTCGGCGCGGCGGCCCCAGAGGCTCACCTCGCAGCCCGCGTCGGCGAGCACCATCGCGAAGGCGGTGCCCCAGGATCCGTTGCCGAAGACGGCTGCCCTGGTCACTTGGTGCCCTCCTCGGCGGCCCTGCGCCGCTGCTCCAGGCGGGCCTTGCGGTGGTCGTACGGCTCGTCGGGCGCCTTCTCGCCGCGGACCTCCTCCAGGAGGGCGGTGATGGCGGCCATGATGACCTCGGTGGCCTCGCGGAGCACCTCGGGCGTGGGCTCCAGGCCGTCGAAGCGGGAGAGGTCGACGGGCGGTCCCGCCTGCACGATCAGCGTCTTGCGGGGGAACAGCCGGAGCTTGTTCTCCTTGGCGTACGGCGGCATCGCGAGGTTGGCGCCCCACTGGGCCACCGGGATGACGGGGACCTTGGTCATCAGCGCGACGCGGGCGGCGCCGGTCTTGCCGGCCATGGGCCACATCTCGGGGTCGCGGGTGAGGGTGCCCTCGGGGTAGAAGGCGACGCACTCGCCGCGCTCGATGGCGTCGACGGCGGCGCGGAAGGCGTCGAGCGCGTTGGTCGTCTCGCGGTAGACGGGGATCTGCCCGGTGTTCCTGAGCATGGTGGCGACGAAGCCGCCCTTGAAGAGGCCGGCCTTGGCGAGGAAGCGCGGGACGCGGCCGGTGTTGTACTGGTAGTGCGCGTAGGACAGCGGGTCCAGGTAGGAGTTGTGGTTGACCGCGGTGATGAAACCGCCGTCGGCCGGAATGTGCTCCATGCCGCGCCAGTCCCGCTTGAACAGAACCACCAGGGGGGGTTTGGCGATGACCGCCGCGAGGCGGTACCAGAAGCCGATTCTGCGGCGGGGCACTCGGACACCTTTCTCCGGGGACTGGCTGGCAGGGGGTCAAGTGTCGCCCCATGCTCCTGGTCTGTCGAGTGACACCGTACGCCCCGGCCCCTCCGGTGGACCGCGTGGGCGGGACAGAATGGCCCCGATGAAGACGCTGCCCCCGATGCGCCCCGGCGCCGACGACGGCTGGTCCCTGGTCGTCCCCCTGAAGCCCCTTGCCCTGGCCAAGAGCAGGCTCGCCGCGGCGACGGGGGCGCGGCTGCGCCCCCGGCTCGCCCTTGCGTTCGCCGAGGACACCGTGGGTGCGGTGCTTAACTGTGCGCGCGTGCGGGATGTGGCGGTCGTCACGGACGATCCCGTGGCCGGCGCGGCGCTCGCGGCCCTGGGTGCGCGGATCGTGCCGGACTCCCCGGCGGCGGGGCTCAACGCGGCGCTCGCGCACGGGGCCCGTGCCGTACGGGCGGGGCGGCCGCACGCGCGCGTGGCGGCGCTCAACGCGGACCTCCCGGCGCTGCGGCCGGCGGAGCTGACCCGGGTCCTGGACGCGGCCGGTAATTTTCCGAGGGCTTTTCTCGCGGATGCCGCCGAAATAGGTACGACATTCCTCTCGGCGGGTCCGGGGGTGGAATTGGAACCGGCATTCGGGGGCGCGTCGAGGCTGCGGCATTTGTCTTCGGGGGCGGTGGAAATCCTGCTCGCCAGGGTGGATTCCGTACGCCGGGACGTGGACACCGGCGAGGACCTGGCGGCGGCCCTGGCGCTCGGGCTCGGTCCGCGGACGGCCGCCCGGTGGCTGACGGCGGCCGGATAGGCTGCGGTCCATGCAGGCGACCGCGTTCACGTACGACCCCGAGACCCGCAGCGGCAGTGTGCTGCTCGACGACGGCACCCCCGTGGAGTTCGGGGCGGAGGCCTTCGACGCGGGCGGGCTCCGGCTGCTGCGTCCGGGGCAGCGGGTGCGGATCGAGGCCGAGCCGGGCACGTCGGGCGCGGGGCTCCGGATCACCCTGGTGACGCTGCAGACGTTCTGAGCCGCAAGACCGTTCCGAGCTGCAAGACGTCCTGAGACGCGAGAGGTCCTGAGAGGCGAGAGGTCCTGAGAGGCGAGAGGTCCTGAGACCCGGGACGTCCTGAGACCCGGGACGTCCCGAGACGCGCCGCGGGCCGGGCTCCCCGAGGGGAAGCCCGGCCCGGCGGGTCGGTACCGCGCGTCCTACTTCTTGGCGGCGGTCTTCTTGGCGGTGGTCTTGCGCGCCGTCGTCTTCTTGGCGGGCGCCTTCTTCGCCGTGGCCTTCTTGGCCGGAGCGGTCTTCTTGGCGACCGTCTTCTTCGCGGCGGCGGCCGGGGTGGCCTTCTTGGCGGCGGCGGTGGTCTTCTTCGCCGCGGCCGTCGTGGCCTTCTTCGCCGGGGCCGCCTTCTTCGCGGCCGCCGTGGTGGCCTTCTTGGCGGCGGCGGTGGTCTTCTTCGCCGCGGCCGTCGTGGCCTTCTTCACCGGGGCCGCCTTCTTCGCGGCGGCCTTCTTGGCGGTGGTGGCCTTCTTCGCGGCGGCCTTCTTCACGGTCGCGGAGGCGCCACCGGTGAGGCTGCCCTTGGGGGCCTTCTTGACGGAGACCTCGCCGCCCTTGGGGAGCTTCTTCGAGCCGCTGACCAGGTCCTTGAAGCCCTGACCTGCACGGAAGCGCGGGACGGAGGTCTTCTTGACCCGGACCCGCTCACCCGTCTGCGGGTTGCGGGCGTAGCGGGCCGGCCGGTCGACCTTCTCGAACGAGCCGAAACCGGTGACCGAGACCCGGTCACCGGCCACCACGGCACGCACGATGGCGTCGAGCACGTGGTCGACGGCTTCGGCGGCCTGCTGACGACCGCCCATCTTGTCGGCAATCGCTTCTACGAGCTGCGCCTTGTTCACGTCTTCCCCTTCGGAGACATTGCCAGAACGAAAGTGTTCAAGCTTTTTCGCACGTTAGGCATGTATATACCGCAAATCAAACACGAAACGGTCTAATCACCCTAGTGCCGCAACGTGGAAGTCCCGTTGCGGAGTTCCTGGTGTCAGTCGTCCTCTGGGAATCGGCCCTCGTCGAGGTCCTTCATCAACCGGTCGAGACGCGTGGCCGCGTCCTTGAGATCGTGCTTCGCCGCTGCCGTGACGACCAGCAGCTTCCGGGACAGCGCCATCCTTACGCCCTCCGGGACTTGCAGTGAGCGCACCCTTGTGTGCGCTTCCTTCAATCGGGCTGCGACTGCCTCGTAGAGCTCGAGTTGGCTGTCGCGTTCCATGCACCGATTGTGCCATCTAGGGCGAGTTGTCGCCCGACAGGGTCTCAACAAGCGACTGCGCCCCCCACCGGGCGGTGGGGGGCGCAGTCGTGGAAAAGCGCTGCTCAGACCGTAATTGTACGGGGCTTGAAGGCCGGTCGAGCCGCCTCGTAAGCGGCGATGTCCGCTTCGTTCTGAAGGGTGAGGCTGATGTCGTCGAGTCCGTTCAGCAGACGCCAGCGGGCGTTCTCGTCGAGCTCGAAGTCGGCGTCGATCCCGGCGGCCAGGACCTTGCGGGCCTCCAGGTCGACGGTGATCTCGGCGGTCGGGTCGGCCTCGGTCAGCTCCCAGAGGGCGTCCACCGTCTCCTGCGGGAGGACGACGGTCAGCAGGCCGTTCTTCAGCGAGTTGCCGCGGAAGATGTCGGCGAAGCGGGAGGAGATGACCGCCTGGAAGCCGTAGTTCTGGAGCGCCCAGACGGCGTGCTCGCGGGAGGAGCCGGTGCCGAAGTCGGGGCCGGCGACCAGGACCGTGGCGCCCTGCCGCTCGGGGCGGTTGAGGACGAACTCGGAGTCCTTGCGCCAGGCCTCGAAGAGGCCGTCCTCGAAGCCGTCGCGGGTGACCTTCTTCAGCCAGTGCGCCGGGATGATCTGGTCGGTGTCGACGTTGCTGCGGCGCAGCGGGACGGCCCGGCCGGTGTGCGTGGTGAAAGCTTCCATGGTTCCTCAGACCCCCGCGGTGGTGGCGACGTCGGACAGATCGGCCGGGGAGGCCAGGTGGCCCAGGACTGCGGTGGCGGCGGCGACCTGGGGGGAGACCAGGTGCGTCCGGCCGCCCTTGCCCTGCCGGCCCTCGAAGTTGCGGTTGGAGGTGGACGCGGAGCGCTCACCGGGGGCCAGTTGGTCGGGGTTCATGCCCAGGCACATGGAGCAGCCCGCGTGCCGCCATTCGGCGCCGGCCTCCTTGAAGACCTTGTCCAGGCCCTCCTCGACGGCCTGCAGGGCGACCCGGACCGAGCCGGGGACGACCAGCATGCGGACGCCGTCGGCGACCTTGCGGCCCTCCAGGAGGGAGGCGGCGTTGCGCAGGTCCTCGATGCGGCCGTTGGTGCAGGAGCCTACGAAGACGGTGTCGACCTTGATGTCGCGCAGCGGCTGCCCGGCGGTCAACCCCATGTACTCCAGGGCCTTTTCGGCGGCCAGGCGCTCCGAAGCGTCTTCGTACGAAGCGGGGTCGGGGACGTTCGCCGAAAGCGGCGCGCCCTGGCCCGGGTTGGTGCCCCAGGTGACGAACGGCGCCAGCGTGGCGGCGTCGATGACGACCTCGGCGTCGAAGACGGCGTCCTCGTCGGACTTCAGGGTCTTCCAGTACGCGACGGCGGCGTCCCAGTCCTCGCCCTCGGGGGCGTGGGCGCGGCCCTTCAGATAGGCGAAGGTGGTCTCGTCGGGGGCGATCATGCCCGCGCGGGCGCCGGCCTCGATCGACATGTTGCAGATGGTCATCCGGGCCTCCATCGAGAGCTTCTCGATGGCGGAGCCGCGGTACTCCAGGATGTAGCCCTGGCCGCCGCCGGTGCCGATCTTCGCGATGATCGCCAGGATCAGGTCCTTGGCGGTGACGTCCTCGGGCAGCTCGCCGTCGACCGTGATCGCCATGGTCTTCGGGCGGGCCAGCGGCAGCGTCTGGGTGGCGAGCACGTGCTCGACCTGGCTGGTGCCGATGCCGAAGGCCAGCGCGCCGAAGGCGCCGTGCGTGGAGGTGTGCGAGTCGCCGCAGACCACGGTGGTGCCGGGCTGGGTCAGACCCAGCTGCGGGCCCACGACGTGGACGACGCCCTGCTCGACGTCGCCCAGCGGATGCAGCCGGACGCCGAACTCGGCACAGTTCTTGCGGAGGGTCTCCAGCTGGGCGCGGGAGACCGGGTCGGCGATCGGCTTGTCGATGTCGAGGGTCGGGGTGTTGTGGTCCTCGGTGGCGATGGTGAGGTCGAGGCGCCGCACCTGCCGGCCGTTCTGCCGGAGACCGTCGAAGGCCTGCGGGCTGGTCACCTCGTGCAGCAGGTGCAGATCGATGAAGAGGAGGTCGGGCTCGCCCTCGGCGCGCCGGACGACGTGGTCGTCCCAGACCTTCTCCGCGAGTGTCCTACCCATCGCTTTCCCTCCGGCCGACGTCTACGCCGGCACAACTAGAGACCCGTTTCGCGGGCCGTTGTGCGGCCGCAACACCAGGGTCACAGGTTCCGAGAAAAATTGAACTTGCGTTTCACAGAGTGAGACGCGAATATCGTTGCATGGACAACTCTAGCGGCGTAGGCGTTCTCGACAAGGCAGCCCTTGTCCTGAGCGCCCTGGAGTCCGGTCCGGCCACCCTCGCAGGACTGGTCGCGGCGACGGGACTCGCACGACCCACGGCCCACCGACTGGCCGTGGCACTGGAACACCACCGGATGGTGGCCCGCGACATGCAGGGCCGGTTCATCCTCGGGCCGCGCCTGGCGGAGCTCGCCGCCGCGGCCGGCGAGGACCGCCTGCTCGCGACCGCGGGCCCGGTTCTGACGCATCTGCGCGACGTCACCGGCGAGAGCGCCCAGCTCTACCGGCGCCAGGGCGACATGCGCATCTGCGTGGCGGCGGCCGAGCGGCTCTCGGGCCTGCGGGACACCGTCCCGGTCGGCTCGACGCTGACCATGAAGGCCGGCTCGTCCGCGCAGATCCTGATGGCCTGGGAGGAGCCCGAGCGGCTCCACCGCGGCCTCCAGGGCGCCCGCTTCACGGCGACGGCCCTGTCGGGCGTACGGCGCCGCGGCTGGGCCCAGTCGATCGGCGAGCGGGAGCCGGGCGTCGCGTCCGTCTCCGCGCCCGTACGCGGCCCCTCGAACCGCGTGGTGGCCGCCGTGTCGGTCTCGGGTCCGATCGAGCGCCTGACGCGCCACCCGGGCCGCATGCACGCCCAGGCGGTCATCGACGCCGCCGCCCGTCTCTCCGAGGCGCTCCGCCGCAACGGCTGAGCTCCTCCGTCCCTCCTGTTCGTACCGGCCCACCGCTCCAACGCCGCAGCGGTGGGCCGGAGTTGTGTGCTCGGACACCCGGTGGACGCGAACAGCGAAGAAGCCCTCCCCCGAAGGGAAGGGCTTCTTCGTCGAGTACCCCCGACCGGATTCGAACCGGCGCTACCGCCTTGAGAGGGCGGCGTGCTAGGCCGCTACACAACGGGGGCTTTGGATCACACGTTACCGTGGATCCGAGCTGGTCTACCAGGACTCGAACCTAGACTAACTGAACCAGAATCAGTCGTGCTGCCAATTACACCATAGACCAATACGTGGTTAGACCAGCGTCGTACCCCCGACCGGATTCGAACCGGCGCTACCGCCTTGAGAGGGCGGCGTGCTAGGCCGCTACACAACGGGGGCCCTAGCGATCCTGCATCGGCATCATCGGGAGCTACCCAGATGATCCCGCGGGAAGGATCTGTACCCCCGACCGGATTCGAACCGGCGCTACCGCCTTGAGAGGGCGGCGTGCTAGGCCGCTACACAACGGGGGCCCTAGCGATCCTGCATCGGCATCATCGGGAGCTACCCAGATGATCCCGCGGGAAGGATCTGTACCCCCGACCGGATTCGAACCGGCGCTACCGCCTTGAGAGGGCGGCGTGCTAGGCCGCTACACAACGGGGGCTTCGTGGATGCCAATCCACAAGTGCAGATGAGCTCTGCGAGCTGGCCTACCTGGACTCGAACCAAGACTAACTGAACCAGAATCAGTCGTGCTGCCAATTACACCATAGGCCACCGGAACTTGATCACTTCGAGAAGGGATCTTGCTCGGCTTGCGCTTCCGGGGCTTTCCGGCCTTTCGGCCCGTTCCCCTCGGCGCAGAAAGAACATTACCCGAAGGTGGACGGTGCTCCAAAACGCGTATCCGCACGCAGCAGCGCGGGCAGCTGCCGGAGGTCGGTGATCCGGGTCAGCTCGGGCCTCCCGCCGGTCCCCGCGCGGTCCAGCCAGATCCCCCGGAGGCCCGCCTCCACGGCGCCCCGGGCGTCGATGTCCGGCTGGTCCCCGACGTACGCCACCTGGTGAGGGCGCAGGTCCAGGGCGGCGCAGGCGGCGTGGAAGGCCGCCGGGGCCGGCTTGGCCACCCCGAGCTCGGCGGCGCACACCACGGCCTCGAAGCGGTCCCGTACGCCGAGGGCGCGGAGCTTGTGGTCCTGGTTGTGGATGCTGGAGTTGGACAGCACTCCGTGACGGTAGTCACGGGCAAGCAGGTCGAGGACGGGCACGGCGTCGGGGAACAGCTCCCAGGCGGCCTCGTAATGGACCACGTACCGGTCGAACCAGTCGTCGGCCTCGGCGGCGGTGAGCGCCGGCCGCCCGAGGAAGTCCCGCACGCGCCCGCGCCGCTGCTCCCGGAAGTCCCCGCCCTCGGCCTCGTACCGGCGCCAGTGCAGCTCCGTGAGCTCCTTCCAGCGCCGCAGGGCCTCCTCGACGGATCCCCACGCGTCGAGCAGCCCCTCGGCGGCGAGGTGCGCCCGCATCCCGGTCCTGTCGGCGCTCGCGTAGTCGAAGATCGTGTCGTCGATGTCCCAGAGCACCGCGCGGATGGTCATGGAGACGACGGTACCCCCGTCCCTGGCGCGGGACGGGGGTACCGGTGCGTACGGCGCGGGTCAGCCGGCGAGCTTCGCCAGGGTCGCGTCGATGCGGGCCAGGGTCTTCTCCTTGCCCAGGATCTCCAGGGACTCGAAGAGCGGCAGGCCGACCGTGCGGCCGGTGACGGCGACGCGGACCGGGGCCTGGGCCTTGCCGAGCTTGAGGCCGTGGGCCTCGCCGGCGGCCAGGACGGCGTTCTTGAGGGACTCGGGGTCGTTCCAGTCGGCGTCCACCAGCTTCTCGCGGGCGGTGGTCAGGAGGGCCGCGGGCTCGCCCTTCATGGCCTTGTCCCAGGAGGGCTGGTCGAAGACCGGCTCCTTCAGGAAGAGGAAGTCGACGTTGGCCGTGATGTCCGAGAGGACGGTCAGGCGGGTCTGGGCGTGCGGCGCGATGGCCTCCCAGGCGTCCTGGTCGAAGTCCTCCGGCGCCCAGGGGGCGTGCGGGGCCTGGAGCCAGGGCTCGCAGGCCTCGGCGAAGGCCTTCACGTTCAGCATCCGGATGTGGTCGGCGTTGATCGACTCGGCCTTCTTGAGGTCGAAGCGCGCCGGGTTGGCGTTGACGTCGGCGATGTCGAACTTCTCCACCATCTCGGGAATGGTGAAGAGGTCGCGGTCGGCCGAGAAGGACCAGCCGAGGAGCGACAGGTAGTTCAGCAGGCCCGAGGGGAGGAAGCCGCGCTCCCGGTAGAGGTTGAGGGAGGCCTGCGGGTCGCGCTTGGAGAGCTTCTTGTTGCCCTCGCCCATCACGTACGGCAGGTGGCCGAAGGAGGGGATCTCCTTGGCGACGCCGAGCTCGATCAGCGCCTTGTAGAGCGCGATCTGGCGCGGGGTGGAGGAGAGCAGGTCCTCGCCGCGCAGGACGTGGGTGATCTCCATCAGGGCGTCGTCGACCGGGTTGACGAGCGTGTACAGCGGGGCGCCGTTGGCCCGGAGGATGCCGTAGTCCGGCACGTTGTCCGGGGTGAAGGTGAGCTCGCCGCGGACCAGGTCGGTGAAGGTGATCGGCTCGTCGGGCATCTTGAAGCGGACGATGGACTCGCGGCCCTCGGCGCGGTAGCGCTCGATGCGCTCGGCGCTCAGGTTGCGGCAGGTGCCGTCGTAGCCGGACGGCTTGCCGGCCAGGCGGGCGGCGTCACGGCGGGCCTCCAGCTCCACTGCGGTGCAGAAGCAGTGGTACGCGTAGCCGCCGGCGAGCAGCTTGTCGGCGACGTCCTTGTAGATGTCCATCCGCTGGGACTGGCGGTACGGCGCGTGGGGGCCGCCGACCTCGGGGCCCTCGTCCCAGTCGAGGCCGAGCCACTTGAGGGAGTCGAGCAGCTGGTTGTACGACTCCTCGGAGTCGCGAGCGGCGTCGGTGTCCTCGATGCGGAAGACCATGGTGCCCTGGTTGTGCCGGGCGAAGGCCCAGTTGAAGAGGGCGGTGCGGACCAGGCCCACGTGGGGGTTGCCGGTCGGGGAGGGACAGAAACGGACGCGGATGTTCGCGTTAGCCACGCTTGATCACCTTGTTGGTGAGAGTGCCGATGCCTTCGATGGTGACGGCGACTTCGTCGCCGACGTTGAGGGGGCCGACCCCGGCGGGGGTGCCGGTGAGGATGACGTCGCCCGGGAGCAGCGTCATGGCCTCGGTGATGTGGACGACCAGGTCCTCGATGGAGCGGATCATGTCGCTCGTACGACCCAGCTGGCGCTGTTCGCCGTTGACCGTGGCCTGGATGGTCAGGTCGCTCGGGTCGAGGTCGGTCTCCACCCAGGGGCCCAGGGGGCAGGAGGTGTCGAAGCCCTTGGCGCGGGCCCACTGCTTCTCGCGCTGCTGGGCGTCGCGGGCGGTGACGTCGTTGGCGCAGGTGTAGCCGAAGATGACGTCCTTCACGCGCTCGCGGGGGACCTCGCGGCACATGCGGCCGATGACCACGGCCAGTTCGGCCTCGTGGTGCAGCTCGTTGGAGAAGGAGGGGTACTCGATGGCGTCGCCGGGGCCGATCACCGAGGTGGTGGGCTTGAAGAAGGCGACGGGGACGTCGGGGACCTCGTTGCCGAGTTCGGCGGCGTGCTCGGCGTAGTTGCGGCCGATGGCCACGACCTTGTTGGGGAGCACGGGCGGCAGGAGCCGTACCTTGCTGAGCGGGACCTTGGTGCCGCTGAGCTCGAAGTCGGTGTACGGGATGCCCTTGATGATGTCGAGGACGAGGCCGCCGGACTCGACGGTTCCCTCGCCCTCGACGGCGCCGAAGGCCACATTGCCGTCGATGGAGAATCTGGCGATGCGCACGAGTGCTGTCGCCCCTCACTTGGTACTGGCTGGAGTCTGACGCTCCAGGCTAACGCGGCGAGGGGCGGCCGACCGGCGATATAACCGGTGCTGATGGACCGGGCGGGCGACGGGTACTAGCGGGACGCGGTGGCGTACGGCTGGGGCTGGTACGGGGCCGGGGCCTGCATCAGGATCGTGCGGCGCGGGTTGGCCGTGTTGCCCGGGAGCTCGACCGCGTACTCCGGCTGGGCGCCCCGGGCGAGGTCTGCGGCGTCCGAGAGGTGGACGAGGGTGGAACGGCGGGGGTTGGCCGTCTTGCGGAGCGTCGTCGTCTTCATCGCGGTGATCAGACCTTGTTCCGGGAGAGGCACCCGTACGGGCGCGAAGGGGTGTAAAGCGTCAGGCTAAACATGCAATTCCCTTCGAATGCATGGCTGAGACATCGATCTGGGTGTGAGTTTGCTCACCAAGCGGGATACATTCCGGGCATTACGGACCGTTGCCGGTCGCCACGGAAAGGGACATTACGCCACTGAATGAGCTATTCCGCTCCTGATCATGTCGACTGGGACACACGGGGATGCCCGACCATTGGGCCAGATAAGTCCGAATCCTCCGTGATCATCTTCTACATGGGGTGACGTGCCGTGCACGCGTTGTCATGCCCCTCCCGTCACGACACGCGGCCCTTGTTGGAGATCCGGCACTGTGCTGGAATTCCACGCACCGCCGCGGGTTTCAAGCCGGCACGCAGGGGGCGCAACGCAGCGCCGGCCGAGTGGCGGGGAAGGGGGAACTGCGCCGGTCACCGACGACCACCTGGGGCGCTCCACGCGCCCCGATCGACGCCGACACCGTCCTCTCCGTTCACCCGGAAGGACGCCTGGTCCAGAGGTTGCGACGCTAGTGCAGGGACGTTTCAAGAGGGATGGCTCGGGGTCTCCCCAGGCCCGCCAGGGCCGAGCGGATGCTCCGGCGGAGCAGGAACCGCGTGCCGGGACCGACCGCGGTCCCTCGGCCCCGCACACCCCGAACCAGGGTCAGGGACCGACCGGCGAGAGCGGTGACGGCGGCAGGCGCGCGAGCGCCGCGGCCAAGTCCGCCGAGCCGTCCGCCGCACCCCCCAAGCTCCGGGCCGAGAACGAGGTCGGCCCGCGAATAGCCCTGCGCAACTGGCGCATCTCCACGCGCCTGGTCGCGCTCCTCACCCTCCCCGTGGTCGCGGCGACCACCCTGGGCGGCATCCGCATCAGCGACTCGCTCCAGGACATGGAGCAGCTCGACCACATGCAGCTGCTCACCAAGCTGACCCGAGAGGCGACCGGCCTCGCGCAGGCCCTCCAGGCCGAGCGCGACCTGTCCGCGGGACCGCTGGCCAACGGCCGCCCGGTCAGCGACTACCAGGTCGCCAACCCGCGCCGGAAGACGGACCGCGAGTACAAGGCCTTCCTCGACGCCACCGAGGAGATCCCGGACACCGAGACCGACGAGGCGCTGCGCAGCATCCGCCAGAACGTCAGTCAGATCGCCTCGCAGCTCGCCGAACTCCACTCCATCCGGGGCAGCGCCTACGAGAAGAACGTCTCCCACTCGGTGACGGTCGAGGCGTACAGCCGCCTCATCCGCTCGCTCCTCAGCCTGTCCCAGGACATGGCGCAGGCGACCAGCAACCCCGAGATGATCAAGCGGACCCGCGCGCTCGCCGCGTTCTCGTCCGCCAAGGAGTACGCCTCCATCCAGCAGGCGATCATCGCCGCCGCGCTCCCCGCGAGCGACCGGACCCTCGGTGACCTCCAGCAGGGTGACCGCCTCTACGGCGAGGCCGCCCTCAACAGTGAGGGCGTCGAGCTCAAGTCCTTCCAGGCGATCTACGAGTCGACCGGTGGCGACGCCGCCGAGAAGACCGAGTCGTTGAACAGCGGCGACCCGTCGATCAACGCCGCCAACAAGTACGCCGAGCGCGTGCTCAACTCCGACGACGCCATCAAGACGATGCGCCGCGGTCACCTGAACTTCACGGACGAGTACAGCACCAAGATCGTCGCCATGAACCGCATCGAGGACGGTCTCCTCGGTGACATGGAGACGATGGCCCGTGAGCTGCGGCAGGAGTCGCAGCGCGACGCCATCATCAACGGTGCGCTGATCCTCCTCGTCCTCGGCGTCTCGCTCATCGGCGCCTTCGTCGTGGCCCGGTCCATGATCCGCTCGCTGCGCCGGCTCCAGGACACCGCGACCAAGGTCGCCCAGGACCGTCTGCCCGAGCTCGTCAAGCAGCTCTCCGAGTCCGACCCGCAGGACGTCGACACCTCCGTCGAGTCCGTCGGTGTGCACTCCCGGGACGAGATCGGCCAGGTGGCCGCGGCCTTCGACGACGTGCACCGCGAGGCGGTCCGCCTCGCCGCCGAGCAGGCCCTCCTCCGGGGCAACGTCAACGCGATGTTCACCAACCTCTCGCGCCGTTCCCAGGGCCTCATCCAGCGCCAGCTCTCGCTCATCTCCGAGCTGGAGTCCCGCGAGGCCGACCCGGACCAGCTCTCCTCGCTGTTCAAACTCGACCACCTCGCGACCCGTATGCGTCGGAACGGCGAGAACCTCCTCGTCCTCGCCGGTGAGGAGCCGGGCCGTCGCTGGACCCGCCCGGTCCCGCTCGTCGACGTCCTCCGTGCCGCCGCCTCCGAGGTGGAGCAGTACGAGCGCATCGAACTGGCCGCGGTCCCGGCGACCGAGGTCGCCGGCCGCGTCGTCAACGACCTCGTGCACCTCCTCGCCGAGCTGCTCGAGAACGCCACCTCGTTCTCCTCCCCGCAGACCAAGGTCCGGGTCACCGGTCACGCGCTGCCCGACGGCCGCGTGCTCGTCGAGATCCACGACACCGGCATCGGCCTCTCCCCCGAGGACCTCGCCGCGATCAACGAGCGGCTCGCCTCGCCGCCCACCGTGGACGTCTCGGTCTCCCGCCGCATGGGTCTGTTCGTGGTCGGCCGCCTGTCCCTGCGACACGGCATCCGGATCCAGCTGCGCCCGTCCGACTCGGGCGGCACCACCGCGCTCGTCATGCTCCCCGTCGACGTCGCCCAGGGCGGCAAGAAGCCCATGCCCAAGCCGGGCCAGGGCGGTCAGGGCGCGATGCCGCAGGGTGCCTCCGCCCCCGGCGGCCGTCTCCCCGGCGGCCCCGGCGCGGCCGGCGGCCCCGGCGGCGGACGTCCGGGCGCTCCGGGCGGTGCCCCGTCCTCGGCGGCCGGCCGTCTCGGCGCCGGTGCCGGTGCCGCGCGCGGTCAGGTCGGTACGAGCGGTCCCCGGGCCGCGCTGCCCGCCCGTGACGGTGCCCCGCTCGCCGGCGGCCCGCAGGGCGCGCCGCAGTCCCGCACCCCGCAGCCACAGAACGCCCAGCTGGAGCAGACCGGCCAGCTGCCGCAGGTCCCCCAGGCCCCGCAGGCCCCCCAGCAGCCCGACGCGCTGCGTCCGGGCCCCGGCGGGGGCGGCCTCATCGGCGGCGCCGCGAGCGCCATCCCGTCCCGTACGGACGTGTGGGGCAACCAGTCCGGGCCCGCCGCGCAGCAGCAGCAGCAGCCGCAGCAGCAGCCGGGTCAGGCCCAGCAGGGCGGGTACGACTTCCCGCGCGCCGAGCTGCCCGGCGGCACCCCGCAGCCGCAGCGCCCGCAGGCCGCGAGCTGGGGCAACGACCCGCAGCAGCAGCCGGTCCGGCGCCCGCAGCAGGAGATGTCCCCGCTGGACGCCCCGCGCGGTCACGAGGAGCCGGAGTCGGCGGGCCTGTACGGTGCGCCGGCGGCTCCGCAGGGCCCCGGTTCCACGGGCCAGTTCCCGCGCCCGGACTTCGGTGCCCCCCAGCAGCCGCAGCATCAGCAGCAGGCCCCGCAGGCGTACCAGCAGGACCCGGCGTCGACGGCGCAGTTCCCGCGCCCCGACTTCGGCGCCCCGCAGCAGCCGCAGGCCCCCCAGCAGCCGCAGGCCCCGCAGCCCCAGGCGTACCAGGGCGGTCAGCAGCAGTTCGGCCAGCAGCAGCAGTTCGGCCGGCAGCCCTTCGTGCCGCAAGCGCAGCAGCAGGCCCCGCAGGCCCAGCCCCCGGCGCCGCGTCAGCGGAACGGCAACGACTTCGGTGCCCCGCGTCCGGCCGAGCCGGTCCGCCGGCAGCAGCCGCAGCAGCCCCAGCTCCAGCAGCCGCGCCGTCCGGAGGCCCTGCCGCCGGCCGGTGGCGCGGGCGACGGTCGTACCCCGCTGTACGACAACCTGGAGACCAACTGGTCGCAGCAGGAGCAGGCACCGGCGCAGCAGGCCTACCAGGCGGACCTGACGCAGACGATGCAGACCCCGGTCGTGTCGCAGCCGTCCGCTCCCGCGCCCCGTCCGGCCGGTGACCCGGCCGTCGACGGCCGCCAGAACGGCGGGGCCGCCTGGCGGACCTCGCCCAACGACGAGCTGGTGCGCCAGGCGGAGCGGGTGCGCAAGCCCGCGGCCGGCGGCGTCACCACCTCCGGCCTTCCGCGCCGTGTGCCGAAGGCCAACCTCGTACCCGGGACCGCACAGGAGCAGGCCCACACGGCCGGCCCCCAGGTCTCGCGTGCACCCGACGACGTCCGCGGCCGGCTCACGAATCTGCGCCGCGGCATTCAGCAGGGCCGCCAGGCCGGCAACTCGACCACGGGTAGCCACCACCTCGGTCCGAACCATCAGCAGGAGCGTTAGTTGAACGCGATGAGCCAGGCGGCGCAGAATCTGAACTGGTTGATCACCAACTTCGTGGACAACACCCCCGGGGTGTCCCACACGGTGGTGGTCTCCGCCGACGGACTCCTGCTGGCCATGTCCGAAGGATTCCCCCGCGACCGCGCCGACCAGCTGGCGGCGGTCGCATCCGGACTGACCTCGCTGACCGCGGGCGCGTCCCGGATCTTCGAGGGCGGACCCGTCGCGCAGACCGTGGTGGAGATGGAGCGCGGCTTCCTCTTCCTGATGTCCGTCTCGGACGGCTCCTCGCTGGCCGTGCTCGCACACCCCGAGTGCGACATCGGCCTCGTGGGCTACGAGATGGCGCTGCTGGTCGACCGGGCCGGCAGCGTGCTCACCCCGGATCTCCGTGCGGAGCTCCAGGGCAGCCTGCTCCACTAGGTCGCGCACACCGGACACCCCCAAAGTCCGCATCGACCGACCGACAGGGCGGTACGCCCCTCCGTACCGCCCTGACACTGTTCATCGTCCGGCCGCCCCACCCGGCCCCCCACCGGCCCCATCAGACGGCAGAAGTCTTGCTGTCACGCCCGGAGGATTCATGACCCCGCCCCCCGCCTCTCACGATCCGTACGGCGCCTCAGTCGACGAGTACGGACACGAGGGCGACCAGCCGCTGGTGCGTCCGTACGCGATGACCGGCGGCCGGACCCGGCCGCGCTACCAGCTCGCCATCGAGGCGCTGGTCAGCACCACGGCCGACCCGGCACACCTCGCCACGCTCCTGCCGGAGCACCAGCGGATCTGCCACCTCTGCCGCGAGGTCAAGTCGGTGGCCGAGGTGTCGGCCCTCCTGTCGATGCCGCTCGGTGTCGCCCGGATCCTCGTGGCCGACCTGGCGGAGGCCGGCATGGTGGCGATCCACCAGCCGGGCAACGGAGAGACCGGCGGCACGCCGGACGTGACACTGCTCGAAAGGGTGCTCAGTGGACTTCGCAAGCTCTAACGGCGGCGCGGCCAGATCGACCACCAGCGCGAAGATCGTGGTGGCGGGCGGCTTCGGCGTGGGCAAGACCACGTTCGTCGGCGCGGTCTCGGAGATCAACCCGCTGCGTACCGAAGCCGTCATGACCTCCGCGTCCGCGGGCATCGACGACCTCACCCACACCGGCGACAAGACGACGACGACCGTCGCCATGGACTTCGGCCGCATCACCCTGGACCAGGACCTGATCCTGTACCTCTTCGGTACCCCCGGTCAGGACCGCTTCTGGTTCATGTGGGACGACCTGGTCCGCGGCGCCATCGGCGCCGTCGTCCTCGTCGACACCCGCCGCCTCGCCGACTGCTTCCCCGCCGTCGACTACTTCGAGAACTCGGGCCTCCCCTTCGTCATCGCCCTCAACGGCTTCGACGGAAACCAGCCCTACCAGCCCGAGGAAGTCCGCGAGGCCCTCCAGATCGGCCCCGACACCCCGATCATCACCACCGACGCCCGCCACCGCGCCGACGCCAAGAGCGCGCTCATCACGCTCGTCGAGCACGCCCTCATGGCACGGCTCAAGTAGCGGAACGGTTCAGGGCAGTTGTCATATGCCCCTGCCAGGGGCGGTCTGTGTCCTTCGACACGGCCGCCCGCGCGTTCATAACATTTCGACAGAGAATTGGGGCGCCCCGGACACCCGATGCATCCGACCGGTGTCACTGCGCTCACATGAGCCCCGCCATTTGGCGGGGCTCGCTCTTTATGCCCGTTTTAAGTGAGGCCTGGACCACTGAAAGGGGCCGCTTCCCACTGTTTGGAAGGGACCCCCTTCACGTGCTGCAATTCATGAACTCCCGAGTAGTACGGCCCTGAACGAAACACCGGCACAACGTAGGTGCCGACGCCGAGAGGTTGTTGGTCGAGTGAGGCGAAGCAAGGAAAGCTCCGCGGAGCAGGAGACGCGGGGCAACTTCACACCGCCGTCCCGTACAGCGGTGTCGCCCGCGGACGTTCCCGTGACGCCGCCCCCCACCGAGGCGCCCAAGGGAAGCTCCAGCAAGCTTTCGCCCCGCAACTGGCGGGTGCCCACCCGTCTGAACGCGATCCTCCTCATACCCGTGCTCGTCGGCCTCGTCATGGGCGGCTTCCAGGTCAAGGGAGCGATCGACACCTGGCAGGAGGCGCAGGACGCCGAGAAGACGGCGCTCATCGTGCGCGCCGCCTCGGAGTACGGCACCGCCCTGCTCAACGAGCGCGACCTCACCGCCGGCCCCCTGCTCGTCGCGAAGACCCCCGAGGACCGCAAGGTCGACGACGTCACGCGGGCGTACGCCGCGACCGACGCCGCCAAGGCGAAGTTCGACGAGGCCGTCAAGAACATGCCGTCGGGCCAGGGCCTGGAGCGCCGTCTGCGGCTGTTCCAGGACGAGGAGCCCAAGCTGGAGACGCTGCGCAAGGCGGCGTACACCCGGTCCCTGGACCCGGTGAACACCCAGCTCGGCTACACGAGCGTGCAGCACTACCTGATGGAGTTCTCCAACGAGCTCGGTCTGGGCACCGGCAACATCACCAGCTACGGCCGCACCGTCTACGCGATCCAGCTCTCGAAGGGCGCGGAGTCCCTCCAGCGCTCCATCGGCACCCAGCTCCTGGTCCGGCCCAGCCACGACGAGGCCGTCTTCGCCCAGCAGTCCGTGGCGTTCAACTCGTACAACTACCTGGAGCAGATCGCCCTCGGCGAGTACAACTCCGGCGGTCTGCCCGAGGACGTCGACCTCCTCAAGAAGGTCATGGCCGGCAAGGCCGCCGACGGCGAGAAGAAGATGGCCGCGGCCGGCATCGAGCTCCCCAAGGGCAAGGACGGCTCCGTCTACTCCGGCGTGGCCTCCCAGATCGGCACCGCGAAGGGCCCCGAGGGCATCAAGGAGCTGAAGGGCAAGGGCATCACGCCCGAGACCTGGATGGCCGTCGCCACCGCCAAGTTCGACGGCTACAGCGAGGTCGAGAAGACCCTCGTCGACAAGGCCGTGAACGAGGCCGCCGACATCTCCGACGAGGCCAAGACGGACGCCTGGGTCACCGGTGGCATCACCGTCGTCGCCCTGCTCGCCGCCTTCATCCTGGCCGGGATGATGGCCCGCCAGATGAGCCGCTCGATGCGCGAGCTGCGGTCCGCCGCCTTCGGCATCGCCGAGCAGCGCCTGCCGATGCTGGTCGACCAGCTCTCCCGTACGGAGCCGGGCCGGGTCGACACCCGCGTCCAGCCCATCCCGATCGACTCGCAGGACGAGATCGGCGAGGTCGCCCGCGCCTTCGACCAGGTCCACCGCGAGGCCGTCCGGCTCGCCGCCGAGCAGGCCATGCTCCGCGGCAACGTCAACGCGATCTTCACGAACCTCTCCCGCCGGAACCAGTCCCTGATCGAGGGCCAGCTGACCCTCATCACCGACCTGGAGAACAACGAGGCCGACCCGGACCAGCTGGAGAACCTCTTCAAGCTGGACCATCTGGCCACCCGCATGCGCCGCAACGGCGAGAACCTCCTCGTCCTCGCCGGCGAGGAGCCGGGCCGCCGCTGGGACCAGCCGGTCCCGCTGGTCGACGTCATGCGGGCCGCCTCCTCCGAGGTGGAGCAGTACGAGCGCATCGAGCTGGCCGGCGTGCCGGAGGCCGAGATCCACGGCCAGGCCGTGACCGACCTCGTGCACCTGCTCGCCGAGCTCCTGGAGAACGCCACCACGTTCTCCTCCCCGCAGACCAAGGTCCGCGTCACCGCGACCCGTCTCCCCGACGGCCGCGTGATGGTCGAGATCCACGACAAGGGCATCGGCCTCACCGCCGAGGACTTCGCGGACATCAACCACAAGCTGGCGAACCCGCCGACCGTGGACGCGGCCGTCTCGCAGCGCATGGGCCTCTTCGTGGTCGGCCGGCTCGCCGACCGGCACGGCATCCGGGTCCAGCTCCGCCCCTCGGGCGAGCAGGCCGGAACGACCTCGCTGGTCATGCTGCCGGACGCGATCACTCACGGCGGTGGCGGCGAGCAGCCGCTCCAGGACGACTTCACCGTCTCCCAGATCATTCCGCAGCAGCAGAACGCCTTCGAGGCCGCCCCGCCGCAGCAGATGCTCACCGCGGCCGACCTCGGCTTCGACGACTCGCGCTACGAGCAGCCGGCCGAGGAGGGGCGTCAGCTCGACCCGGTCAACCGCTCGCTGCAGCGCGAGGAGCGGCGTGCCGCCCTGGAGGCCCAGGCGCAGGGCGGCGACCGTCCGCTCTTCAGCGACGAGCCGGAGCCGGCGGAGCAGTACGACCAGGGCCAGGACTACGGGCAGGCCCAGGAGTACCCGGCGGAGCAGTACGCGCAGCCGCAGGAGTACGGCCAGGAGTACGGCCAGGAGTACGCGGCGGGCTACCCGCAGCAGGACGCCTACCCGCAGCAGCAGGACGGCTACGCGTACCCGGAGCAGGGCTACGAGGCGTACCCCCAGCAGGGCTATGCGGAAGCCTCGTACGAGACCCCGGAAACCGAACACCAGCAGTACGGCAATGCGTTCGATCCCCAGCCCCATCAGGCAGAGTGGCCAGATCAGAGCGCTTACCAGGGCGGCTACGGACAGGATTTCGGAGCGGAACCGGAATCTGCTCCGAGCGCTCCCGAACAGGCCCCCGACCGCGTAGGCTTCGACCGTCCGGGTCCGACCGCGAGTCCCGTCCCGGACGCCGGACACGCGCTGACCGACGCCGGTCTGCCGCGCCGCGGCAGCGTCGGCCAGCAGACGCAGCAGGCGCCGCAGCAGCCGAAGCCCGCGCAGCCGGTACAGCAGCAGAACGAAGCCGACGGCTCCGACGAATGGCGCTCGACGAACGACGAGCGCTGGCAGCGGGCCGGAAAGCTCAAGGACCCCAAGGCGGGCGGGGTCACCTCGTCCGGTCTCCCCCGGCGGGTCCCGAAGGCCAACCTGGTCGAGGGCACTGCTGAGCAGACCCCGCAGGGCGGCCCCCAGGTCTCCCGCGCTCCCGAGGACGTACGGGGCAGGTTGAGCAACCTGCGCCGGGGCGTCCAGCAGGGACGCAACAACGCGGGAACGGACACGAACGGATCGGGCCTCGGCCCGGGCAGTACCTACAACCAGGAGCGTTAGTGTGAGCATGAGCCAGGCGGCGCAGAATCTGAACTGGTTGATCACCAACTTCGTGGACAACACCCCCGGGGTGTCGCACACGGTGGTGGTCTCCGCCGACGGACTCCTGCTGGCGATGTCCGAGGGTTTCCCCCGTGACCGCGCCGACCAGCTGGCGGCCGTCGCATCCGGACTGACCTCGCTGACCGCGGGTGCGTCCCGGATCTTCGAGGGCGGTGCGGTCAACCAGACCGTGGTGGAGATGGAGCGCGGCTTCCTCTTCATCATGTCGATCTCGGACGGCTCCTCGCTGGCCGTCCTCGCCCACCCGGAGGCCGACATCGGCCTCGTGGGCTACGAGATGGCTCTGCTCGTGGACCGCGCGGGCACGGTTCTGACTCCCGACCTCCGGGCGGAACTTCAGGGAAGTCTTCTCAACTAACAGACAGACAGTGCGTTTCGTGCCACCGCACCGTAGGGTGCGGTGGCGCGGGTCCAAGGGACATGGGCCGCGAGGCAGTCGGAGGAGGAGACGTGGGTACACCCCCGGGCGGGAGCCCTTACAACGGTTATGACGCGCATCAGGCGCCCCTGGGCGACACCGCGCAGAACCGGTTCAACTTTCCCTCCGCACCGAGCAGACAGGGTGTGTCGCAGCCCTACGCACAGCCTCAGGTCCCGTCGACGGCCGCGGGTTCGCCGGCCGCCCCGCGCGGCGCGTCCGCCGCGGGCGGCTCCGGCGGTCACAACCCGCTGGTGCGTCCGTACGCGATGACCGGCGGCCGGACCCGGCCGCGCTACCAGCTCGCCATCGAGGCGCTGGTCAGTACGACGGCCGATCCCGCCCGGCTGCAGGGGCAGTTGCCCGAGCACCAGCGGATCTGCCGCCTCTGCTTCGAGATCAAGTCGGTCGCGGAGATCTCGGCACTTCTCTCCATTCCCCTCGGCGTCGCCCGAATCCTCGTCGCCGACCTGGCCGAGGCCGGACTCGTCGCCATCCACCAGCCCGGCGGCGACGAGGCCGCCGGCGGTCAGCCAGACGTGACACTGCTCGAAAGGGTGCTCAGTGGACTTCGCAAGCTCTAACGGCGGCGCGGCCCGTTCAACCACCAGCGCGAAGATCGTGGTGGCGGGCGGCTTCGGCGTGGGCAAGACCACGTTCGTCGGCGCGGTCTCGGAGATCAACCCGCTGCGTACCGAAGCCGTCATGACCTCCGCGTCCGCGGGCATCGACGACCTCACCCACACCGGCGACAAGACGACGACGACCGTCGCCATGGACTTCGGCCGCATCACCCTGGACCAGGACCTGATCCTGTACCTCTTCGGTACCCCCGGTCAGGACCGCTTCTGGTTCATGTGGGACGACCTGGTCCGCGGCGCCATCGGCGCCGTCGTCCTCGTCGACACCCGCCGCCTCGCCGACTGCTTCCCCGCCGTCGACTACTTCGAGAACTCGGGCCTCCCCTTCGTCATCGCCCTCAACGGCTTCGACGGAAACCAGCCCTACCAGCCCGAGGAAGTCCGCGAGGCCCTCCAGATCGGCCCCGACACCCCGATCATCACCACCGACGCCCGCCACCGCGCCGACGCCAAGAGCGCGCTCATCACGCTCGTCGAGCACGCCCTCATGGCCCGCCTGCGGTAGCTGTCCCCCGGCGTTTCACATGGAAGGCCGCGTTCCCCTCCCGGGAGCGCGGCCTTCCGCGTGAAACCGCCCCCGTGCCCCGCCGCGTCCACTACGTTGTCGAGGGGACCTCGGGGGAGGCGGGATGAGCACGTACGACCGTACGGACCGTACGGACCGGATCGGCAACTTCACGGTCGTCCGCACGCTCGGCAACGGCGGCATGGGCAAGGTCTACCTCTGCCGGACCCCCGGCGGGCAGCGCCTCGCGGTCAAGGTGATCCGCCGGGACCTGGCCGACCTCCACGAGATCAGACAGCGCTTCGCCCGCGAGGTGGACGCCCTCCTCGACGTCCACAGCCCCTACACCGTGCCCGTCTACGCCGCCGAGACCGTCCGGCCGCCCCTCTGGCTCGCCACCCGCTACGTGGCGGGGCCCACCCTGGAGGCCAGGGTCTCCGGCGAAGGGCCGCTGCCCGAGCCGCAGGTGGCGGCGCTCGGCTGCATGCTCGCGGAAGCGCTCTCCGAGGTGCACGCGCGCGGGGTGATCCACCGCGACGTCAAACCGAGCAACATCATCCTGGAGAACGGCGAACCCCGCCTCATCGACTTCGGGATCGCCCGCACGACGGCGGCGACGAAGAGACTGACCCTCCCCGGGGCGGTCCTCGGCACCCACGGCTACATGGCGCCCGAACAGCTCCTGGGACGCGAACCGACCCCGGCCGTCGACGTCTTCGCCCTCGGCGCCGTCCTCGCGTACGCGGCCACGGGCCGGCCGGCCTTCGGCACCGGACTGCCCGCGAGCATCCGGATCCTCGAGGGCAGGAGTCCCTTCCTGACCGGGGTGTCCACGCCGCTCGCCGGGCTGATCGCCGCCTGTCTGTCCACCGCCGCCGCCGACCGCCCGCTGCCCCACCTGCTCGTGACCGCGCTCTCCGGCCTCCTCGGGACCGAACCCGGCACCGAACCCGGCGGCGCCGGAGGCGGCCGGGAACGCACCGAGCCCGTGCCCGATCCCCCGCACCGCTGCCATCTGCCCGCGCGGAGCGGCGCCGGTGACCCGTGCGCGCTGCGCCCGATCGCCTCCCGGCTCCTCGCCTCGGGACTCTCCCGGTCCCTCGTCCAGAAGGCGGTTCTGCACCATGCCCGCTGAACACGCCGTCGAACTGCGCGACGGCTGGGAACCCTTGGTACGCGAATGGGCGCGCCGCATCGGCGAACCCGTGGCGAGCGAGGACGGCGCCCTCTACCTGGAGGCCCGGGCCGGCGGCCCGACCGGGCCCCGGCTCACCGTGGACGTCAGCCGCGCCGCCGGGTCCCTCGTGGTGGCCGTCACCGACGGGACGCTGATCTCCCCCGACCGGCTCGCGCCCACGGCGGCGGCGGCGATCGCGTGGAACTCCCGCGAGGTGACCCCGACCGCGATCCTCGGCGACGTCCGCAGCGAGGCGCCGCTGCTGTCCGCCGTCCTCGCCCTGCCGCTCGCCGCGCACCTGACCGCCACGGGGTTCGCGTCGACGCTCGACGCCCTGCTCGAAGCGGCGGTGCGGCTGCTGCGCGAGTGCCACGACCTCGGATTCGTCCTGCGGAGCACCGATGACCTCACGACCCGGGAGTGACCGGATGGAATGGGCCGTCGTCCTGCTGACGATCCTGGTGGTACCGCCCGCGGCGGCACTCGCCCTCATGTGGGCCAGCACGAGTTCATGGCGCACGGGACCGCGCCGGGGGTACGACCGGAGGCCGGAGGTTCCCCGCACGCCCGAGTCCGCCCGGCAGCCGGAGGACCCGCGGAACGCCGGGACTCCCCGGAAGCAGGAGTCCCCACGGAAGCCGGAGGGCACGGGGAGACCGGAGTCCGCACGGAAGCCGGAGGAGGACCGACGCCCGGAGGCCAGGGGGCCCGGGGGGCGGCCTGGCCTCGACGATCGGCCTGGCTCCGACGGTCGGCCTGGCTCTGACGGTCGGTCTGGATCCGACGGTCGACCTGGATCCGACGGCCGGCTTGGCTCCGACCGTCGGCCTGGCTCTGACGGTCGGCTTGGCTCCGACCGTCGGCTTGGCCCCGATGGCCGGCCTGGTCCCGACGGCCGGCCTGGTCCCGACGGCCGGCCGGTCCCCGACCGTCGGCCTGGCTCCGACGGTCGGTCTGGATCCGATGGTCGACCCGGATCCGACGGGACGCCCCTGCCCGGTGCGCGACGTGAGCCCGATCGGCGGCAGGAGGATCCGGGGCGGGCGGGCGAGGTGCCCGGGCGCCCGGCGGCGCCGTCCGCCCTCGGGTTCTGGGGCCATCTCAACCGGGTGATGGAGGCCGGGATCGCCCTCCTCGACACCGCCGGCTTCGTCCACGAGCGGGACCGCGCCGACGATCGCGTGCCCCCGGCCGCGACCGGCGAACCGCACGCGCAGCCCCCCGCCGCATCGCCACGGACCGCCCCGCCCGCCCACCCGCGGAGCACCCCACCGTCGGGGACCCCCGCGCCCGTTCACCCCCGGACCGCCCCGCCGCCGCAGACCACGCAGACCACCCCGACCGCCTCCCCCCAGGCCCAGGCGCCCGGCTCCCCGGCCCACGCGCCCGACCCCACCCCGGCCCACGCGCCCGACCCCACCCCGGCCCACGCGCCCGACTCTGCCACGGCCCTTCCGTCCGACTCCCAGGCCCCCACGCCCCGCTCCGCCCAGGCCCTTCCGACCGTCCGTCCCCAGACCGCTCCGCCCGCCTCCCCTCGTACCGAACCTCCCGCCGACCCCCACCCCGCCCCGCTCCCCGAAGCCCCCGCCGACGCGACGCACGCGCCCGACGCGCACCCGTCCGCCGACGGACCCCGGCCCGCGCTCCCGGACGGTGACGGCCGCAACCTCGACACGCTCGCGCTGCAGGGCGGCAGGCGGGACGTCGCGACCGTCGCGACCTGGCTGCGCCCGCACGGATACGTGGAGTGGGAGGGCGCCCTGTGCCGGGCCCACTGGCAGGGGTCCGCGTCGGCGTACCCGTACCCCGGTGAGCGGGTGCGGGTGACCCGCGTCCCGGACTCGGAACCGCCGGTGTTCCGGGCCGGTCCGCTCAGCTGAACCTCCGCACGTCCGACGAACCACCGTCCCACCCCGTACCCGCTCGTCCCTTCCTGACCACCCATCGCTCCACGGAGTAGCCGTGACCGCCACGCCCCAGCCCGACGAAGCCCCGCTCCCCGTGCCGTACATGGGCTTCGAGTTCGACAGCGCCCAGCGTCTGCCGCTGCTGCTCTGCCTGGACACCTCGACCTCCCTGACCCGGAGCGACGCCATCTCCTCGCTCAACACCGCCCTCGGTTCATGGGCGGAGAGCCTCGCCGAGGACATGGCGCTGAGCGCCGCCGTCGACGTCGCCGTGATCACCTTCGGCGGCAGCGACGGCATCACGGTCTGGCAGGGGTCCACCCCGCTCGGCGCCACCGCCCCGGTGTGGCCGCACAGCCCCTTCGTACCGGCCCACGAGTTCCGGCCGCCGGTGCTGCGCGCGCACGGCGTGACGCTCCTCGACCGGGCGCTGCGCCTGGCGATGGAGGTCGTCGCCGACTACAAGGCGGGGCTGCGGGCCGAGGGGCTGACGTACTACCGCCCGCAGATCTGCGTCGTCACGGACGGCTATCCGAGCGACGAGCAGGGCAGGTTCTCGCACGCGTACCGCGAACTCCTGCCCGATCTGCGCAAGGCGGAGGAGGAGCGCCGCTTCCGGCTGTTCGCGGTGGGGGTCGGCGAGCGCCACTCGGGCGCCGAGGAGGTGCTGCAGGAGCTCGCGCCGCACTACCACGCGTGGCTGGACGGCTTCCCGTTCGCGGAGCTGCTGACGGCGATGTCGCACAGCGCCAAGGCGACCCAGGGCGGTGCGGCGGAGGCCGAGTTCCAGGAGATCTTCGCCCGTCTGAAGCGGCGGCGCGGCGGCGGGCAGGTCCCGGCGTGAGGCCGGCGGACGGGCCGCCCCCGGACTGGCGGGTGCACGGCACCAGCGCCATCGGCTACCGGCACCTGCGGGAGCGGATGCCCTGTCAGGACGCGTGGCGGGCCCGCAGGACCCCGTCGGGGCTCGTCCTCGCGGTGGCGGACGGCGCGGGGAGCGCGCCGCGCTCCCAGGAGGGCGCCCAGCTGGCCGTACGGCTGGCGACCAGGACGTTCGAACCCCTGGTGACGCCCTGGGAGCAACTGCCGGACGCGCACGCGCGCAAGGAGGCGCTGACCGAGGCGTTCCGCGAGGTGCGGGCCGCGTTCCTGCAGTCGTGCGGCGACTCCCCCGGCCCGTACGCGACGACGCTGACGGTGGTGGTCCTCGCCCCGGGCTGGCTGGGGCAGCTGTCGGTCGGGGACGGTCTCGTGGTCGTCCGGTCGGACGTCTCGGACGCCGGCGATCCCGCGCACCCCGCGTACGACCTGCTGCCCCGCGCGCACACGGGCAGCGAGTACGCGAACGAGACCGTGTTCGTGGGCTCGCCCACCGCGCTCCGCCACCTCCGGGTGGACTGCGTCCGCGACGACGGCGTCGACGGGGTGCTGCTGTCCACGGACGGACTGACCCAGGCCCTGCTCCGGCGGGCGCCGGCCGGGCGGCCCCCGATGCCGCACGACGCCTTCCTCGGGCACCTCTTCGACCGGCTCGCCCGGCCCGACTACGACCACGACGAGGAGGAGCGGCAGCTCTCCGAGTTCCTCGGATCGGACCAGATCACCCGGGTGACCGGGGACGACAAGACTCTCCTGTGGGCGATACGGACATGACTACCGCTGACGAGAACCTCGGACACCCCGACGACCACGTCTCCCTCGACGGCGTCTCCCTGGCGCTCGGGGACGGCACCCGCGTCACCCGGGCGCCGAAGCCGCTGGGGACGGGCGGGCAGGGCAGCGTGTGGCGGCTGAACGAGCGCGCCGACCTCGCCGCCAAGATCTACAACCGCATCCCCGACGGCGCCCAGCTGCGCCGGCTCACCGCGATGCTGCGGGCCGATCCGCTCGCCGGGGAGCGGCTGGCGCCCGGTCAGCCGCCGATGCTGGTGTGGCCGGTGGACCTGATCGAGGCGGGCGGGAGTCCCATCGGCTACGGCATGCCGTACCTGGATCCGGCGGCGCACACCCAGCTGAGCGGGCTGCTGCAGAAGTCGGTGCGGCTGCGCCGGTTCGAGGGCCGGGCGCACTGGAAGTTCCTGCTGGCGGTGGCCTCGAACCTGGCGTACATGACGGCCGAGCTGCATCAGCAGGGCTTCGTCGTGGGCGATCTGTCGAGCGCCAACGCGGTCGTCGACCGGAACGGGTTCGTCACGTTCCTGGACTGCGACTCGTTCGCCTTCACCGACACGCTGACCGGTGAGTCCTTCGGCTGTGAGGTGTTCACGGACGACTACGCGAGCCCCGAGCGGCAGCGGGGGGAGCCTCCGACCCGGCAGGCGGACGACTTCGCCCTCGCCGTCCTCGTCTACCAGCTGCTCACCGGCGGGAACCACCCCTTCGACGGGGCTCCGCTGTACGGCGCCGAGGAGGCGACCCGCAAGGACAACATCGCGAGCGGTACCTCGTTCCTGGTCGAGCCGGGCCGGGTGAAGGTGCCGGCGCAGCTGCTCGCCCCCGAGGTGCTGCCGCCCCGGCTGGTGGAGCTGGCGCGGCGGACCTTCGGTCCGGGGATGCGCGATCCCCGGCGCCGCCCGTCGTCGGCGGTCTGGCTGGACGCGCTGGACGAGGCGCGGGAGGCGGTCGTGCAGTGCGCGGACGTGCCGGAGCACCACTACGGCGGTCATCTGACGGCGTGCCCGTGGTGCGGGCGCAGGTCGGCCGGGCAGCCGGACCCGTTCGTGGCGGGTCCGGGGCGGAACTCCGGTGCGGGAGGGGCGGCGGGGGCCTCGGCGGGTACGAAGGACTCGGCGTCCGTCCCGCTGGGCTCGGTGCCGCGACCGGGCCGGTCTCCCGGGTCGGGTACGGCTCCTGGGGCGGGTACGGCTCCCCGGTCGGGTACGGCTCCCGGGTCGGGTACGCCCGCCGGGAGCGGGGCGTCCGCCGGGAACGGGACGTCCGCCGGGAACGGGACGTCCGGTGGGACGGGGGCATCCGCCGGGAACGGGGCGTCCGGCGCGTCCCGCGCGTCCCGTGCCTCGGGAGCGGCGGCCGGCCCGTCCGCGGGGGCGTCCACCGCGGGTCCGGCCCCCTCCGGCGGTTCCGCCGGTTCCGCCGGGACTTCGGTTCCGCCTCCTCCGCCCGGGACTTCCCCGACCGCACCCCACCCGCCCGGCACCGCGTCCTCGGGCGACGAGCCCGCCGCCACCCCCGCGACGAAGCCGCTCACCAACGGGGAGGTCGCGATGGGCTGCGTGGCCCTGCTGATCCTGGTCGGCATCGTGGCCGCCGTGATCTGGGGCGTCGTCGCACTGGTCCAGGCGATCTGGCCGTAGCCGCCGTCCGGACGTGACGGAGGGCCGGAGCCCGGTGTCACCGGGTTCCGGCCCTCCGTCGTGCGAACGGCCGCGGGCTCAGCGCCAGCTGTGCGGCGCGCGGAAGCCGTGCTCGCGCTCCAGGCGGCGCCAGCCGGCCGTCGTGCGGCCGTGCGTGACGGTCTCGGTGGGCTGGGAGGCCGCGCGGGCGAGCAGCACCGCCGTGATGGCGGCGAGCTCCTCGGGGTCGGCGGTGCCCTTCTCGACGCGGAGAAGGTTGGCAGGGGTGCTCACGTGGGTGACTCCTCTTGACGAGTCTTACTGAGGCGGGTTGCCGTGCTTGCGGGACGGCAGGTCGGCGTGCTTGGTGCGGAGCATCGCGAGGGACCTGATGAGCACCTGGCGGGTGTCGGCGGGGTCGATGACGTCGTCGACCAGGCCGCGCTCCGCCGCGTAGTACGGGTGCATCAGCTCGGCCTTGTACTCCTTGACCATGCGGGCCCGCATGGCCTCGGGGTCCTCGGCCTCCGCGATCTGCTTGCGGAAGATGACGTTGGCGGCGCCTTCGGCGCCCATGACCGCGATTTCGTTGGTGGGCCAGGCGTACGTCAGGTCGGCGCCGATGGACTGGGAGTCCATCACGATGTAGGCGCCGCCGTAGGCCTTGCGCAGGATCAGGGAGATCCGGGGCACGGTCGCGTTGCAGTACGCGTACAGCAGCTTCGCGCCGTGCCTGATGATTCCACCGTGCTCCTGGTCGACGCCGGGCAGGAAGCCGGGTACGTCCAGAAGGGTGATGATCGGGATGTTGAAGGCGTCGCACATCTGGACGAAGCGCGCGGCCTTCTCGGAGGCCTCGATGTCGAGGACGCCGGCGAGCGACTGGGGCTGGTTGGCGACGATGCCGACGACCTGGCCGTCGAGCCGGGCCAGGGCGCAGATGATGTTGCGGGCCCAGCGCTCGTGGATCTCCAGGTAGTCGCCCTCGTCGACGAGCTCCTCGATGACCTTGTGCATGTCGTACGGGCGGTTGCCGTCGGCGGGCACGAGGTCGAGGAGGACGTCGGAGCGGCGGTCGGCCGGGTCCTCGGAGGCGACGGTCGGCGGGTTCTCGCGGTTGTTCTGCGGGAGCATCGACAGGAGGTAGCGGACCTCCGCGATGCAGGTCTCCTCGTCGTCGTACGCGAAGTGCGCGACGCCCGAGGTCTCGGCGTGGACGTCGGCGCCGCCGAGGCCGTTCTGGGTGATCTCCTCGCCGGTGACCGCCTTGACGACGTCCGGGCCGGTGATGAACATCTGCGAGGTCTCGCGGACCATGAACACGAAGTCCGTCAGCGCCGGGCTGTAGGCGGCGCCGCCGGCGCACGGGCCGAGCATCACCGAGATCTGCGGGATGACGCCGGAGGCCCTGGTGTTGCGCTGGAAGATGCCGCCGTAGCCGGCGAGGGCGGAGACGCCCTCCTGGATGCGGGCGCCGGCGCCGTCGTTCAGGGAGACCAGCGGGGCACCGGCCGCGATGGCCATGTCCATGATCTTGTGGATCTTGGTGGCGTGGGCCTCGCCGAGGGCGCCGCCGAAGATCCGGAAGTCGTGCGCGTAGACGAAGACCGTGCGGCCCTCGACCGTGCCCCAGCCGGTGACGACACCGTCGGTGTACGGCTTCTTGGCCTCCAGGCCGAAGCCCTGCGCGCGGTGTCGGCGCAGCTGCTCGACCTCGTTGAAGGAACCAGGGTCGAGCAGCAGCTCGATGCGCTCGCGCGCGGTCAGCTTGCCCTTCGCGTGCTGGGCCTCGGTGGCCCGCTCGCTGGGTCCGGCCATCGCCTGCTCGCGCAGGACGTGCAGCTCGGCCACTCGGCCACGGGCGTCAGCGGGCTCGCTCGGGATCTGGTCCACAACGGTCATGTACCGACCCTACGAAGTCACACAAGAAAACCCCGCCGTCGACTCCGTACAGTCTCGCGTGTCGAATCCTGGTGGGGCTGGACAGAACCCGAACCCGACCTACCCGAGTCAACAGCCAGACACCCCCCGTGTTTGTGGGGTTCCGACATAGACCTAGAGCAGTACCTCGCAACCATGGGTCGCGCCCCCGGTGCCGGGAGTGATCCGCAGCCGCAGCTCGGAGCCGGTGGCGAGGACCTCCACCGAGGGATCGTGGCGGACCACCCCGCGGACCGGACGGTTCCACACCAGCTCGAGCGGCTCCCCCGTGCGGAGCGGCTCGGAGACCCTCAGGTCGAGGACGGAGCGGCGGCGCCGGACGAGGACGCTCGCGGGCGCGGTGACCGTGAGGGGTCCCACCGTACCGGCCTGCCAGAGGTTCGCCGCGGTCAGTCCGAGGGACGGGACGGCGACCGCCTGCCGCTCGGCGGTGTTGTCGAGAACGTGCAGCCAGCCTGGGTCGGCGGCGCGGGCCGCGAGCGTGCGCGGGGAGGCGCCCGGCATCAGGAGGTAGGCGTACGAGGCGGCGACCGGGTCGGTGCCGTGGTCCAGCCAGAGGGTCTGGTAGCGGCGGGCCCTGCGCTCGGTGGAGCTGGTGGTGTTGATGTCGCTCCAGGCGCCGGTGCGGTCCTCGCGGAGGGTGCGGAGGTTCCCGGCGCCCTCCGGGAAGACCCAGCCGCCGTGCCCCTCCAGGTGCGCCCAGCCCTCGCCGGTGGTGAAGGCCTGGGTGCCTCCCTCCCCCAGGAGCCGGTTGTCGACGACCGTCTCGACCGGCACGCCGTCGGTCGCGGTGATCCCGGCGCCCAGGCAGATGACCGCGTCCGCCGCGCAGAACCAGGACTTGCGGGCCTCCAGGGTGGAGCCGAGGCCCTTGAGGTGCTGGCCGACGGCCGCGTACTCGCCGTCGGTGGCGCCGCCGACCCAGCGGACCGCCGGCCGGGACGCGCCCCACTCGCCGCCCGCCCGGTCGGCGAGGCGCTTGGTGGAGACGGTGGTGCCGGGCAGGCGGTACGGGTCGACGGTGGGCCAGAACCAGTCGGTGTACTGGTCGCCGAGGTCCGGGGTCCACCAGGAGAGCATCCCGGCTCCGGTGTGCCAGCCGCGCGGGTTCTCGCCGTTGCCGCACTCGTAGTACGCGATCCGGTCCGAGGCCATCGCGATGTTCGCGGCCCAGCCGGGGCGGCGGTGGACGGCCCGGTCCATGGCGGCGAAGAGCCGGTGGCCGGTGGGCTCGGGAGCGGCGGGGAGGGGCGACGCGGCCACGGCCTGCAGCCGGGCGAGGTCGGCGACGCCGAACTGGCGGGCGGCGAGGATCGGGGAGACGGTGTCGCGCTCGATCCAGCCCTTCACGCGCGCGTGCCACCGGTCCCGCTCGGCGGCGGACGCCCCGCCCGCGAGGAGGGCGATGGCCGCGATGACGCCCTGGCCGTGGAAGTGGTCGGAGCGCATGATCCGGCGGTCGTCGTTCTTGAGGTAGCCGCGGCTGATGGCGCGCCCGTTGACGCTGTCCATCATCAGTCCGTCGTAGATGAGGGGCGCGTACGCCTTCTCGACGCTGTCCAGGACGATCTGGCGGTTGGGGTCGGTGACGGCCCAGGTGGACCCGGCGAGGAGGGAGAACAGCTTGCCGAGGCCGTCGAGCATGACCTGCCCGTAGGTGCCGGAGTAGGCGATCCAGGTGTGCTGGACGAAGGAGCCGTCGGCGTAGAGGCCGTCGCCCTGGGTGACGTACGGGAAGACGGGCGAGAGGGCGTCGCGGGCGAGGGCGATCTTGGCGGGGTTCGCGCCGAGGACCCCGCGCAGCGCCACCGAGCGGCACAGGTCGACGCGGTTGGCGCCGGTGGAGGTGCCGGTGTACTTCGCGAGGGCCGAGTCGGGCACGAAGTGGTCGACGGCGGCGCAGGCGGCGGCGATGCGCTCGGCGCCGAGGCGGGGGTGGAGCGCGGCCACGATGTCCATGAGGAGGCGGGGCGAGCCGATCTGCCATTCCCACCAGTTGCCGTAGCGCGGGGCTCCCGCCCTGTAGACGGTGGCGGAGAGGTGGTCGAGGCCGCGCAGCACGTCGGCGAGCAGGCTCTCGTCGCCGGTGAGGCCGGTGCCGGGCTGTATGTACGCCTGGGTCATGGTCCACAGGCGGCTGTAGCTCTGGGTGACGCCGGCCGGCGGGTCGAAGGGGGCGTCGGGCCAGAGCGAGGTGGGGGTGGCGGCCATGCCCGCGCGGAAGCCACGCGCGAGCGTGCCCGTCTCGGCGAGCTTGCCGGCGTAGGGCTCGGCCCCGGCGTCGAAGCCGGAGCCGAGCTGGAGGTCGAGCCAGCGGAGCCGCAGCGCCTCGAACTCGTCGGCCGGGTCGGCCGGGTCGGCCGGGTCGGCCGCGTGGGCCTGCGGGGCGAGGGCGAGGGTGGCCGCGGCGGCGGCCGTCGTGCTCAGGAAGGTGCGTCGGGACCAGAGGGGCAGGGACACGGGAGCCTCCCGGGGGAAGTGGTGGAGACCGGTCGGCGCCCGGTGTAACACCCTGTTTCCGACGCAATCAATGAGCACGGCAAGCGCTTGCTGTCCGCCTCCGGGTGCGTCAGCTCCCGCAGTGGAAGCGGGCGCTCCCCCAGTCCGCGTGGTCGTTGCCGTTCCCGTCGCCGCCGTCGCCGACCACCAGGTCGACGTAGGAGGCGCCGGTGACGTCGGCGGTGAGCGACCAGGCCGGGTCCGGAGCCTTCAGGACCGGGGACTTCACCTTCTCCGTACCGTCCGCGAGGACGCTGAACTGGACGCTGCCCCGGGTGGTCTGGACGTCGTCCACCCCGACCTCGGCGGTGAACGAGGTGCACCGGCCGCCCAGGTAGTAGCGGACCTTGGCCGGGGCGTGGGTGCCCAGGCCCTTGGCGTAGGCCACTCCACCGATCCGCAGCGGGGAGCCGTCGCCGGTGCCGGTCTCGCCGTTGGAGAGGTCGCGCTCGACGGGTCCCCAGCCGTTGGTGACCGAGGTCCAGTCGAGGTCGCTGGCCCAGCTGTCGGCGGTGGGCGGCGGGGGCAGGGTGCGGACGGTCGTGGCGGCGGTGAGCTTCCGGTCCCCTCCCCCGATCCCGTACGCGACGGAGGCGCCCAGCGGGTACGGCTGGTAGGCCGCGTCCACGGGCGGTGTCACCTGCCAGGTGGCGGTGGCCTGCGCGCCCGGTGCGACCGTGCCGAGGGCGACGGGCGCGGCGGGTTCGGCGGTCCAGCCCTCGGGGAGGGTCAGGACGGCCTGGGCGCCGGTGACGTCGGCGGCCTCGTCGTTGGAGAAGGTAGCCGTGACCTGGTTCGGGCGGCCGGGCTCCAGGGTCTCGGGCGCGCTGACGGTGAGCGTGCCGCAGGCGGTGCGCTCGGCGGCCGGGCCGAGGTCGGTGACGGTGAAGCCGTCGAGGACGAAGTCGGCGCCCTCCGGGGCGTCCTCGCGCTTGCGCAGGCCGGTCCAGGTGTCGCCGCAGCCGACGGTGACGGTCTCGGCGAAGTGCCCGGTGGTCCGCTGCTGTCCGATCGGGGTGCGGCGGGTCTCGACGGCCGGTCCGTTGCCGTTCGTGCGGTCGTAGCCGGTGACCCACTCGTACGCGCCCGCGTGGCTGGACTGGTAGTCGTACTCGACGCGGTAGCTGTGGCCGTCCTTCATCGGGACGGTCCAGGGCGCGGTCCGGTAGACGAGGCCGCTGTTCTCGTCGTGGGACTTGAGGCTCTCGGCGCCGCCGATGACGTCGTCGATCGGCTTTCCGTTCCAGCCGGCCTGGGTGTACGGGGCGTGCAGCTGGGCGATGTGGGTGCGCGGGTCGGTCGTGCCGCCCGCGTCGCCCTTGAGGAAGGGGCCCCAGCCCTGGTCGACGGCCTCGAAGTCCTCGTACGCGGCCGTGCCCGCCTTCGTCGCCGGGTCGTTGGCGACGATCCGTACGTCGTCGATGCGGACGGTCGCCGGGCTGCCGCTCGCGGCCTGGATCCGCAGCGGGACGGAGCCGTCGGCGGGTGCGGTGAAGGTGACCTTGGCGCGCTGGAGGCGGGTGCCGTTCCAGTCGGAGGCGGCGACCTGGTTCTCCAGGGGGGAGCGCTCGACGGTGACCTCCTGGCCGCCGATGGACAGGGTGGTGGGGCGGGTCTTCCCGGGCTCGACCTCGACGAGGGCGGAGGCGGTGTACCGCTTGCCGGGGGTGAGGCCGGTGATCTGCTGGCGGACCGAGGCGGTGGCGGTGCCGGAGAGCTTCGCGCTGTTGCGGCCCTGGTCGTCGGTGTCGCGGGCGACGGTGCCGGCCTTGGTCCAGGCGCCGAGCTTGGCGTCGTTGAAGCCGGGGTCCTTCACCGGGGTGCCCTGGCCCCACCGCGGGGCGGTCTGCGCGGGGGCGCTGTCGGGATAGAGGACGTAGGGCTGCCCTGCGACGGCGTCGAGGGTGATCCGCCCGCCGGAGGGGCGCACGGTGGCGGTCTTCACGCGCCCGTTGTCGGTGAGCTTGTACACGGTGTACGTGCGCGTGCCGGCCGGGACGGCCCAACTGGTCGTGCCGCCGGACTTGTTGTAGTGGTAGAGCTTCTTGCCGCCGTCCCAGGGGAGCAGGTAGCCGTCGCCGTCGAGGACCTTGCGGCCGTTCTCGTAGAAGGTGCGGCGTCCGTTCTCGACGGTGCCGCGGACGCCGCCGGTGAAGGTGATGTCGTCGCCGTTCCAGCGGGTGATCTTCTGCTGCTGGAGGTACTTGGCGGGGAGGTTCCGCTGCCAGATGTTGGCGGAGAAGGCGTTCCAGTCGGTCTCGCCGGTCCAGCCCTCGAAGTCGACGAGGGCGGTCTGGCCGAGGACCGGGTGGTTGTTCCAGACGTCCTTCTCGCCGTTGCGGATGAAGCGGATGATCTTCGAGTTGAGGCCCTTGTTGGTGGCGCCGCCGTAGTCGAGGTCGTTGGCCCAGTGGGACCAGAGGGAGGCCCGCTCGAACTTGTCGGCCCACTCGGTGGCGACGTTCCAGCCCTGCGCCTGGACGGCCTGCATCGTCTTGTCGGCGATCCAGCCGTGCGTGTAGTAGACGTCGATGTAGAGCATCGACAGGTTGGGGTCGGTCTCGTCGCGGAGCTGCTGGAAGCGGCGGGCGAGGTCGCCGCTGTTCACGTCCCGGCGCTGGTCGATGTAGTAGCTCTGGTTGAGCCAGTTCCAGCCGGGCTTCGTCTTGTCGACGAGGGTCTCGCTGAAGTGGTGGGCCTCGGGGTACGACTCGGTGGCGTTCACGTGCACGCCGAAGCCGGCGCCCCACTTCCTGCCCTCGCGCAGGAGGGTGTTGAGGTCGGCGAGGCCGCCGGCGCGCTTGTTGTAGTTGCCGCCGTAGTCGGGGTGGGCGGAGTCGTGGCCCTCGGAGCCGTACCCCTTGAGCAGCGCGAACTGTCCGAGTCCGTCGGTGGAGAGCGAGATCCGCTTGACGTCGTCCAGGGTGCGCAGGAAGGGGTGGGTGGCCTGGGAGGCGAAGTTGAAGGGGATGTGGGCGACGACCCGGTTCGGGGTCTGGTCGCTGCCGGGGGCCTTGATCCCGATCGTGCGGAAGGCGACGGCGCCGTCCTGCCAGTCGACGGCCCCGTCGGCGTTGGCGTCGGGGGTGACGACGACCTTCGCCCAGGGCAGGTTGTCGCCGGTCTCGGGCTGCGGGGCGCCGGCGCCGCGGTAGGTCCACTGGCCTGACCAGACGCCGACGCGGGTCTCGGTGCCGTTCTTGCGGGCCTGGTGCCAGAAGCGGGCGCCGTCCCGGGCGCTCGGGCCGGACGGCTTGTCGTAGGAGGAGTTGGACTCGACGGCGGCGGCGAGCTGCCCGGTGTTGACGATCGCGTAGCTCGCGCCGACCGGGTTGGCGTCGGCGGCGGTGGCGTCGACGACCTTGGCGAAGACGTCGGCGGTACGGGTGGAGTCGGGGTCGAGCCGGGTGAAGGCGGTCGCGGCGCCGGTGTCCGCGGAGCCGACGGAGACCAGGTCGTGGCCGGGGACGTCGATGGTGCCGACGCGGAAGGCCTCGGTGTCGCGGACGGCGGTCACCTTGAAGGTGGTGGTCCGGCCGTCGACGCTCAGCCGGGCGTCGATCTCGACGCCGGGCAGGTCGGGGAAGGCGAGGGTGTACGCGGCGGAGTCGGCGGTCAGGACGGGGGCGCCCGTGGCCCGGACGGCGTGGGCGGTGCCGTTGAGCACGACCTGCGTGACCGGGGCCGTACTCCCGAGGAGACGGGCGCCGCTGGCGCGGTCGGTGTACGAGAGGACGCGGGGGAAGTCCTCGGCGACGGCGACGGAGAGCTGGTCGGAGCCGATGACGGCGGCGTTCTCGGCGACGCTTTCGGTGGCTGTGGCGGCGGCCGTGGCGGTGGCGCTTTCGGCGGGCGTGCTCGCGCCGGCCGGGCCGGCCAGCGCGAGCACGGCGGAGCCGGCGGCGGCCAGCGCACAGGCCGTGCGCAGCCGCCGCGCCGCGGAGGGGGCGGAGGGATGTGGGTGCGACATGCGCACTAGTTGGCCCGGGTGACGGATCACCGTCAACGAGATCGTCCGCGGACGGCCCCGCCAGTCCAACAACCCCCTCCGGTTAGTCCAAGTCGGTCAGCAGCCGCCGCAGTTGTAGAAGGTCACGTCCCAGTGGCTGCCCTCGTCGGCGTAGACGTTGCCCGCGCCGGACTTCCACTGCGGGGCGCCGTCGCCGCGCAGCCCGATGTAGGTGAACGTGTTCTTGATGTAGCTGCCGAGGCACGTGTACTTGCTGAAGTCGAGCTTGTAGCCGTTCCAGTGCGAGTAGGTGCCGCTCGCGTGGCCGGTCTCGGTGCCGCCGGTGATGTTGAGGGCGCAGCCGCTGGCGCTCTTGAGGGTCTGGGCGCCCTGGGCGGTGGCGAGGTTGAGCTGCTCGAAGGACGTACAGGTGGGGTTGTTGCGGTCCGAGCAGTTGCCGGAGGAGGACCAGGTGATCCCGGAGGAGCGGAACATCGAGGTCGCGGTGGCGTGGCTGATCTTGGTGACCGCGTGGGCGTCGGTGGCGGTGGAGAGGGCGCCGAATCCGGGGGCGAAGAGGGCGCCGAGGACGAGGCCGAGTGCGGTGAGGACGGAGCGGAGCTTCACGGGGTTGCCTCCTGCTGGTGACCGTGACGGGTGGGGACGGCTGTGCAGGTGGTGCCGGTGGCGCGGTGGTGCAGATGGCGCCGGTGGCGCGGGTGGAGCCGGTGACGCGGGTAGCGCGGATGGTGCCGGTGGAGCCGGTGGAGCCGGTGAATCCGGTCGCGCAGGGAGATCGTGCCGTAGTTCTACGCGCGTCCGCCAGAGGGCGTCGGCGTCGCCGTGGCGCCGTTCGGGTGAACAACTTCCCCAGATGTTGAATGTTGAACGGAATAGGGCTACAGTCGTTCTCGTTGAAGGTTCAACAAACACCGACAAGGAGCACGTCATGGGTCTCTTCGGCCGCAAGAACAACGAGTCCGCCATCGCCACCGCCACCCTCCCGGTGGACCCGGCCCTCGCCGCCCTCACCGGCGACTACACCATCGACCCGGCGCACAGCAGCATCGGCTTCACCGTCCGTCACGCGATGGTCACCAACGTCCGCGGCACCTTCGCCGAGCACGAGGGCTCGCTGAAGCTCGACGGCTCGAACCCGGGCGCCTCCACCGCCTCGATCGACGTCAAGATCGCCTCCATCGACACCGGCATCGGCGACCGCGACGGCCACCTGCGCAGCGGCGACTTCTTCGACGCCGAGCAGTTCCCGCTGATGAGCTTCCGCTCCACGGGCGCCGAGCAGCTGGGCGGCGACAAGTACCGGATCACCGGCGACCTGACCATCAAGGACGTCACCAAGCCGCTCGCCATCGACCTGGAGTTCAACGGCACCGCGACGGACGTCTACGGCAACGAGCGCGTCGGCTTCGAGGGCTCCGCCGAGATCCTGCGCTCCGAGTGGGGCCTGACCTGGAACGCGGCCCTGGAGACCGGTGGCGTCATGGTCAGCGACAAGGTCAAGCTGAACTTCGACATCTCCGCGATCAAGAACGCCGCCTGATCCTTCCCCCGTACGGGACACACGAGCGCGCCCGCCTTCCGCAGCATCAGCGGAGGCGGGCGCTCGGCGTTTCTGGACCTACAGGGCAGCGGCGGCCTCGACCACGGCCGGGATCAGCCGGCCGTTCTCGGGCGCGCCGGGACCGCTCATGAAGCCGAAGCGGCGGCGGGCGTAGCTGTAGGCGAGGCCGGTCGCCGGGTCGGCGAAGGCCTGGGACCCGGGGGCCCCGCTGTGGCCGACGGCGCCGGGGCCGAGCGAGGGGTGGCGGGTGGCCAGCGGGACGAAACCGAGGCCGAAGGCGTTCTCCCCGCCGGTCACCAGGTCGGTGCCCCGGGAGTGGATCCGGGCGAACTCGGCCAGGGTCCCGGGGGCGAGGAGCGGCGGCCGGCCGTCGAGCTCGCCCGCGATCGCCGCGTACATCCGGGAGAGGCCGCGCGCGGTGCCGACGCCGCCGCCGGAGAGCGGGGCCTTCGTCCGCACAGCAGGGGAGTTGCCGTAGGCCGGATTGTCGAACGGCGGGTCGGCGTGGAGGTTGAAGGCGATGGCCATGAGGCTGTCGGGGGCGATCGGGTTCGCCGCGAGGAACTCCTGCTGGGCGGGGGTGGGCAGCAGCGGCAGGGCCGTACGGAACCGGGGTTCGAGCTCCTCGGGGAGCCCGAGGTAGTAGTCGAGCCCGTACGGGACGCGGACCCGCTCCTCGTAGATCTCCTGGATCGTCCGGCCGGTGGCCCGCAGGACCACCTCTCCGACGAGGGCTCCGACGACCAGGGCGTGGTAGCCGTGGCCGGTGCCCGGCTCCCAGAAGGGGCGCTGCGCCGCGAGACGGGCGGCGATCCGGCGGTCGTCGGCGAGCTCCTCCATCGAGAAGCCGTCGTCCACGCCGATCACGCCCGAGCGGTGGGCGAGCAGCTGCCGGAGGGTGAGCCCGCCCTTGCCCTCGGCGGCGAACTCGGGCCACCAGGAGGCGACCGTGCGGTCCAGGTCCAGGACGCCGTCCTGGACGAGGAGCGCGGCGATCAGGGCCATGGCCCCCTTGGACGAGGAGTAGAGCGCGAGCAGGGAGTCCCCGTCGACGCCGTCACCGCCCCAGAGGTCGACGACCAGCCGGCCGTGGTGGTGGACGGCGAGCTGGGCGCCGCCGTCCCGGGCCTCGTTCGCGGCGATCTCCGCGAACACCTCGCGTACGGACTCGAATCCGGGCTCCACCGTGCCGTGGACGTCGGCCATGGCTCCACTCCCCCTGTGCGTGACTGTCACTGCCGGACGAAGGAACGATCAAGGGCGCGATTTCCTTCCCGCTCACCGGAGTTCGACGCGATTCCGGCCCGGCCTCGCCGAAGGACGCCTGAAACCGCAGGTCAACGCCTCTGTCAGTGGCGGCCGCTAGCGTCGCCGGCATGGAATTCCGTATCGACAGCGCCGTGTTGACCGATGCCGTGGCCTGGGCCGCGCGCGTCCTGCCGACCCGCTCCCCCATGCCCGTCCTCGGCGGTCTGCTCCTGGAGGCGGCGGACGGCAGCCTGCGCGTCTCGGGCCTCGACCACGAGGCCTCGGCCCGCGTCGAGGTCGAGGCCGACACCGCCGTCGACGGCCGGGCGCTGGTCCTCGGCCGGCGTCTGCTCGACATCTGCAAGGTGCTTCCCCGGGGTGCCACCGAGCTCGCCGTGGAGGGCGCCCGCCTCTCGGTGACCTCGGGCGACGCCCGCTTCGGCCTCTCCCTGCTGCCGCTCGACGACTATCCCGCCGCGCCCGCGCTGCCCGAGGTGCGCGGGCTCGTGGACGGGGACGCCTTCGCCGCGGCGGTCAGCCAGGTCGCCGTCGCCGCGGGCCGCGACGACTCGCTGCCCGTCCTGACCGGGATACGGCTCGCCCTGGACGGCACCACCATGACGCTGGCCGCCACCGACCGCTACCGGTACGCGGTCCGCACCCTGGAGTGGAAGCCCGAGGACGGCGCCCCCGCGGAGGGCGCCGACGTGGTCGTCCCGGCCCGCCGGCTCACCGAGATCGCCCGCTCCCTCGCCGGCACGGGCCCGGCCCGCCTCGCCCTCGACGCCGGCTCCCTCGGCTTCGAGAGCGCCGGCACCCGCACCACCACCCGACTGCTCGACGGCCGCCTCCCCCGCCACGACAAGCTCTTCGCCCTCGGCGAGCACGCCCTCGCGGTCACCGGGCGGGCCCCGCTGACCGAGGCCGTCAAGCGGGTCGCGGTCGTCGCCGAGGGCGACAGCCCGGTCCAGCTGGCCTTCTCCCCCACCGCCCTCCACCTCCAGGCGGGCTACGAGGACGACGTGGCCTCCCAGCGCCTCCCCGCCACCCTCACGGACGCGGAGTCCCTGACCGTCGCCTTCAACCCCGGCTACCTCCTGGACGCCCTGGGCTCCCTGGACGCCCCCGAGGTCCACTTCCACCTCCTGGGCCCGGGCCAGCGCGCCCTCCTCACCGACGGCCCCGACGGCACCCACCGCCACCTCCTGATGTCGGTGAAGCCGCTGGTCTGACCGGTCCACCCGTCCGGAGGCCCCTAGAACCCTCCGCCGCCGTCGAAACCGCCACCGCCGTCGAAGCCTCCGCCACCGTCGAAGCCGCCGCCGAAGTCGCCCGATCCGAAGTCGCCGGAGCCGAAGTCGCCGCCCTGGAAGCCCCCGAAGTCGCCGCCGCCGTACTCGGAGGCGTACGCCGGGGTGGAGAGCATGGAGCCGAGGGCGGTGCCCACGAGGAGGCCGGGGAGCATGCCGCCGCCGAAGTAGCCGCCGGCCCAGGGGCCGTAGGCGGGGCCCGCCTCCCAGTAGGGGCGGCGGCCCATGTCGGTGTCGACGGTGCGGGCCGCGGGGTCGAGGCCGTCGTCGAGGCGGGCCGCGTCGGCGGCGCAGACCGGGACCTGGCGGGGGGCGCCGCCGGGCGGGGTCCAGGTGCGGTCGTCGGTCGCGGGGCCGTGGCGGGGGTCGAAGAAGCACGGGGGCCGGCGCTCGGGGAGCGGGCGGGACTCGCGGCGGGCGGCCAGGACGGCGAGGGAGAAGCGGCCGTCCTCCAGGGCCTGGGTGACCCCGCGGACCTCGTGCGGGCGGGTCACCGAGCCCATGAGGGACTTGGCCCGGTCGTAGGAGTCGAGGGCGCGCTCGTAGTCGCCGCGCATGGCGTCGTCGGCGCCGCGCTCGGCGGGGTGGAAGTCGAGGCGTTCGAGTTCCTCGCCGAAGGCGGTGATGTCCTCGTCGACGACGACCCGCAGCCGGTCGAGGGCGGCGCGCTCCTCGGCCTCCTTGCGGAGCCGGTTGCGGCGGACGACGGCGTAGGCGCCCGCGCCGCCCGCGACGACGACACCGCCGAGGACGACGAGCCCGGCGACCGGGACCCCGGAGTCGGTGCCGACGGTGCCCCAGGAGGCCGGGGCGGAGCCGCGCATCGCGGGCAGGGCCTGGTCGACGAAGTTGTTCAGCTCGGTGGCGGCGTCGGCGCCCGGCGCGCGTACGGAGGTGACGAGGTTGTCCACGGCGGCCGGGGACATCACCGACCGGTCGACGCCCGCGTCGAAGCGGTTTCCGAGGCGCACGGCGTACAGGCCGGCGATGCCGGTCTGGCCGCGCAGGTTGTCGATGAGGCCCTTGGGCGGGAACTGCGCGTTCGCGGGGAGCACCGCCACGAAGAGCGGCTTGTCCGCGTCCTTGATCTTCTGCGCGAGGGCCTTCGCGTCGGCCGTGGAGAGCTGGCCGGCGGCGCCGGGGTCGACGTACACCGGGCCCTGTTTCAGGGCGGCGGCCGCGTCGGACACGCCCGTGGCCCTGGCGCCCGCGAAGGGCGCCAGGACCAGCAGCAGGAGCATGATCAGCCCGCCGAGGGCCGACCCCGTGGACATCGCCCTGGTCCTCATGGTTCGACGCTACCCGAACCGGACCAAAGCGAACATATGAGGCTATTCGGCGGGGTCGATCCCCGCGCGGAGGAGGCCGTACGTGAAGGCGTCCTCCAGGGCCTGCCAGGACGCGGCGATGACGTTCTCGCCGACGCCGACCGTGGACCACTCGCCGTTGCCGTCGCTGGTGGTGATCAGGACGCGGGTCGTGGACTCGGTGCCGTGGCGGCCCTCCAGGATGCGGACCTTGTAGTCGACCAGCTCGAACTTGGCGAGCTGCGGGTAGATCCGCTCCAGGCCGACCCGGATCGCCTTGTCGAGGGCGTTGACCGGGCCGTTGCCCTCGGCCGTGGCGACGATCCGCTCGCCCTTGGCCCAGAGCTTGACCGTGGCCTCGTTGGCGTGGATGCCGTCGGGCCGGTCCTCGACGATCGCACGCCAGGACTCCGTACGGAAGTAGCGGCGGGCCCGGCCCTCGGCCTCCTCGCGGAGCAGCAGCTCGAAGGAGGCGTCGGCGGCCTCGTACGTGTAGCCCTTGAGCTCGCGCTCCTTGACCCGCTCGACGACGCGGCCGACGAGCTCGCGGTCGCCGCCCAGGTCGACGCCGAGCTCCTTGCCCTTGAGCTCGATGGAGGCGCGGCCCGCCATGTCGGAGACGAGCATCCGCATGGTGTTGCCGACCCGCTCGGGGTCGATGTGCTGGTAGAGGTCGGGGTCCACCTTGATCGCGGAGGCGTGCAGTCCGGCCTTGTGGGCGAAGGCGGAGACGCCGACGTACGGCTGGTGGGTGGAGGGGGTGAGGTTGACGACCTCGGCGATGGCGTGCGAGATCCGGGTCATCTCGGCGAGCGCGCCCTCGGGGAGGACCTGCTTGCCGTACTTGAGCTCCAGGGCCGCGACGACGGGGAAGAGGTTGGCGTTGCCGACCCGCTCGCCGTAGCCGTTGGCGGTGCACTGCACGTGGGTGGCGCCCGCGTCGACGGCGGCGAGGGTGTTGGCGACGGCGCAGCCGGTGTCGTCCTGGGCGTGGATGCCGAGGCGGGCGCCGGTGTCGGCGATGACGGTGGCGACGACGGCCTGGATCTGGGCGGGCAGCATGCCGCCGTTGGTGTCGCAGAGGACGACGACGTCGGCGCCGGCCTCGTACGCGGCACTGACGACGGCCTTGGCGTAGTCCGGGTTCGCCTTGTAGCCGTCGAAGAAGTGCTCGCAGTCGACGAAGACGCGGCGGCCCTGGGAGACCAGGTAGGAGACGGTGTCGCGGACCATCTCCAGGTTCTCGTCGAGGGTGGTGCGCAGGGCGAGCTCGACGTGCCGGTCGTGCGACTTGGCGACCAGGGTGATCACCGGAGCGCCGGAGTCGAGGAGCGCCTTGACCTGCGGGTCCTCGGCGGCCTTGCCGCCGGCCCTGCGGGTGGCGCCGAAGGCGACGAGCTGCGCGTTCTTGAACGCGATCTCCTGCCGGGCGCGGGCGAAGAACTCCGTGTCGCGCGGGTTGGCGCCGGGCCAGCCGCCCTCGATGAAGCCCACGCCGAACTCGTCGAGGTGCCGGGCGATGGTCAGCTTGTCCGCGACGGTGAGGTTGATGCCTTCACGCTGCGCCCCGTCGCGCAGGGTCGTGTCGAAGACATGGAAGCTGTCGTCGAGGCGCGAGCCCTCGGCGTTCTCCGTGGTCATGGCTGTGATGGCTCCTGTCGGATGTGGCTCCGGAAGGTATGGATCCACTTGCCCCCATTCTCACGCGTCGTCCGCTTCCGGCGTGGGTGGGGCCGGAAAACGAAAAAACCCCTCGCGGGTGCGAGAGGTCTGCGCGCGGGTCTGGGGCACGGTGTCCACTGCCGCGGGGGTCGTTCCGCGATTCAGTGGCCACTGCGGACCGGCGCGCTGCTGCCGATAATCATCGTGGTAGCAAGCACGCCGGAAGTCTGACACAGGTCCGGTTTCAGCGGGACGGCGGTCTCACGATACGGGCAGTTGATCTCGCTTCCGGTCGGACACGGCGGTGCCGACGCGGCCCAGGTCGATGTCGCGGGTCTCCCGCATCGTGAGGTAGACGACCAGGGAGACGGCCGCGCAGCCCGCCACGTACCAGGAGAAGCCCGACTCGATGCCGGCGTCCTTGAACCAGAGCGCCACGTACTCGGCGGTGCCGCCGAAGAGGGCGTTGGCGATCGCGTACGGCAGGGCAACGCCGAGGGCGCGGACGCCGGTCGGGAACAGCTCGGCCTTCACACACGCGTTGATGGAGGTGTAGCCGGTGACGACGACGAGCGCGAGGAGGGAGAGGCCGAGGGCCGGCCAGAAGGACCCGGCGTGCCCCAGCATCGCCAGGATCGGGACGGTGAGGAGGGTGGAGCCGACCGCGAAGGTGATGAGCAGCGGGCGGCGGCCGATCCGGTCGGAGAGGCGGCCGGCGAGCGGCTGCAGGCAGGCGAAGACGATCAGGGCGCAGAAGGAGACCAGGGTGGCGGTCCGCTTGGGCAGTCCGGCGGAGTTGGACAGGTACTTGGTGAGGTAGGTGGTGTACGTGTAGTACGCCACGGTCCCGCCCATGGTGAGCGCGACGACGAGGAAGGCCTCCCGCTTGTGCGCCCACAGGGCCTTGAGGGTGCCGCGATCGGCCTGGGCGGCGCCGGCCTCCTCGTACACCTCGGTCTCCAGCATGGTGCGGCGCAGGTAGAAGACGACGGCCGCGCCGAGGGCGCCGACGACGAAGGGGATGCGCCAGCCCCAGGCGTGCAGGGCCCCGTCGGACAGGGTGTGCTGGAGGCCGAGCAGCAGGCCGAGGCCGAGGACCTGGCCGGCGGTCATCGACACGTACTGGAAGCTGGAGGCGAAGCCGCGGTGCTCCGGCGCGGAGGCCTCGGTGAGGTAGGTGGCGCTGGCCGCGTACTCGCCGCCGACGGAGAGGCCCTGGAGGAGGCGGGCGAGGAGGAGGACGACGGCGCCGCCGTACCCGGCGACGGAGTACGTCGGCGCGACGGCGATCAGCACGGCGGAGGCGGACATCAGCGTCACGGTGAGGGTGAGCGCCGCCTTGCGGCCCCTGCGGTCGCCGACCCGGCCGAGGAGCCAGCCGCCGACGGGGCGCATGAAGAAGCCGACGGCGAAGATGCCGGCGGTGTTCATGAGCTTGGCGGTGTCGTCGCCCTCGGGGAAGAAGGCCCCCGCGAAGTAGGTGGCGAAGCTCGCGTACACGAACCAGTCGAACCACTCGACCATGTTGCCCGCGGAGCCGACCCAGATCTTCTTCCAGTGCTCTCGTCCCATGGGCAGGAACCGTGCCGGAGATCACGCGGGGGCAACAAGGGTGCAACGCGCAACGATCGGGAGTACTTGCGTGCGTTACGGTCGCGAGATCAGCGTTTCGGCGATGAACTCCCGCACATGGGCGAGGACTTGCTCTCGTCCCGTGCCCGGGATGCCGACGGCGACGTGCACGCTGAAGCCGTCGAGCAGGGCCCGCATCCGGGTGGCGAAGCGGTCCGGGTCGACGGCCCGGAACTCCCCGCGCGAGACCCCCTCGGCGAGGATCGCGACCAGGTCCCGGTGCCAGGCCCCCTCGATGGCGGCCTGCCGGGCGCGGGCGTCGTCGTCGGCGTTCTGCGACCGGTTCCAGACCTCCAGCCAGAGCGTCCAGTGCGGGTCACGGGGCCCGTCGGGCACGTACACGTCGACGTACCCGTCGAGCCGCTCGCGCGCGCTTCCCGGCCTGGACAGCAGCGCGCTGCGCTCGGCCCCGAGCCGCCCCTCGCTCCACTCCAGGGTCTGCAGCAGCAGCTCGTCCTTGGTGCGGAAGTAGTAGAGGAGGTGCCCACTGCTCATCCCCACCTGCCGCCCGAGCCCGGCCATGGTCAGCCCGTCGAGCCCGCGCTCGGCGATCGTGTCCATGGCCGCGGCGAGCACGTCCTCCCGGGGCGGGGCTGCCTGGTTGCGGCGGCGGGGGTGGGGCGCCGGGTTGCTACTCGTACTCACCCGTATGTTCTACCTCACCCCCTGTCCCGCTCAGACCTTCGGCTGCTGCTGCGTGATGCAGTGGATGCCGCCGCCGCCCGCGAAGATCGGGCGGGCGTCGACCAGGACCACGTGGCGCTCGGGGAAGAGCCGGCGGAAGATCTCGGCCGCGACCTCGTCGTTCGGGTCGTCGAAGCCGCACAGCACCACGCCGCCGTTGCACAGGTAGTGGTTGATGTACGAGTAGTCGACCCAGTCGCCCTCCTCGTCCTTCAGGACGGTGGGTGCCGGGACCTCTATGACCTCCAGCGGGCGGCCCTTCGCGTCGGTCTGGCCGCGCAGGATCTCCACGTACATCTTCGAGCGCACGTAGTCCGGGTGGGCCGGGTCCTGCTGGCTGTGGACGAGGACCGTGCCGGGGCGGGCGAAGGCGGCGACGATGTCGACGTGGCCCTGGGTGCCGTACAGGCCGTAGTCGCCGGCGAGGCCGTGCGGGAGCCAGATCGCCTTGGTCGTGCCGAGCTTGGCGTGGATCTCCTGCTCGACCTGCTCGCGCGTCCACTCGGGGTTGCGGCCGGCGCCGAGCTGGACGGTGTCGGTGAGGAGGACGGTGCCCTCGCCGTCGACGTGGATCGCGCCGCCCTCGTTGACGAGGGGAGAGGGGAGGACCTTCACCCCCGCCACGTCCGCCACATGGCGGGCGATCTTGGAGTCGTGCTCCCAGCGGGCCCAGTCCTGGGCGCCCCAGCCGTTGAACACCCAGTCCACGGCGGCGAGTTCGGTGCCGTTCGTGACGAAGGTCGGGCCGATGTCCCGCATCCAGGCGTCGTCGAGCTCGCGCTCGACCAGGTCGATCTCCGGGCCGAGGAGCGCGGCGGCCGAGTCGGCGTCGCCGGGGGCGACGACCACCGTCACCGGCTCGAAGCGGCGGACGGCGCGGGCCACCGAGGCCCAGGCCTCGCGGGCCTCGGAGAGCTCCTCCTCGTTGGTGAAGGTGGGGTTGGGGCTGGGCCAGGCCATCCAGGTGCGCTCGTGCGGCATCCATTCGGCGGGCATGCGGAAGGTCATCGATGAGTCCTAGAGGAAGTAGAGGCGGTTGAGGGAGACGGACTCGGCCGCCTCGGAGCGGATCGGGGAGCCGTCGAGCGAGACGAGGCCCGTCCGGCCGTCGACCTGCACGTCGCCGACGCGGGAGTTGAACCGCAGGTCGGCGGGGCCGATGCCACGGGTGCCGCGCACGGCCACCCGGCGGCGGCGGGTCGGCATCGCGTCGGAGCCGAGGTCGACGGCGGCCTGCGCGACGAAGGCGACGGAGATGTCGGCCGGGGTCGCTCCGTGGGCGCCGAACAGCGGCCCGAGGACGAGCGGTTGGCAGGTGTCGGTGGCGGCGTTCGGATCGCCCACGACCCCCCACGCGGGGAAGCCGTTCTTGATGACCATCTGCGGCTTGGCGCCGAAGTACTCCGGCCGCCAGAGCACGATGTCGGCCATCTTCCCGACCTCGATCGAACCGATCTCGTGGGCGAGGCCGTGGGCGATCGCCGGGTTGATGGTGAGCTTGGCCATGTAGCGCAGCACGCGCGCGTTGTCGTCGTGCGCGCCGTCGCCCTCCAGGGGGCCCAGCTCGGCCTTCATCTTCCCGGCCATGGCGAAGGTCCGGCGTACGGTCTCGCCGGCCCTTCCCATCCCCTGCGCGTCGGAGGAGGTGATCCCGATCGCGCCGAGGTCGTGCAGGACGTCCTCCGCACCCATCGTCCCGGCCCGGATCCGGTCGCGCGCCATGGCGGCGTCGCCCGGGAGGTCGGTCTTCAGGTCGTGGACGGAGACGATCATCCCGTAGTGCTCGGCGACCGCGTCGCGGCCGAAGGGCAGGGTGGGGTTGGTGGAGGAGCCGATGACGTTCGGCACGCCCGCCATCTTCAGGACGTTGGGGACGTGTCCGCCGCCGCAGCCCTCGATGTGGAAGGCGTGGATCGTACGGCCCTCCAGGACCGCGAGGGTGTCCTCGACCGACAGGCACTCGTTCAGGCCGTCCGAGTGGAGGGCGACCTGGACGTCGTGCTCCTCGGCGACCCGCAGAGCGGTGTCGAGGGCGCGGGTGTGGGCGCCCATGTCCTCGTGGACCTTGAAGCCCGAGGCACCGCCCTCGGCCAGGGCCTCGACGAGCGGCGCCGGGTCCGAGGAGGAGCCGCGGGCCAGGAAGCCGATGTTGACCGGCCAGGCGTCGAAGGCGCTGAAGGCGTGCTTGAGGGCCCACGGCGAGTTGACGCCGACGCCCCAGACGGGGCCGAACTCCTGGCCGATGATCGTGGTGACGCCGCTCGCGAGCGAGGCCTCCATGATCCGGGGGGACAGCAGGTGGACGTGGGTGTCGACGGCGCCGGCGGTGGCGATGAGGCCCTCGCCGGAGACGATCGAGGTACCGGTGCCGACGACGACGTCGACGCCGTCGAGGGTGTCGGGGTTGCCGGCCCGGCCGATCGCGTGGATGCGGCCCTCGCGGATGCCGATGGACACCTTGCGGATGCCCTGCACGGCGTCGATCACCAGGACGTTGCTGATGACGACGTCGCAGGTCTCGCGGACGGCCGCGGCCTTGAGGTGGAGGCCGTCGCGGGCGGTCTTGCCGAAGCCGGCGAGGAACTCGTCGCCGGGCTTCTGGGAGTCCGACTCGACGCGGACGACGAGTCCGGAGTCGCCCAGGACGACCCGGTCGCCGGCGCGCGGGCCGTGCACGGATGCGTACTCGTACGGGTCCATCAGTCGTCCTCCTCGTCGGACTTGTCGGACGGAACTCCCAGGTAGCCGCAGGCCGCGGCGCGCCGCAGGGCCTCGGCCTTCGCGCCGGGCGCGTCCAGCGGGCCGTCGACCAGGCCCGCGAAGCCGATGGCGACGCGGGCGCCGCCGATCGGCACGAGCCCGACCTCGGCCTCGCCGCCCGGGTCGAAGCGGAAGGAGGCTCCGGCCGGGATGGCGAGCCGCATGCCGTAGGCGGCGGCCCGGTCGAAGTCGAGGCGCGGGTTGGCCTCGAAGAAGTGGAAGTGGGAGGTGACGCTCACGGGGACCGTCGCCGTGTTGTGGACGCGTACGACGAGCGCCGGCTCGATCTCCTCGTACGCGGGGCCGGGGAGCAGTGCGCCCGGTGCCCCGGCGCCCAGGCCGCCCCCGCCGATCGGGGCGGAGACGACCGCGAGCCGCGAGCCGTCGTCGAAGACGGCTTCGACGTGGATCTCGGTGACCACGTCGGCGACGCCGGGCAGGACGTCGTCGGGGCCGAGGACGGAGCGGGCCGCCTCGATCGCCTCGGCGAGTCGCTTGCCGTCGCGAGCCGCCTCGCAGACGGTGTCCGCGATGAGCGCGGTCGCCTCGGGCACATTGAGCCGCAGGCCCCGGGCCCGGCGGGCCCTGGCGAGCTCGGCGGCACCGAAGAGAAGCAGCCGGTCGCGTTCCGTGGGGGTCAGTCTCACGCCCCAAACACCTCCTGCAATTGCGACACGTTTGAGCGACACTCTAAATGTTGAGACGTCCGCTTCCAAGCATTGACGTCGCCGACAGGCGTAGGTCACATTGAGCGCCGCTCTAAAAGTCCCCCACCCGCCCCCGAGGGAGTCCTCATGCCGATAGAACAGCGCGGAGTCGACACCATCCCCGAGGCCGAACGCACCAGCGGCCCCCGCGACCTCGTCTCGATCCTGCTCGGATCCAACCTCTGTCTGGGGGTGATCGTCTTCGGCTGGCTGCCGGTCTCCTTCGGGCTCGGCTTCTGGGCCTCGGTGACCTCCGTGATCACCGGCACCCTCGTCGGCGTCGCGGTCACCGCCCCGCTCGCGCTCGTGTCCCTCCGTACCGCGACCAACCTCTCCACCTCCTCCGGCGCCTTCTTCGGCGTCCGGGGCCGGCTCGTCGGCTCCGTGGTCGGGCTGCTGCTCTCGCTCGGCTACACCGCGCTGACCCTCTGGATCGGCGGCGACGTGATGGTGGGCACACTCGCCCGCCTGATCGGCCTGCCGACCGGCGGCGCGGCCCACGCCACCGTCTACGCGGTCCTGGCCGCCTGCACCGTGGTGGGCGCGGTGTACGGCTACCGGCTGCTGCTCAAGCTGAGCAAGGCGCTCGCGATCGGCATGACGGTGCTCCTCGCCATCGGCCTGTGCGCGTACGCCGGGGACTTCACGACGGCGGCGGTGCCGGACACCCCGTACCTGCTCGGCTCCTTCTGGCCGACCTGGCTGCTCTCCGCCGTCGCGGCGGGCCTCAGCGGACCGGTGGCCTTCATCACCCTGCTCGGCGACTACACCCGGTACGTCTCCCCCGAGCGGTACAGCGCGAAGACCGTGTGGCGGGCCACCTGCCTGGGCCTGAGCGTGGGCCTGCTCGTCCCGCAGCTCTTCGGCACCTTCACCGCCCTGGCCGCGCGCGGCGGCCTGGACTACGCGGGCCCGCTCGTCGCGGCGTCGCCCGTCTGGTACCTCGTACCGCTGCTCATCGCCGCCAGCGCCGGCTCCGTCGGCAACGCCGGTCTGATGCTGTACTCGATGGGGCTCGACCTCGACGCGATCCTGCCGAAGGCCACGCGCGCGCGTGCCACCCTCGTGGTCGCGGCGGTCTCCACGGCCTTCGTCTTCGCCGGGCACTTCGCCTCGGACGCCCAGACGGCCATGACCTCGTTCGTGCTGCTGCTCACCGCGATCGGCACCCCGTGGGCGGTGATCACCCTGATCGGGCACGCGCGCTGCGGCGGCGTGTACGACCCGGAGGCGCTCCAGGTCTTCAACAACCGCTCGCGCGGCGGGATCTACTGGTACGCGGCGGGCTGGCACCCGCGCGCCACCGTCTCCTGGGCTGTCGGCGCGGCGGTCGGCCTGGCCGCGGTGTCGACGCCCCTCTACGAGGGGCCGCTGCTCGCACTCACGGGCGGGATCGACTGCAGCTTCGTGTTCTCGGGGATCGTGGGCGGCGCGCTGTACGCCGTCCTGACGCCGAACAGGGCCCCCGAGACCGTGAAGACGGCCCCGGAAGCCCTGGCGGCGACGGAGTAGTTACTGCTTGCCGAGTTCGTGCATCCAGCCGTGGACGTCCTCGGACTTCCCGGTCTGGATGGCGAGCAGCGCCTCGCGCAGCTTCATCGTGACCTCGCCGGGCTCGCCGCCCGACTGCTGCCACTCGCCCCGGGCGGACTTGACCGTGCCGACCGGGGTGATGACGGCGGCGGTGCCGCAGGCGAAGACCTCGGTGAGGGTGCCGTTCGCGCTGTCGGCCTGCCACTGGTCGATGGAGACGCGACCCTCCTCGGGCTCGTAGCCGAGGTCCTTGGCGAGCTGCAGGAGCGAGTCGCGGGTGATGCCCTCCAGGATGGAGCCGGTGAGGGTCGGCGTGACGATCTTGTTCCCGTACACGAAGTACAGGTTCATGCCGCCGAGTTCCTCGACCCACTTGTGCTCGACCGCGTCGAGGTAGCAGACCTGGTCGCAGCCCTTGGCCGCCGCCTCGGCCTGCGCGAGCAGGGAGGCCGCGTAGTTGCCGCCGGTCTTGGCGTCGCCCATGCCGCCGGGGACGGCGCGGACGCGGTCCTCCGAGGCCCAGATGGAGACGGGCTTCACGCCGCCGGGGAAGTACGGGCCGGCCGGGGAGGCGATGACCACGAAGAGGTACTCGTTGGCCGGGCGGACGCCGAGGCCGACCTCGGTCGCGATCATGAACGGACGCAGGTAGAGCGAGGACTCGCCGCCGTGCGCCGGAACCCAGGCCTCGTCGTGCCGGACGAGGACGTCGCAGGCCTCGACGAAGGTCTCGACGGGCAGCTCGGGCATGCCGAGGCGGTGCGCGGAGCGCTGGAAACGGCGGCCGTTGGCGTCGGGACGGAAGGTGGCGACGGAGCCGTCGGGGCGGCGGTAGGCCTTCAGGCCCTCGAAGATCTCCTGCGCGTAGTGCAGGACGTTCGTGGCGGGGTCCAGGGAGAGCGGACCGTACGGCACGAGCTGGGCGTCGTGCCAGCCGCGGCCCTCGGTCCACCGGATGGTGACCATGTGGTCGGTGAAGTGGCGGCCGAATCCCGGGTTGGCCAGGATCGCCTCGCGCTCCGCGGCGGACAGCGGGCTGGAGGAGGGCTTGAGCTCGATGGTGGGCGTCGTCATGAGTGCGTGTCCTTCACCGGTTGTGATGGGGAGGACCGCGCGCGCACGTCGCCGTCGGGGACGGCTGTCCCCGACGAGGCGGCGTCGGGCATGCCCGTATGCCGCGGCCCCACGTTCGATTATCGCCCGTGGGGGCCGGTGCGGAAAACGGGTGAACGCGGTCCGGAGTTCGGGGGGAACGCCCGGGGCCGCGCAGAGGACAGCCGCCGGGCGCTGAGTGCGACCCGGCGGCTGCTGCTGATGTCAGTCGGCGCGGGTCAGCTCGCTACTCGCGCGGCGAGCGCGTCGCCGATCTGGTCCGTGGTGCGGACGCTGTCGCCGCGCTCGGTGAGGTCGGCCGCGACGGCCTCCTCGACCCGGGCGGCCTCGGCCTCGTAGCCGAGGTGGCGGAGCAGGAGGGCGACGGAGAGGACTGTGGCCGTGGGGTCGGCCTTGCCCTGGCCCGCGATGTCCGGCGCGGAGCCGTGGACCGGCTCGAACATGGACGGGAACTCGCCGCTCGGGTTGATGTTGCCCGAGGCGGCGACGCCGATGCCGCCGGAGACGGCCGCGGCGAGGTCGGTGATGATGTCGCCGAAGAGGTTGTCGGTGACGATGACGTCGAAGCGGGCCGGGTCGGTGACGAGGAAGATCGTCGCGGCGTCGACGTGCAGGTAGTCGGTCGTGACCTCGGGGAACTCGGCCGCGACCTTGTTGAAGATGTTCGTCCAGAGGTGGCCGGCGAAGGTCAGCACGTTGTTCTTGTGGACCAGCGTCAGCTTCTTGCGCGGGCGGGCCTGGGCGCGGGCGAAGGCGTCCCGGACCACGCGCTCGACACCGAAGGCGGTGTTGACCGAGACCTCGGTGGCGACCTCGTGCTCGGTGCCCTTGCGGATGGTGCCGCCGTTGCCCGTGTACGGACCCTCGGTGCCCTCGCGGACCACGACGAAGTCGATCTCGGGCTGCCCGGCGAGCGGGGTGGCGACGCCGGGGAGCAGCTTCGAGGGACGCAGGTTCACGTGGTGGTCGAAGGCGAAGCGGAGCTTCAGCAGGAAGCCGCGCTCCAGGACGCCGGACGGCACCGACGGGTCGCCGATGGCGCCGAGCAGGATGGCGTCGTGCCGCTTGAGGGAGTCGAGGTCGGCGTCGGTGAGGGTCTCACCGGTGGCGTGGTAGCGCTTGGCGCCGAAGTCGTACTCCTCGGTCTCCAGCTTCACGTCCTGGGGAAGGACGGCCGAGAGGACCTTGAGGCCCTGGGCCACGACCTCCTGGCCGATGCCGTCGCCGGGAATGACTGCGAGATTGATGCTGTGAGACATGTCGGCACCCTACTCTTCGTCCCATCGTCTGACACGTTACGTCCACCATGTGGACGAACGGACAGGGGACGAGGTGGACGTCAGTGGCCGGTGGAGCCGCCGTTGTCACGGCGGTCGAGGGCGCGCTGGAGGGCGGCGGCGGCGTTCTGGCGGGCCTCGTCGCTGGGACGGTTGACGGAGTGGCGGACGCGGCGGGCGGTCTGAGCGGCCATGAGGGATCGACTCCTTGAGATCATTGGTGATCCGGATGTGCGGAGATCAGCTTGTGATCGAAGGCGCCGGAAGGGGCGGGGAGCGCCGCCGCAGGGGTTGCCTGCACAGGGCGTCGCGCTCTCGACCGCCATTCGCTTGATGAAGCGAGACGTTCGGCTTCTACAAAGCTAAGGGAGGCCTCCTCATCTGTCTCCACAATTACTCGGACTTCCTACTATCTGAGACGGCGATCAGCCCTCCGTGGTCCGAAGCTCACGGATCAGCGACCGCACGGCGAGGGATTTCGCCAGCTCAGGGGTGGTGACATAGCCGACGGACCGGGTCGGGCGCGCCATCCCGAGATCGGTGATCTCCACCGAGGGCGGTGCTCCGATCAGCGACAGTTCGGGCATCACGGCCATCCCGAAACCACTGCTCACCATCGAGAGCACCGCTCCGTCGTCCTCGGCCTCCACCGTCGCCGCCGGCAGCCACTCCTGGGCGGCCCACCACTCCCGGGTGTACGAGGTGCAGTTCTCCGCCCAGTCGACCAGCGGGAGCGTGCGCGGCGCCGGATGCCCGGCCGGGTGGACGAGCGCGTACCCCTCCTCCAGGAGGACGCCCCCGACGAGGCCGGGCGGCACCGGGGACGTGGTCCCGATGGTCGCGACGGCGATGTCCGCCCGCCCGCCCAGGACTTCACCCGCCGTGCCCGGCCCCACCTCCCGCACGATCCGCACCTCGGGCACGATCCCCGGATGACGGGCCGTCAGCCGCTCCAGGGCGCGCGGCAGCAGATGCAGCGCCGCACTGCGGAAGACGGCGATCCGCAGCGGTCCGGCGACGCTCCCGTCCCCCTGGGAGGCACCCCGCACCTCCGCGGCCATCACCTCCAGGAGCCGCAGCACCCGCCGGGCGTGCCCGAGGGCCCGCTCCCCCGCCGCGGTCGGGCTCGCCCCGTTCCGTCCGCGGTCGAAGAGGACGGCACCGAGCTTGCGTTCGCTCGCGCGGACGGAATGGGAGACCGCCGACTGGGTCATGCCGAGCAGGGCGGCGGCGGCCGAGAAGCCGCCCTCGCTCCCGACGGCGACGAGGACGCGGAGCTCGCGGGGCGCGAGATCGGTCACGTGGGCTCCCACCTCGGAGTATGAGTGACATTCATGGATCGGTCCGTTCCATGAGGGCAACCCTCTGCCCGACGGCCGGATTCCTTCCTACGTTCTGTCGCATGACGAACGACACCATGATCACCGTCCAGCAGACCGCCCGCCCCCACGGCTTCCCCACCCCCGGCCACTTCGCCTTCGTCGAGTCCCCCGTCCCCTCCCCCGGACCGGGCACCGCCCTCGTCGAGAACCTCCAGTGGTCCGTCGACCCGTACCACCGCGAGGCGATGGACAGCGACGAGCTGTGGACCCTGAACGCCCCCATGGAGGGCCGCACCCTGGGCCGGGTGCTCGACTCCCGCACCCCGTCCCTGCGCCCCGGCGACCTCGTCCTGCACCGCAAGGGCTGGCGCACCCACTCCCTGGTCGCCCCTGACGAGGTCCGCCCGGTCCCGGACTTCGGCCCCGGGGTCCCGCTCGCGGCCCATCTCAGCCTGCTCGGCGGTACGGGCCTGTCGGCCTATGTGGGCCTGACCCGGATCGCCCGGCTCGAGCCGGGCGAGGACCTGTTCGTGTCGGCGGCGGCCGGCGGGGTGGGCACGGCGGCGGGGCGGCTCGCCCGGCTGCTCGGCGCGGGGCGCCTGGTGGGCAGCGCGGGTTCGGCGCGCAAGGTGGCGTACCTGACGGAGGAGGTGGGCTTCGACGCGGCCTTCGACTACCACGACGGGCCGGTGACGGAGCTGCTCGCGAAGGCGGCCCCGGAGGGTGTCGACGCGGTTCTGGAGGGGGTCGGCGGCGAGCACCTGGAGGCCGCGATCGCCTCGCTGCGCGACCACGGCCGGATCGCCTGGGTGGGCGCGGTGGGCCAGTACCACTCGCTCTCCGCTCCCCCGCCGGCCCCGCGCAACCTCTTCGACCTGGTCGGCAAGAGCATCCGGCTCGAAGGCTTCCTGGTGCGCAACCACATGGACGCCCTGGAGGAGCTGTACGACCTCGCGGTCCCGCACCTGCGGAGCGGGGCGCTGCCGCTGGACGTGACGGTGGTGGAGGGCTTCGGGCACATCGTGGACGCCTTCCTGGGGATGCTGCGCGGCGAGAACCTCGGAAAGATGCTGGTGACTGCGTAGACCTATATAGATTGCATTCCTACCTAGGTAGTGGTGTGATGTGCACATGGCCGCAGACCGCAGATCCAGCTGGCTCAAAGGAGTCCTCGACCTGCTCGTCCTCTCCCGCCTGACCGACGGGGAGAGCTACGGGTACGAGATCGCCAAGGCGCTCGCCGAGGCGGGCCTCGGCGAGATCAAGGGCGGGACGCTCTACCCCGTCCTGAACCGCCTGGAGGAGGCCGGCCTGGTGGAGGCCGAGTTCCGCGCCGCCGAGCGCGGCCCGGGACGGCGCTACTACCGGCTCACGCCCCTCGGGCGCGAGCGGCTCACCGCCGAGAGCGGGGCGTGGCTGACCTTCCACCGCGCCGTACAGACCATGCTCAGTCCAGGGGGAACGACACCATGACCACCGACGCCTACTTCGCCGAGCTCTCCGAATCGCTGCGCGCCGCGCACGTGCCGGACGAGCAGATCGCCGCGACCGTCGAGGACCTGCGGGCCCACCTCGTGGAGACGGGCACGGCCCCGGAGGAGGAGTTCGGCCCGGCCGCCGCGTTCGCCGCGCAGCTCGGCGGCCTCGCGCCCGCGCCCGGCGAGCCGGACGAGCGCGCGGAGAACTGGACCTGGACCGCCGACATCTTCAACGACCGCCGGATGCTGGCCGTCCACGGCGACCAGGGCTGGGAGGTGGAGTCGCTCGACGCGATCGGCCGGTTCGTCTGCCGCCGGACGCCCGGGTCGGCGCTGCGCTGGGAGTACCGCCGCGAGATCATCGCCGGGCGCCGGAAGGGCCGCGTCCTGGACGAACTCACGCCGGAGGGCTGGGAACTGTGCGGGGAGTGGCTGGTGTACGGCTACTTCAAGCGGCCCCGGGCGGCGACCGCGGGACCGGAGGGCGCCGTCGACAAGCCGCCGGCCGCCCCGCACCAGTGGCTGTTCCTGAGCCGCCGGGGCAAGGCGGTGCTCGCGGCCTGGTGCGTCCTGGTGGGCGGTGCGCTGGCGGCGTTCTTCATCGGGGTGCTCGGCACGGGCGGGCTGGCGATCACGATCGCCCTCGTGTCCATGTTCTCGGCCGTCTGGACCTCCCACCTGGAGACGGCCGCGGGCCGCGCCCGCCAGAACAACCGCACCTGACGGCCCCTCACATCACGTCGCCGTCCCGCCAGTCGAAGACCAGCGGGGCGGCGGGGTCCGGCAGGACCCGGTCGCCGGCCGGGCGCAGGAAGACGAAGCCCTCCTCCTCGGCGAGGTGGACGATCCCCCCGGGCCCGAGCGCTTCGAGCCGCCCCGCCCAGACCTGCCAGCCGCGCGCCCGGTAGAGCGCGGCCCCCTCGTCGGAGGCGCCGAGCGCCCCGAAGGCGTACGCCCCGTCGATGACCCGCTCCAGCTCGGCCATCACGGCACCGCCGAGCCCCTGCCGCCTGCGGTCGTCCCGGACGGCGACCCCCTCGACGTATCCGACGCGGTGCGAGCGGCCCCGGTGGAGCGCCCGGCGCTGCACGACGGCGCCGTGGGCGGCGATGCCCCGTTCGTCCTCGATCCAGGCGTGGACGCCGCCGAGGGTGTGGTCCCAGTCGTCGTCGGAGAAGTCGCCCTCGAAGGCGGTGTCGAGCATCTCGCGTACGGAGCGGAGCCGGGCGGCACCGAGTTCATGGGTGGGCGCGATCCTCACGGTCATCCATCCACCCTAACCCCTCACCAACCATTGACAGGTTACCTCCACCCTGATTGAGTCATAACCAGTCATCGACACATGAGGGGTTAGGGAACGATGTCCGTACTGCCGACCCACCACCGCACCGTCACCGTCCGGGGCCACGAGATCGCCTACCGCGAGGCCGGCCCGGCCGACGCCCCCGTGCTGCTCCTGCTGCACGGCTTCCCCACCAGCTCGCACATGTTCCGCGACCTGATCCCCCTGCTCGCCGACCTCCCCCACTCTCGGCTTCGCTCGAGCGGGGGGACCCCCCTCCGGCTGATCGCCCCCGACCACCTGGGCTTCGGCCGCAGCGCGACACCCCCGGACTTCGACTACACCTTCGCCGAACTGGCCGCACTCACCGCCGAGTTCACCGAGGCCCTCGGCCTGGACCGGTTCGCGCTCTACATCCAGGACTACGGCGCCCCCATCGGCCTGCGCCTCGCCCTCGCCCACCCCGAGCGGATCACCGCGATCGTCACCCAGAACGGCAACGCGTACGAGGAGGGCCTCGGCGCCGAGGCCTGGGCCCCCGTCCTCGCCCTGATCGAGGAGCGCACCCCCGAGACCGAGGCGCCGGTCCGCGCCATCCGCTCCCTCGACGGCATCCGGTGGCAGTACGAGACGGGCGTCCCCGCCGAGTACCGGGACCTGCTCAGCCCGGACGCCTGGCACCACGACGCCGCCCTGATGGCCCGCGAGGGACAGGACGACATCCAGCTGGGCCTGATCGCCGACTACGGCTCCAACTTCGCCCTCTACCCGGCCTTCCAGGAGTACTTCCGCACGAGCCGGGTCCCCCTCCTCGCCGTCTGGGGCGAGGGCGACCAGGTCTTCGTACCGGCGGGCGCCGAGGCCTTCCGCCGCGACCTCCCGGACGCCGAAATCCACCTCCTGCCCACGGGCCACTTCGCCCTGGAGACGCACGCGCCGGCGATCGCGGAGCTGATCGGCGACTTCCTGAAGCGGCGCGCGGGGGAATGAGAACCGCCCCCGTCCTCAATTGGGGGTAGAGGAGGGGGGCGGTGATCAGGGCCGCTCACGCGGCGGAGGGGCTTCAGCCCATGTGCGGGTAGCCGTACTCGGTCGGCGGGACCAGCGTCTCCTTGATGGCGCGGGTCAGCGTCCAGCGCATCAGGTTCTGCGGGGCGCCGGCCTTGTCGTTGGTGCCGGAGGCGCGGCCGCCGCCGAAGGGCTGCTGGCCGACGACGGCGCCGGTCGACTTGTCGTTGATGTAGAAGTTGCCCGCGGCGAAGCGGAGCTTCTCCATCGTGTACGCGGCGGCCGCACGGTCGCCGGAGATGACCGAGCCGGTGAGGGCGTAGTCCGAGACCGACTCCATCTGGGTCAGCATCTCGTCGTACTTGTCGTCCTCGTAGACGTGGATCGCGAGGATCGGGCCGAAGTACTCGGCCTTGAAGACCTCGTTCTCCGGGTCGTCGCAGACGATGACGGTCGGGCGGACGAAGTAGCCCACCGAGTCGTCGTAGGTGCCGCCGGCGATGATCGTGCAGCTCGGGTCGGCCGCGGCACGGTCGATCGCCGCCTTGTTCTTGGCGAACGAACGCTCGTCGATGACGGCGCCGATGTAGTTCGACAGGTCGGTGACGTCACCCATCTTGATGCCGTCGATCTCGGCCGCGAACTCCTCCTTGAAGCCGTCGTTCCAGATCGAGGCCGGGATGTACGCACGCGAGGACGCGGAGCACTTCTGGCCCTGGAACTCGAAGGAGCCGCGGTTCAGCGCGGTCTTCAGGACGGCGCGGTCGGCGCTGGGGTGCGCGACGACGAAGTCCTTGCCGCCGGTCTCGCCGACGATCCGCGGGTACGAGCGGTACTTCTCGATGTTGTTGCCGACCGTCTTCCACAGGTGCTGGAAGGTCTTGGTCGAGCCGGTGAAGTGGATGCCGGCCAGGTCGCGGTGGTTCAGGGCCACCTCGGAGACGGCGATGCCGTCGCCGGTCACCAGGTTGATGACGCCCTTCGGCAGGCCGGCCTCCTCCAGGAGCTCCATGAGGAGCACGGCGGAGTGGGTCTGCGTCGGGGACGGCTTCCAGACCACCACGTTGCCCATGAGGGCGGGGGCGGTGGGCAGGTTGCCCGCGATGGCCGTGAAGTTGAAGGGGGTGATCGCGTAGACGAAGCCCTCGAGCGGGCGGTGGTCCAGACGGTTCCACACGCCGGGGGAGTTCGCCGGCGGCTGCTCGGCGAGGATCTGGCGGGCGTACGCGACGTTGAAGCGCCAGAAGTCGACGAGCTCGCACGGGGTGTCGATCTCGGCCTGCTGGGCGGTCTTCGACTGGCCGAGCATGGTGGACGCGGCCAGCGTCTCGCGCCACGGGCCGGCAAGCAGCTCGGCGGCGCGCAGGATGATCGCGGCGCGGTCGTCGAAGGACATCGCGCGCCAGGCCGGGGCGGCGGCCAGGGCGGCGTCGATGGCGTCCTGGGCGTCCTGCTGGGTGGCGCCGCGGAAGGTGCCGATGACGGCCTTGTGGTTGTGCGGCTGGACGACCTTGAACTCCTCGCCGCCGCCGAGGCGCTTCACGCCGCCGATGGTCATCGGCAGCTCGCGCGGGTTCTCGGCCAGCTCCTTGAGCTTGGTCTCCAGACGGGCGCGCTCCGGGGAACCGGGGGCGTAGCTGTGCACCGGCTCGTTGACCGGAGCGGGGACCTGGGTGACAGCGTCCATGAGTCTCGATACTCCTTGTGAGAGGTGGGCTCAGCCCTTGGTGAGGATGGAGCGGACGAAGAAGAGGAGGTTGGCCGGCTTCTCCGCGAGGCGGCGCATGAAGTAGCCGTACCAGTCGGTGCCGTACGCGGTGTAGACGCGCATGCGGTGGCCCTCGGCGGCGAGACGGTTCTGCTCCTCGCTGCGGATGCCGTACAGCATCTGGAACTCGTACTCGTCCAGCTTGCGCCCGGCGCGGCGGGCCAGCTCCTGGCCGATGGAGATCAGGCGCGGGTCGTGCGAGCCGATCATCGGGTAGCCCTCGCCGTCCATCAGGATCTTCATGATCCGGACGTACGCCTTGTCGATCTCGGGCTTGTCCTGGATGGCGACGGAGGCGGGCTCCTTGTAGGCGCCCTTCACGATCCGGACGCGGGAGCCGTTCGCGGCGAGGCGGCGGGCGTCGTCCTCGGTGCGGAAGAGGTAGGCCTGGATGACGCAGCCGGTCTGCGGGAAGTCCTTCCGCAGCTCCTCGTGGATGGCGAACATCGAGTCGAGGGTGGTGTGGTCCTCGGCGTCCAGGGTGACGGTGGTGCCGATCTCGGCGGCGGCCGCGACGACCGGGCGGACGTTCGCGAGGGCCAGCTCGTGGCCGTTCTCCAGGGACTGGCCGAACATCGACAGCTTCACGGACATCTCGGCGCGCTCGCCGAGGCCCAGCTCCTTGAGGCGGCCGATGAGCTCCAGGTAGGCGTCCCGGGCGGCGTACGACTGCTCGACGGTGGTGATGTCCTCACCGACGACGTCGAGGGTGACCTCCAGGCCGCGGCCGCTCAGCTCGGAGACGATCGGGACGACGTCGTCGACCGTCTCGCCGGCGATGAAGCGGGCGACGACCTGCTTGGTCCCGGGGGCGGCCGAAACGAGACGGCGCATCTTGTCGCTGCGCGACGCGGCGAGGATCACGGGACCCAGCACGGGGCACCTCCAAAAGGCAAAGGTAGGACGGGGCCATAACCGGATCAAGGGAACGAACCGGGAACAGCACGGAGAACCACCGTGAAACCTATGGATCGCTCCGATCGTCCGCCATCTACAGCTGTCACGCATCCGTGGCCCGCCCCTCATACATCTGTCTGACAGGCCCGGCGGCGGGTGCGAGAATGTCGCCGTGAAGGGCGATTACCAGGAGCTGGTCGACGAGATCTCGGCGCTGCTCGGCACCCCCGCGACGCTGGAGAACCGCGACTTCGGGCTGATCGCCTTCGGGGCTCACGACAGCGACGACGACAGCGCCATGGACCCGGTCAGGACCCGCTCGATCCTGACCCGGAAGTCCTCCCCGGCGGTCCGCGCCTGGTTCGAGGGCTTCGGCATCACCCGGGCGACCGGCCCGGTCCGCATCCCGGCCGCCCCGGACGCGGGCGTCTTCCGGGACCGCATCTGCCTTCCCGTACGCCATCGGGGTGTCGTCCTCGGGTACGTATGGCTGCTCGACGCCGAGCCGGGACCCTCGCACGCGCAGCTCACCGCCGCGATGGAGGTCGCCGCCCGCATCGGCGACCTGCTGGCGGACGAGGAGCGTGCCGGGGCCGACCTCTCCCGGGAGCTGCGGGCCGCGCTGACGGCGGACCGCGGCTGGCAGTACGACATGGCCCTCACCGCCCTGCGCACCGCCCTCGGCCCGGACGCGGAGGGCCTCCACACGGTGGTGTGCCTGGCGCCGTGGCCCGACGAGGACGCGCCGTCCCCGCGCACGGTCCCGGGCGCGGCGGCCCTGTGCACTCTGCCGTGGCGGCCGACGGCCCGCCCCCCGGCCGGGAGTGCGGCCCCCGGCGAAGGCGGGGCTCCCCGCGCCCTCGCGGCACTCGTACGCCTCCGGTCGGCCGACAACCTCTCCCCCGCCACCACCGCGGCGACCCGGCTGCGCGGCTCCGCGGGGCACGCCGCCGTCACGGGCGTCGCCACTCCCCGGCGGGGCCTCGCGGACCTGGACGTCTCCTGGCGCGAGGCCACCGCGGCGGCCCGCACCGCGAACGCCCAGCCGCACCTCGGCCCGCTCGCCGAGTGGGCGGCCATCGGCCCGTACCGGCTGCTCACCGCCCTGCCCCCGGCCGAGCCGGACCCGGCGGTCCGCGCCCTGCTCACCCCGGCGCACACGGAACTGGCCCGCACGGCCGAGGTGTTCCTCGATCACGCGGGCCAGGCGGGCCGCACGGCGGCGGCCCTGGGCATCCACCGGCAGACCCTCTACTACCGCCTCTCCCGCGTCGAACAACTCACCGGCCTCGACCTGGACGCCGGCGAGGACCGCCTGCTGCTGCACATGGCGCTGAAGGCGGCCCGGCTCTGACCGGTACCGTCCGTCACGGGCCGACGTGGACGTACGAGCCCCAGCTCGCCACGGCGTGCGGATGCCGCGCCCGCACCGCGCGCAGCGCCCCGTCCAGGGCCGCCGCCGGATCGGGGGCGCTCTGCCGGGACAGATGCTCGTACACGAGGTCCGCGACGACCGGTGCGAGGGTGTCGTCGATGGACCACAGCGTGCCGACGACATCCCGGAAGCCCGCCAGTTGGACGGCGGAGGCGAGGCTGATCGCCTCGTCCGCCAGGACGAACCCGCCGCGTGACGTCTCACAGGCGGAGAGGTACGCGAACTCCGCGCGCGGCAGCCGGAGGCCCACGATGTCCCGCAGCGTCAGGGAACCGTCGTGCAGAATGAGCGCGCCGCGCGAGGGCTGCGCGAGGTCCTGCGTGCCGTGACAGGCGAAGTGCGCCCAGGAGCAGCCGGCGAGCGCTTCGAGCACGATCGGCGCGGTGGCGGCGGGGCCGGTGACGAGCAGGGCGTTCGGGTGGCGCCGACGCAGGGCCCGGGCCTCGTCCGCGGCGGCGGGGAGGTCCCGGCCGCCCGGGGTGGAGGGCATGGAGACGATGAGGCCCCGGCCGTCCGGTCCGGCGGACGGCCGGCGCCGGCCACGGGCGTGGAGCAGAGCCCGCAGGGTCGGTGTGTAGGAGGAGACGACCCGGTCGAGCACCGTGTCGCCGCCGCCGTCGGGGCGATGGTGCCCGGCGGCGTGCAACGGAAGCTGCGAGAAGATCCCGGTGGGGCACCACCACACGTGGGTCCGGTCTCCGTCCGGCCCGATCGGCTCCGTACGGCCCAGTGCGTCGAGGACCGGCTCGGCCACCGTGTCCCACAGCCAGGCCAGGGTGTCCAGGACCGTCCTCCGCGCCTTGAGCGGCGAATGATCGGGGTCGAGGGCCATGACGAGGGAAACGGCCCGTTCCGCCAGTTCCTCGGCGCTCGTTTCGAGCTCGATCACCTCCACCCCAGCCTCGGTGAGGAGGAGGACGGAGCAGCCGTACGTGCTCACGACGGGCAGCACCACGGGACCGCGTGCGGCGGCGGCGCGCAGGGTCGCGAAGGACGGTGACCGCAGGAAGCCCTTCATTTTCGGCAGGGCACGGATCTCCTTGAGGAGCTTCTCCCGCTGCCGGGCCAGGGCGGCGCGGCGTTCGTCGGCCCGGCGGCGGTCCTCCGGCTCCCATCCCGCCGTGCGGGACGGGCTGTCGGGCAACCGCTCCAGTTCGTCGAGGACCTGTTCGAGCCGGTCGGCGAGTTCCGGGGCGCGGTCGCGCAGCTCCCAGTGGTCGGTGCGGGTCTCCAGGGCCTGGGCGAGCAGGATGCCGCGGCCCTGTTCGAGCAGTTTCACCGCGCGTTTCGGCTTCCCCGCTCGTACGGCACAGATCGCCGCGTTCGCGGCCAGGCTGGGGAACGACGCGATCAGGCGTTCCCGGTCGGCGCGCTCCAGACCGCGCCAGGCGGTCAGTTCGAGCTGCTCGAGGGCGAGGGCGTAGAAGCCGGTGGCGCGGGCGAAGTCCTGGGCCCCGGCGAGGATGTCCCCCGCCGCCGAGGCCGCCCGTGCCCGGGTCCGGGCCGGTGCGGAGAGGACGGCGGATGCCCCGCGCAGAGCCCGGACGGCGCCGTCACGGTCGGCGGTGTCGCCGCCGGTCCCGAACCGGTCCCGCAGCATGAACCCCAGTTCGCTGAGGACGTCCGCGCGATCCGGGTGATTCCCGGGAAGCAGCGCATCGGCCTCGTGGAGCGCCGCCACGGCCGTGTCGAGCAGCCCGCCGGAATCCGGGAAGCGGTCGACGAAGGCCTTCAGGGAGTGGGCGAACCCTCTCAGCATCATCGGCCGCCGGTAGTGACCGACCGCACTGGCCTCGACCGCCGACACGCCCGCCTCGGCGGCGGCGAGCAGGTCGCGCGGTTCGTTCGTCAGGTTGAACCGGGCTTCGTACGCCTGGGTCAGGGTGTGCAGGCAACCCGGTCGGTCGGGATGGCCGTCAGGGAGCAGGGACAGGGCCTTGTCGAGCATGCCGATCGCCAGGTCGTACCGGTCGGACTCCGCCGTGATCTCGCCGGGGTGGCCCAGGACGAGGCCCGCCAGGTTCACCAGGCGGCTCGGCAGATCGGGATGGTCTTCAGGAGTGTTCCCCACGGCCTCGAACTGCGCCTGCAGCGCCTCGGTGGCCGCGTCGAAACGGCCGACGGCCTCGTACTGCGCGGTCAGGGCGGCGGTGAGGTTGGTCATGACGGCGCCGCGGAGCGGGTCGTCCTCGGAGGCTCCGCGCACGCCCTCGCGCAGGACCCGGACCGCTTCGTCGAGCGAGTCGGGGTTCCCCGTGCGCTGGAACTCCCGGATCGCGATGTGCCCGAGCCCCGAACAGAACTTCAGGCGGCACGGGTCGCCCTCCGGGATCAGCTCCTCCGCCATGCGCGTGACGATGAAGGCGCGCTCCAGGTCGTCCTCCTCGCCCAGGAACTCGTATCTGCGGGTGAGGACGTTCCCGAGCGTGATGAGTGCCTCCGCCTTCACCACGTCCTCCCGCGGGTTCGCGCGCACCGCGAGCAGGCACATCTCGGCGGCGTCGTCGAGGAGCCGCGGATCCCCCGTCGCCTCCGCCTCCTTGAGCAGGTTGACGCCGAGCTGTGTGTAGGCCGGCAGTGGGTTGTCGGTCCTCAGGCCGGCCACGGGGTCCCCGGTCTCCACATAGACGTTCATGATGACCTCGGGGACGAGGTGCGGCGCCACCTGGCACACCATCTTGTAGAGGAAGGTGGCGCGCCTCGCGTCCTCCTTCGAGATCTCCTCCTCGAAGTTCTCGCAGCGGTGCCAGTGGAAGCCCGCCAACAGGAGTGCGACGTTGAACATCCGCGCGCCCTGAGCCGCCTCGGCCGGGGCGTACCAGTCGATCGCGTAGTACAGCCGGTCCGCCAGCCGCTGTGCCTCCGGTTCCCGCAGGAGCGCCGGATCGCCGCTCTCGTACAAAGTGGCGAGCAGTTGTTCCATCTCCAAGGCGAGATCTCTGATGGTCAAGTCGCACCCAACTTCCCATGGAACGTGCCGAATTCATGACTCTCCCGATCGGACGATGAGACTATTCCGTGAAGGTCGGGCGAGGGGGAGGAAAGCGTGGAAAACACCGTCGAGGACGCTCACGAGCTGACATGGTTCTGCACTGACCTGACGGACCTGCGCGCGGACGCGAGGCAAGAAGGCTGGTCGGCCGAACTGGAGCGGATCCTGGCCGAGTTGCGGGACGGAACCCGGCCGGCGGCTGCGGTCCTCGAGGCGGTCCGCGTACGCCTGGGCATGCCGGCGCGACCGCGGGCGTACACCCCTTTCCCGGGCCAGGAGGCCGCGCCGCCACCGGCCGGCTCGTACACCTGCCCGGGTGGGCGGTGCTCGCGGGTCGAGGACCGCAGACCGGGTGCCCCGCTGCCCGAATGCGCCGTGTACGACGAGCCGTTCACCTTCGGATGAACACCCTCCTGTCCGCGCTCGGCAAGAGCCTCGCCGAACGCTGGGTGCAGCTCCTCGCCCTGCCGGGTGCGCTGTTCACCGCACTCGCCGCGACGGCGTCCGTACTCGGCCACCGGCACGCCCTCGACTGGCGGCGGCTGAGCGGCGCCGCCGAGGACCTGGTGGCCCGCTACGACCGGCGCCCCGTGTCGGCCCTGCTCCTCGCGGTGGCGCTCCTGCTGGTCGGAGCGGCGGTCGGACTCCTTGCGCGGGGGCTCGGCTCCCTGGTGGAGAGGGTCTGGCTGGCAGCCGGCCCGGAGTGGCTGGTCGGCCGGCTCGTCCGGCGGCGCAAGGCCCGGTGGAACGACGAGGCGGACGCCGTCGAGCACGGCCCCGCGGCCGCCGAGGCCGCCCATGTGGAGGCCCGTAACGCCGTCGCGCTCACCGAGCCGGCCAGACCCACGTGGATCGGCGACCGGCTGCGCGCCGTGGGGGTCCGGGTCCACGGTCAGTACGGACTCGACTTCCCGTTCACCTGGCCCCGGCTGTGGATCGTGCTGCCGGAACCCTGCCGGGGCGACCTGATCGCGGCACGGCAGGCACTGACGAGCGCCTCCGCACAGAGCGGCTGGGGCCTGCTCTACCTGTGCCTCGGCATCCAGTGGTGGCCGGCGGCCGGGGTCGGCGTCGGCCTGCTGCTGCTCGGCCGGCGACGCGGCCGGGACGCCGCGGGCAGCCTGGCGGACCTCGCGGAGTCGGCGGTCGACCTGTACGCCGTCGACCTGGCCCGGGCCCTGGGAGAGGACCCGCCGTCGGGCCGCGTCACCCCGGCCCTGGGCCGGCGGCTGAGCGAGCGCTTCCGCAAGGGGGCGTGAGGCCCGACGGGCAGGTCAGCCCCGCTCCCCCATCAGCACCTTGAGCCCCTCCGTCAGGTCGTCCGCGCTCGGCGCCGTCTCCGGGTCCACCATCCACTGGATCATCACGCCGGTCGCCAGGGCCTGGCAGAGGAGTCCCGCCACCCGGGCCTTCTCCGGGTCGGCCTCCGGGTCGATGCCGAGGAAGCCCTCGGCCATCCCGAGGCGGCCCTCCCGCTGGGGTTCCTTGATGGCCTCGCGGAGCTTCTCGTCGTCGTCGATGCGGGTGACCACCTCGGTCTGGAGCTTCCAGACCGGGCGGCTCGCCCCGGCCGCGGCGATGACCTGCTCCCAGACGGCGCGGAACCGCTCGTACGGATCGGCCGGCAGCGCCTCGGCGCCCGCCGTGCCCGCCGCCCCGGCCTGCTCGCCCCACTCCTCGGTGAGGGCCAGGAAGGCCTGCTGGAGCAGGGCGTCCTTGGAGCCGTAGTGGTAGCCGATGGAGGCGAGGTTGGTGCCCGAGGCGGCGACGATGTCGCGCGCCGTGGTGCGCCCGTACCCCTTCTCCAGGAGGCAGCGCTTGGCGCCTTCGAGGAGGTCTTCCTTGTGTCCCATGACAGCACTGTACCCGGTCGCTAGACACTTGTGTAAGACGAGTGTCTAGCGACCGGGTACGGGAAGTGCCGGGGGCGTCAGATCAGGTTGACCGAGCGGGCCGAGGTGGCGCCGATCTCCTCCGCGATCTCCGTGAGCACCGCGGCCGGGACCGTGTCGTCCACGGTGAGGACGACGAGCGCCTCGCCGCCCTCCTCCGCGCGCGCCACCTGCATGCCCGCGATGTTCAGACCGGCCTCGCCGAGGATCCGGCCCACCGTGCCGACGACGCCCGGGCGGTCCTCGTAGCGCAGCACGACCATGTGGTCGGCGAGCGCCACGTCCACGTCGTAGTCGCCGACCGCGACGATCTTCTGCAGGTGCTTCGGGCCCGCGAGCGTGCCGGAGACCGAGACCTCCTGGCCGTCGGAGAGCGTGCCGCGCACGGTGACCATGTTGCGGTGGTCGGGCGACTCGGAGCTCGTCGTCAGGCGCACCTCGACACCGCGCTCCTGCGCGAACAGCGGGGCGTTGACGTACGACACGGTCTCGTCGACCACGTCCTCGAACACGCCCTTGAGCGCGGAGAGTTCGAGCACCTTCACGTCGTGCTGGGTGATCTCGCCGTACACCTCGACGTCGAGGCGGGCCGCGACCTCGCCCGCGAGGGCGGTGAAGATCCGGCCGAGCTTCTCGGCGAGCGGCAGGCCCGGCTTCACGTCCTCGGCGATGACGCCGCCCTGGACGTTGACCGCGTCCGGGACCAGCTCGCCCGCGAGCGCCAGGCGCACCGACTTGGCGACGGCGATGCCGGCCTTCTCCTGGGCCTCGTCCGTGGAGGCGCCGAGGTGCGGGGTGCAGACGACCTGGTCGAGCTCGAAGAGCGGGGAGTCCGTGCAGGGCTCCTTCGCGTACACGTCGAGGCCCGCGCCGGCGACCCGGCCCTCCTTGATGGCCGAGTACAGCGCGGCCTCGTCCACGATCCCGCCGCGCGCGGCGTTGACGATGCGGACCGAGGGCTTGACCTTGTGCAGGGCCTCGTCGCCGATGAGACCGATGGTCTCCGGGGTCTTCGGCAGGTGGACGGTGATGAAGTCGGCGACCTCGAGGAGCTCGTCCAGGGCGAGGAGCTTCACGCCCATCTGGGCGGCGCGGGCCGGCTGCACGTAGGGGTCGTACGCGACGATCTTCATGCCGAAGGCGGACATGCGCTGGGCGACCAGGACGCCGATGCGGCCGAGGCCGACGACGCCGAGGGTCTTCTCGCTGAGCTCGACGCCCGTGTACTTCGAGCGCTTCCACTCGCCGTTCTTCAGGGCGGTGTTGGCCTGCGGGATGTTGCGCGCGGTGGCGACGAGCAGACCGCACGCGAGTTCGGCGGCGGTGACGATGTTCGAGGTCGGGGCGTTCACGACCATCACGCCGGCCTTGGTGGCGGCGGAGACGTCGACGTTGTCCAGACCCACACCGGCGCGGGCGACGACCCGCAGCTTGTTCGCCGCGGCGATGGCCTCGGCGTCGACCTTGGTCGCGGAGCGGACCAGGATCGCGTCCACATCGGCGATGGCGGGGAGCAGCTCGGCGCGGTCGGCGCCGTTGCAGTGCCGGATCTCGAAGTCCGGGCCCAGGGCGTCGACGGTGGCGGGCGACAGCTCTTCAGCGATGAGTACGACAGGTTTCGAGCTCACGTGAGTCCTCACAGAGGCAGTGCGGACGGCCGTCCCGACGGCCGCAGGCGGTGGAGGGGGCTTGCCGCGTGAAAGCGCACGACGCTGTGGGCCAGACGCGATGTTGTTGAGAAGTGTAGTGGTGCATCGGCGCTGTTCATGCGCCTCGTTGGAAGGATCACCCGTCCGTGGTTGGACGGGGTGTCCAACGATGCGGCGAGGGGCCGGACACGGTGTCCGGCCCCTCGCCCGAAGGCTTACGCCTCCTCGTCGTTCACCCAGCTCATGAGCTTGCGCAGCTCCTTGCCGGTGGTCTCCAGGAGGTGGTTGGCGTCCTGGGTCTTGTACTCGTTGTACTTCTTCAGGCCGCCGTGGTACTCGGCCATCCACTCCTTGGCGAAGGTGCCGTCCTGGATCTCCGCGAGGACCTTCTTCATCTCGGCCTTGGTGGCGTCGGTGATGATCCGCGGGCCGGTGACGTAGTCGCCCCACTCGGCGGTCTCGGAGACCGACCAGCGCATCTTCTCCAGGCCGCCCTCGTACATGAGGTCGACGATGAGCTTCAGCTCGTGCAGGCACTCGAAGTAGGCGATCTCCGGCTGGTAGCCGGCCTCGGTCAGGGTCTCGAAGCCCGCCTTGACCAGAGCCGCGGTGCCACCGCAGAGGACGGCCTGCTCACCGAACAGGTCGGTCTCCGTCTCCTCCTTGAAGGTGGTCTTGATGACGCCGGCGCGGGTGCCGCCGATGCCCTTGGCGTACGAGAGCGCCAGGTCGAAGGCCTTGCCGGTGGCGTCCTGCTCGACGGCCGCGATGCACGGGACGCCGCGGCCCTCCTCGTACTGACGGCGGACCAGGTGGCCCGGGCCCTTCGGGGCGACCAGGGCGACGTCGATGCCCTCGGGCACCTTGATGAAGCCGTAGCGGACGTTCAGGCCGTGGCCGAAGAAGAGCGCGTCGCCCTCCTTCAGGTGGTCCTTGATGGACTCCTCGTAGACCTGGGCCTGGATCGGGTCCGGGGTCAGGATCATGATGAGGTCGGCCTCTTCGGCCGCCTGGGCGACGGAGACGACGCGCAGGCCCTGCTCCTCGGCCTTGGCCTTGGACTTCGAGCCCTCCTGGAGACCGACGCGGACGTCGACACCGGAGTCACGGAGCGACAGCGCGTGGGCGTGTCCCTGGCTGCCGTAGCCGATCACCGCGACCTTGCGGCCCTGGATGATGGACAGGTCGGCGTCGGCGTCGTAGAACAGCTCGGCCACTGGAATTCTCCTTGAAGTGCTGGTGTTGCGTCCCACCGTACGGCGGGGTGCGGGAGGAAAGTTTTCGGGTCTCGTCAGTCGGACCGCCGGTCGGACCGGCGGTTGACCTCCGATGACGTTCAGGCGCTGCGGTGGTTCTCAGGCACTGCGGTCGAGGGCCCGCAGGGACCGGTCCGTGATGGACCGGGCACCGCGCCCTATGGCGATCGTGCCGGACTGCACGAGCTCCTTGACGCCGAACTGCTCCAGCATCTTGAGCATGGCGTCCAGCTTGTCACTCGAACCGGTGGCCTCGATGGTGACCGCCTCGGGCGAGACGTCCACGGTCTTGGCGCGGAACAGCTGCACGATCTCGACGATCTGGGAGCGGGTCTCGTTGTCGGCGCGGACCTTCACCAGGACGAGCTCGCGCTGGATCGCAGCGCTGGGCTCGAGTTCGACGATCTTCAGGACGTTGACCAGCTTGTTGAGCTGCTTGGTCACCTGCTCCAGGGGCAGGTCCTCGACATTGACCACGATGGTGATGCGGGAGATGTCGGGGTGTTCGGTGACGCCCACGGCGAGCGAGTCGATGTTGAAGCCGCGGCGGGAGAACAGGGCGGCGATCCGGGCGAGGATGCCGGGCGTGTTCTCGACGAGAACGGAGAGCGTGTGCTTGGTGGACATGTCTGGGTCTCTTCCTTTTCGCTCTGCGCGCTCAGTCGTCTTCGCCGTCGCCGAAGTCGGGGCGGACGCCCCGCGCGGCCATGACCTCGTCGTTCGAGGTGCCGGCGGCGACCATCGGCCAGACCTGGGCGTCCTCGTGGACGATGAAGTCGATCACGACCGGGCGGTCGTTGATGGCGTTGGCCTCGGCGATGACCTTGTCCAGGTCGGCCGGGTCCTCACAGCGCAGGGCGACACAGCCCATGGCCTCGGAGAGCTTGACGAAGTCGGGGACGCGGGTGCCCTTGTTCGCCTGGATGTCGTCCGGGCCGGAGTGCAGGACGGTGTTCGAGTAGCGCTGGTTGTAGAAGAGCGTCTGCCACTGACGGACCATGCCCAGGGCGCCGTTGTTGATGATGGCGACCTTGATCGGGATGTTGTTCAGGGCACAGGTGGTGAGCTCCTGGTTGGTCATCTGGAAGCAGCCGTCGCCGTCGATCGCCCAGACGGTGCGGTCCGGCATGCCGGCCTTGGCGCCCATCGCGGCGGGGACCGCGTAGCCCATCGTCCCGGCGCCGCCGGAGTTCAGCCAGGTGGCCGGCTGCTCGTAGTCGATGAAGTGGGCGGCCCACATCTGGTGCTGGCCGACGCCCGCCGCGAAGATCGTGCCCTCGGGGGCGAGCTGGCCGACGCGCTGGATGACCTGCTGCGGCGAGAGGCTGCCGTCCTCCGGCAGGTCGTAGCCGAGCGGGTAGGTCTCGCGCCAGCGGCTCAGGTCGCTCCACCAGGCGGTGTAGTCGCCCTTGTTGCCCTCGCTGTGCTCGGCCTGGACGGCCTGGACCAGGTCGGCGATGACCTCGCGGGCGTCACCGACGATCGGGACGTCGGCGGCGCGGTTCTTGCCGATCTCGGCCGGGTCGATGTCCGCGTGGACGATCTTGGCGTACGGGGCGAAGCTGTCGAGCTTGCCGGTGACGCGGTCGTCGAAGCGGGCGCCGAGGGCGACGATCAGGTCGGCCTTCTGCAGCGCGGTGACGGCGGTGACGGCACCGTGCATGCCGGGCATGCCGACGTGCAGCGGGTGGCTGTCGGGGAACGCGCCGAGCGCCATCAGGGTCGTGGTGACCGGGGCGCCGGTGAGCTCGGCGAGGATCTTCAGCTCGGCGGTGGCGCCGGACTTGATGACGCCGCCGCCGACGTACAGGACGGGCCGCTTGGCGGCGCTGATCAGCTTGGCGGCCTCGCGGATCTGCTTGGCGTGCGGCTTGGTGACCGGGCGGTAGCCGGGCAGGTCCGTCTGCGGCGGCCAGCTGAACGTGGTCTTCGCCTGCAGGGCGTCCTTGGCGATGTCGACCAGGACCGGGCCCGGGCGGCCGGTGGAGGCGATGTGGAAGGCCTCGGCGATCGTCCGCGGGATGTCCTCGGCCTTGGTGACGAGGAAGTTGTGCTTGGTGATCGGCATCGTGATGCCGCAGATGTCCGCCTCCTGGAAGGCGTCCGTGCCGATCGCCTTCGAGGCGACCTGGCCGGTGATCGCGACGAGCGGGACCGAGTCCATGTGCGCGTCGGCGATCGGGGTGACCAGGTTGGTCGCGCCGGGACCGGAGGTCGCCATGCAGACGCCGACCTTGCCGGTGGCCTGGGCGTAACCGGTGGCGGCGTGGCCGGCCCCCTGCTCGTGGCGGACGAGGATGTGACGCACCCGCTGCGAGTCCATCATCGGGTCGTAGGCGGGGAGGATCGCGCCGCCGGGGATGCCGAAGACGGTGTCGGCGCCCACTTCCTCGAGAGAACGGATGAGGGACTGCGCACCCGTGACGTGCTCGACGGTGGTGGCGGGCTGCGCGCCGCTACGGGGCCGCGGCTGCGGATGGTGCCCGGTGGCCTGCTCGGTCATCAGCATCTCTTCTCGAGGCAGAGGGTTTTTGCGAGGGTTTAGGACGATTTTGGCGTGAGCCGGTGCAACAAAAAACCCCTCGTGCCGTGAGGCAAGCGAGGGGAGCGCGTCGGGTGCGTTTCAGGCGGGCCTTCTCTGGGGCCTGCCTCAGCCGACGCGCTTTCCAAGTACGAGAATTCGGGTGCGCATGTCACTGACCCTCCCTCTCCGCCCTCACCACTGTCAAGTGGGTGGGACAGGCGTCTCACTATTTGAGCGGATCGGGGGACGGTTTCCGACACGCACGGGGACCGCTCCGGGCAGCGGGTACTCGTCCCGTACGAGGGCCCTGCGCAGCCGGTACTCGTCGAGCGGACCCGAGAAGGCCATGCCCTGGGCGTGCGTGCAGCCCATCGCGCGCAGGGCGACGACCTGCTCCGGGACGTCGACGCCCTCGGCGACGGTCTGCATGCCGAGCTCGCCGGCGATGCGGAGCACCCCGCGGGTGATCTTGCGGAGCCGGGCCGACTCGACCACGCCTTCGACGAGTCCCCGGTCCAGCTTCAGTATGTCGACGGGGAGCCGCCGGAGGGCGTTGATCGCCACATGTCCGCTGCCGAATCCGTCGAGCGCGATCCGCACGCCGAGGCGGCGCAGGGTGACCAGACGCTGTTCCAGCTCGTCGAGCGAGCTCCGGGGGTCGCTGTCGGCGAGCTCGACGATCAGCGAGCCGGACGGCAGCCCGTGCCGGGTGAGCAGCGACTCCACGGAGCCGAGCGGCAGCGAGCGGTCCAGGAGGCGGCGGGCGGAGAGCCGGACGGAGACGGGCGTACGGTGGCCGATTCCCGCCCGCTCGGCGGCCTGCTCCACGGCCTCCTCGAAGAGCCAGCGGCCGAGCTCGGCGGTGCGCTCGCCGTCGTCGGTGACCCGGAGGTACTCGGCCGGGGTGAAGAGGATGCCCTGGCTGGAGCGCCAGCGGGCCTGGGCGCTGACGGCGGAGATCCGGCCGGTGGCGAGGTCGACGACCGGCTGGTGGAGCAGGGCGAACTCGCCGTCGTGGAGGGCGGTGCGCAGCCGGGCGGCCAGCTCGGTCCTGCGGACGACCTCGGCCTGCATCTGGGGGGCGTAGAGCTCGACGCGGTCCTTGCCCGCGGCCTTGGCCCGGTACATGGCCAGGTCGGCGTTGCGCAGCAGGTCGCCGGCCTCGATGCCGGGCTCGGCGAAGGCGACGCCGATGGAGGCGGCGACCCGCACCTCGTTTCCGCCGTCCACGCGGTACGGCTGGGAGAGCGTGAGCCGGAGCCGGTCGGCGATCTCCTGGACCTGGTTCCGGCGGGCCGTGCGGTCGCGGCCTCCGTCGCCGAGGATGAGGGCGGCGAACTCGTCGCCGCCGAGCCGGGCGGCGGTGTCCCCGGCCCGTACGGAGTCGTGGAGGCGGCGGGCGGCCTGGACGAGGAGGTCGTCGCCGGCCTGGTGGCCGAGGCGGTCGTTGACCCCCTTGAAGCCGTCGAGGTCGATGAAGAGCACGGCGGTGCCGGGGTCGGAGGAGCGGCGGCCGCTGAGCGCCTGCCGGACCCGTCGGGTGAAGAGGGCCCGGTTGGGCAGGTCGGTGAGCGGGTCGTGCTCGGCGTTGTGCTGCAGCTGGGCCTGGAGGCGGACGCGTTCGGTGACGTCCCGGCTGTTGAAGATCAGGCCGCCCTGGTGGCGGTTGACGGTCGACTCGACGTTGAGCCAGTCGCCGCGGCCCGAGCGGAAGCGGCACTCGATGCGGGTGGTGGGCTCCTCGGCGGGCGAGGCGGCCAGGAAGCGCCGCACCTCGTGGACGACGGCGCCGAGGTCCTCGGGGTGGATGAGGGAGGAGAGCTCGGAGCCGATGAGCTCGTCGGCGTCCCGTCCGTACACGCCGGAGGCGGCCGGGCTGACGTAGCGGAGTATCCCGGTGGGCGCGGCGATCATGATGACGTCGCTGGAGCCCTGCACGAGCGACCTGAAGTGGTTCTCCTTCTGGGCCAGTTCGTGGGTGAGGGCGATGTTGTCGAGGAGCATGATGCCCTGCCGCACGACGAGGGCGAGCACGACCGTGCAGCCGGTGAGGACGACGACGCGGTCGGGCCGGCGCCCCTCGACGACGTTGTACAGGATGCCGAGGGTGCAGACCGCCGCGGCGAGGTACGGGGTGAGGGCGGCGAGCGAGCCGGCGACCGGGCGGCTGTGGAGCCGGGGGCCGCGCGTGGTGGCCGCGCCGCTGTCCGGCGGTCGGCGCACGCCCCAGGGCGCGTAGGCGAGCAGCAGCGAGCCGGCGAACCAGCCGGCGTCGAGCAGCTGGCCCGAGGCGTAGTTCTCGCGGAGCAGCGGCGAGGTGAACAGGGCGTCGCACAGCACGGTCAGGGCGAGCGCGGCGATCGCGGTGTTGGTCGCGGAGCGGTTCGCCTGCGAGCGGCGGAAGTGCAGGACCAGGACCATGCTGACGAGCACGATGTCGAGCAGCGGGTACGCGAGCGACAGGGCGGCCTGGGCGACGGACTCGCCCTCGAAGTGTGCGGTGCGGGCGAGGGCGAGGCTCCAGGAGAGCGTGAGCAGGGAGCCCCCGATGAGCCAGGCGTCGAGCCCCAGACAGACCCAGCCGGCCCGGGTGACGGGCTTCTTGGCGAGGACGAGGAGGCCCACGATGGCGGGCGGCGCGAAGAGTAAGAAGCAGAGGTCGGCGACGGAGGAGTCCGGCACCTCGGTGCGGAGCACGACCTCGTACCAGCCCCACACGGCGTTCCCCGCGGCCGCCATGAAGGAGGAGAAGGCGAAGAGCAGCCAGGCCGGGCGGGCGCTGCCGCGGTGCCCGCGGCCGTAGAGGAAGCAGGAGACCGCGGCGGTGAGCGCGGCGGCGCTGAGCCCGAAGTCGCCCATGAAGAGGGCCAGTCGGGGGGATCCCCAGCCGAGCGACGCGCCGGTCGTGTAGCCCGCGCAGACGAGCCCGAGGGCGATCTGGGCGACGGCCCCGCCGAGGCGGGGGCGGCCGGGGTCCGGGTGGTCGGAGCCGCCGCCGAGGGGGCGGCGGGTGATGACCGCCCCGGGCGCGCTCACCGGCTCCTCCGGTGCCGCTCCGCCGCACCCGGCCGCGTCGTGCGACCGCGCCGTCGGCTCGTCGCCCCGCCCGGGGGCGTGCCCGTCGCAGTCGTGCGGGCGGCCGGAGTCCCGTACGGCACGCGGGACGGACGGACGACCGCCCGCACAGACCTCGCAGGGCTCGCGGTCCGGCAGGTCCGGCAGGTCTTGCAGGCCCGCAGGGGTGCCGGCGACGGTACGGTCCGGCAGGCCCGCAGTGGTGCCGGCGGCTGCGGCTGCGGCTGCGCGGCGCGGTGGGGCGGTGTCGTCGGATCCGGTCGTGGTGCCCCGTCCGGGGTCCCGCGGCGTGGCGGCGCGTGGTACCCGGTGTGGCGCCGCCTGGTCCGGCACCGGGCGTGCGAGGCCGGTGCCGGGGCGTGGAAGGCTTGCCGGCGGCGGTGTCGCCGCGTCGGATCGTCGGTCCTCCGGCCGTGCTTCACCCGTCGCCCCCCTCGGAATCTGATGACCCGTCACTTCGCTCCCCAGCGTCAGCCCGTTCTCGACGCAGTCCCCCGCCACCGGACGATACACCAGGACCGTCACTCAGGGACAGGGCCGCAGTACTCTCCGTGACGATCAGGAGGCTCGTACGCGGCGCGTGTCGGGGGCGCGCATCACCCGACCGGTCGAACGCGACCCTCCGGTCAGCCGGTGGTGAGGAGGACGTTGGCCAGGTCCTCGCCCGCCGCGAACCGCCGCAACTGTCCCGCGATCAGCCGCTTCGCCCTCGGCATGAAGGCCGAAGTGGAACCTCCCACATGGGGACTGATCAGGACACCGGGAGCGTGCCACAAAGGGTGTCCGGCCGGCAGCGGTTCCGGGTCGGTGACGTCGAGCGCCGCCGTGATCCGACCGCTCTCGACCTCCTTGAGCAGCGCGTTCGTGTCGACGACCGGACCACGGGCGACGTTCACGAGGAGCGCCCCGTCCTTCATCCGCCCGAGGAACCCGGCGTCGGCGAGACGCGTGGTCTCCGGCGTGAGCGGAGTGGAGAGCACGACCACGTCCGCCTCCGGAAGCAGCGCCGGCAGGTCCGCCAGGGCGTGCACCGGGCCGCGCTCTGTGGTGCGCGCGGAGCGTGCGACGCGCGCCACCCGCGCGCACTCGAAGGGCGCGAGCCGGTCCTCGATGGCGGCGCCGATCGACCCGTACCCGACGATCAGGACGGACTTGTCGGCGAGCGCCGGGTAGAAGCCGGCCCGCCACTCCTCGGCGTCCTGGCCGCGCACGAATCCGGGGATGCCGCGCAGCGAGGCGAGGATCAGGGCGAGCGTGAGCTCGGCGGTGCTGGCCTCGTGGACGCCCTTCGCGTTGCAGAGGGCGACGCCCGGCCGCAGCGAGCCGATGCCCGGCGTGACGTGGTCGATGCCGGCGGACAGGGTCTGCACGACCCGGAGGGAGGTCATCCCGGCCAGCGGCCGTACGGCGATCTCCGTCCCCTTCATGTACGGGACGACGTAGAACGCGCAGCGCGCCGGATCGGCGGGGAACTCGGGACCGCCGTCCCAGAAGCGGTAGTTCAGGCCCGACGCGCCCGGTTCGGGGAGCCCCTCGATCTCGCCCGCCGGAATCGGAAGCCACACGTCAGCGGTCGTGTCTTCGAATCTCATGACCGGGAGGCTATGCGAAGAATCCCGCGCTCCATTGGTTACTTTGGGAGACGGCACAGGGAGGGGTACCGGCAGGTGGAGCGCAGGACTATCGGGGCGACGGCGCTCGACGTGGGTGCGATCGGCCTGGGGTGCATGCCGATGAGCTGGGCGTACAGCCGTTCGGAACAGCGGGGGGACCGCTCGCTGCGGACCGTGCACGCGGCGCTCGACGCCGGGGTGAGCCTGCTCGACACCGCCGACATGTACGGACCGTTCACCAACGAGCTTTTGGTGGGGCGGGTGTTGAAGGAGCGGCGGTCCGAGGCCTTCGTCTCGACGAAGTGCGGACTGCTCGTCGGCGACGGCGGCGAGCGGCGCCACGTGGTCGCCAACGGCAGGCCGGGATACGTGCGCAGGGCCTGCGACGCCTCGCTGCGAAGGCTCCAGACCGATGTGATCGACCTCTACCAACTGCACCGCGCGGACCCCGAGGTGCCGGTCGAGGAGACCTGGGGCGCCATGGCCGAGCTGGTCTCTGCGGGCAAGGTGCGGGCGCTCGGCCTCTGCGCCGTGGGGGCGCGCCCGGCCCGCCGCGGGGCCGATCTGCACGAGGGAACGATCCGGCAACTGGACCGGATCCAGCAGGTCTTCCCGGTGGCGGCCGTGGAGGCGGAGCTGTCGGTGTGGTCGCGGGAGGCGCTGGTGCGGCTCCTGCCCTGGTGCGCGGCGCGGGGCGTCGGCTTCCTGGCGGCGATGCCGCTGGGGAACGGCTTCCTGACCGGGACGCTGACCCCGGGCGGCGGCTTCGAGCCGGACGACCCGCGGGCCCGGCACCCCCGGTTCACGGCCGAGATGATGGCGGCGAACCAGCCGATCGTGGCGGGACTGCGCCGGGTGGCCGCGCGGCACGGGGCGGACGTCACCCCGGCGCAGGTGGCGCTCGCGTGGGTACTGGGCCTCGGGCGGCACGTCGTACCGGTGCCGGGGGCGAAGCGGGAGCAATGGGCGGTGGAGAACGCCCGCGCCGCCGGGCTGCGGCTCACGGCGGAGGACCTGGCGGAGATCGCGGCGCTTCCGGCGCCCCGGGGGTCCTGGGACTGAGCGCCGTAGGGGCGGGCGGGGCAGGGGGCGGGCGGGGTATCAAGGAGGGGTACCGCTCGACTCGTCGAAGGGGCACCGGACCGTGAGCCGTCCTGTCGTGGTGAAGGCCCTGTGGGGCGCCGCCGTGCTCGTCCTGGTGGCCGGCTGCTCCTCGGGAGGTTCCGGGGAGGCTCCGAGCGCGGCCCCGCCGCCATCGGTCTCCTCGTCCCCGTCCACCGCCGGTCGCGTGGCGGTGGCGGGCACGCTCACCGAGGACCTGAAGTCGCCCTGGGGGCTCGCCGAGCTGCCCGGCGGCGATCTGCTCGTCTCCTCGCGGGACGAGCGGACCGTCACCCGGGTCGACGGGCGGACCGGCGCGAAGACCCTCCTCGGCGAGGTGCCGGGGGTGGCCCCCGGCGGGGAGGGCGGACTCCTGGGGCTCGCGGTCCGGGACGGCTGGGTGTACGCGTACCTCACGGCCGCCTCGGACAACCGCATCGTGCGCATGCGGTACGGCGGCGGGCAGGGCGACCGGCTCGGCCCGCCGGAGCCGGTGCTCACCGGCATCCCGAAGGGACTCGTGCACGACGGCGGACGGATCGCGTTCGGGCCGGACGGGATGCTGTACGCGGGGACGGGCGAGACGGGCCGGACCGGTCTGGCCCAGGACCGGGCCTCGCTCGGCGGCAAGATCCTGCGGATGACGCCGGAGGGCCGGCCCGCGCCGGGCAATCCCTTCCCGGACTCGGTGGTCTATTCGTACGGACACCGCAATGTGCAGGGGCTCGCCTGGGACCCGGAGGGCCGGCTGTGGGCCGCCGAGTTCGGGCAGAACACCTGGGACGAGCTGAACCTGATCGAACCGGGGCGGAACTACGGCTGGCCGGAGGTCGAGGGCCGGGCCGGGCGGGCCGGGTTCACGGACCCGGTGGCCCAGTGGCCGACCTCGGAGGCCTCCCCGAGCGGCATCGCGTACGCGCGGGGCGCGATCTGGATGGCCGCGCTCAGGGGCGAGCGGCTGTGGCGCATCCCGATCTCCGGCGCGAAACGGTCCGGGGAGCCCGAGGCCTTCCTGACCGGCGAGTACGGACGCCTGCGCACGGTCCTCGCGGCGGGCGGCGGCCGGCTCTGGCTGGTGACCAGCGAGACCGACACCCGGGGCACGCCCGGCCCCGGGGACGACCGGATCCTCCGCCTGGAGGTGCGGTGAGGGGTCAGAGGGGCGTGTCGAGGAGGTGGAGGCGGTGGGCCAGGGCGGCGGCCTCGCCGCGCCCCGCGACGCCGAGCTTGGCGAGGATGTTGGAGACGTGGACGCTGGCCGTCTTCGGTGAGATGAACAGCTCCTCGGCGATCTGACGGTTGGTGCGGCCGGCCGCGACCAGGCGCAGCACGTCCTGCTCCCGGGGCGTCAGGCCGAAGCCGTCCTCCCCGGGCTCGGCCGGAGCCGGGGCCTGCTTCTCCGGGGTGAGGGAGAGGCGGGCGCGGGCGGCGAGGAGTTCCACGTCCTCGCGGAGCGGGCGGGCGCCGAGGCGGACGGCGGTGGCGTGGGCCTCGCGGAGCAGGTCCGCGGCCTCCTCCCGGCGGCCCCCCTCGACGAGCAGGGCGTCGGCGAGCCGGTGGCGGGCGCGGGCCAGCTGGTACGGGCGTTCCAGCGGCTCCCAGGCGGCGACGACCTCGGCCCAGCGGGCGGCGGTCTCGCGGCCCTCGGCGCGGGCGAGCTCCTCGGAGACCTGCCGGGAGTAGGCCTCCCAGACCGGGGCCGGGGTGGCGAGGCCGCGGACGCAGCGGCGGACCAGGGCGATCGCCCCGGCGCGGCCCTCGTCGGCGGCGGGCAGTCCGCGGCTGTCGGCCTCGGCGGTGATCGCGGTGAGCACGAGGGGCCAGCCGTAGCGGTGGGTGCCGGGCGGGAAGCCGGTCTCCGCGATGGCGGCGAGCTGTTCCCGTACGTCCGCGAGGCGGCCCTCGGCGGCGGCGATGGCGATCTCGGCCTGGGCCGTGGGCAGGGTGTACTGCGGGATCGGGTCGCGGGTGCCGTAGCGCGCACGGGCCTCGGCGAGGTGCTCGGCGGCCCTGGCCGACTCGCCGCGGGCGGTGGCGACGTGGGCGAGCTGGAGCAGGGCCGTGCCGCCCGGCTTGGTGCTGCTCGCCCCGGAACGGAGCAGCAGCTCGGCCTCCTCCTTGCTCCGGTCCCACTCGCCGAGCGCGAGGAGCGACTCGGCGAGGTTGGCGCGGATCCAGCCGGCGCTGTCGACGAGGCCGCGGGAGCGGGCCAGTTCGATGCCGGTGGTGGCGATCTCCACGGCCTCGCGGGAGCGGCCGATCGCCTCCATGGAGGAGGAGAGGTTCACATGGGCGCGCGCGGCCTCGTGGAACTGGCCGAGGGCGATGGTCCGTTCGCGTGCCTCGTGCATCGCGGCGAGCCCGCCCTCGGTGTCCCCGGCCGACACCATGATGGTGCCGAGGGTGATCCGGGCGTTGAGCTCGATCGGCTCGGCCTTGACGAACCGGGCGTACTCGACGGCGCGTTCGGCGGCGGCGAGCGCCTCGGGGCCCGGGTTGCGGAGCATGCCCCAGCCGGCCGCGCCGACCAGGACGGTGGCGTGGACGGCGGACGGCGGGAGGCCCTTGACGAGTTCCTGGGCGCGGGCGATCTCCGGCCAGCCGTCGCCCTTGCCGAGGTTGGACTGGAGCCGGGCCATCTCGGTCCAGAACCAGGCGGCGCGCAGCGGGTCGTTCTCGGCGTCGTCGAGGATCCGGAGCGCCGTCCTGCAGATCTTCGCGGCGCGTTCGCGCTCGCCGGCGAGCCGGGCGGCGACGGCGGCCTCGGCGAGCAGGTCGAGGTAGCGCAGCGAGGTGGTCTCGGGGTCGCAGCCGCAGGCGGGGTAGGCGTCGGCGTAGTCGATGGGCCGCAGGGAGTCGCGTACCCCGCCGGGCACCTTGTCCCACAGCTCCATGGCCCGTTCGAGGAGGCTGAGCTGCTCGGCGTAGGCGTGGCGCTTGCGGGTCTCGACGGAGGCCCGGAGGACGGCGGGGAGGGCCTTCTCGGGGTCGTGCGCGTGGTACCAGTACGTGGCGAGCCGGGTGGTCCGCTCGTGGGGGCGGACGAGCCCGGGGTCGGCCTCCAGGGCTTCGGCGTAGCGCCGGTTGAGGCGGGAGCGCTCGCCGGGCAGCAGGTCGTCGCTGACGGCCTCGCGGACGAGGGAGTGGCGAAAACGGTAGCCGTCGCCGTCGGGGACGGCGAGGAGGATGTTCTTGCCGACGCAGGCCCGCAGCGCCTCGATGAGTTCGTCCTCGGGGAGCCGGGCGACGGCGGCGAGCAGCCCGTACTCGACGGTGGAGCCGCCCTCGGCGACGATCCTGGCGACCCGCTGGGCGGCCTCGGGGAGCGTCTCGACCCGGACCAGGAGCAGGTCGCGCAGGGAGTCGCTGAGCTGGCCGGGCGCGCAGCCGGCCTCGTGGGAGACGACGAGCTCCTCGACGAAGAAGGCGTTGCCGTCGGAGCGTTCGAAGACCTCGTCGACGAGTCCGGGGTCGGGTTCGGCGGCGAGGATGCCGGTGAGCTGGCGGTGCACCTCGGTGCGGGTGAAGCGGGAGAGTTCGATGCGGCGGATGGTGCGGAGCCGGTCGAGTTCGGCGAGGAGGGGACGCAGCGGGTGGCGGCGGTGGATGTCGTCGGCGCGGTAGCTGGCGACGACCACGATCCGGCCGCGGCGCAGGGTGCGCAGGAGGTAGGTGAACAGGTGCCGGGTGGAGGCGTCGGCCCAGTGCAGGTCCTCCAGGACGAGCACGATCGTACGGTCGGCGGCGAGCCGTTCCAGGAGCCGTACGGTCAGTTCGAAGAGGCGGGCGGTGGAGTCCTCGTCGGCGGGCTCGTGGCTGCCGGGGTCGCCCAGTTCGGGCAGCAGGCGGGCGAGTTCGCCCTCGTGGCCGTCGGCGGCGGCGGTGAGTTCGTCGGGGAGGCGGCGGCGGAGCGCGCGCAGAGCGGCGGAGAAGGGTGCGAAGGGCAGGCCGTCGGCGCCGAGTTCGACGCAGCCGCCGAGCGCGACGACGGCATCCTGCTCGCGGGCCGTGTCGAGGAACTCCTCGATGAGCCGGGTCTTGCCGACGCCCGCCTCGCCGCCGATGAGCAGGGCCTGGGGCTCTCCCGCGGTTGCGCGGGAGAGCGCCTCGGTGAGGGCGGTGAGTTCGCCGGCGCGGCCGACGAAGACGGGGCTGACTGACCTGGTCTCCACGGCGCCGAGCATCGCACAGACTTCCATGCCGTCGCTCATAAGGGGGTCACGCGGCCTTGGCGAAGCGACCGCGGCCGCCGTCGGCCACCTGGGCCCCGGTGGCGTGGCCCCCGATCCGGAGGCCGAAGAGGCGCAGGCCCTTGTGGGTCGCCGCGGCCTCGTGGGCGAGGCGGTGGGCGGCGGCCTCGGCGATGAGCTCGGCGTGGTTCATGCGCTGGAGTTCGTACTCGAACATCGTGTGCTCCCTGGGTCTCTCGGTTTCGGTGTCGCTCTCTTGCGATGCCTCTACTTTCGTTTCCCAGGGGGTGCCGTCACATCGGGCGAGTGCCGCATGTTCGGGGTACGGGGGTCCTTAGGCGGGTCCCAGGGGTGCCTTAGGCGATGCCCCGGGGGTCTCAGGAGCCGGTGGTCGGGAGGCTCAGGAACAGGTCGAAGTAGGTACCGACCGACAGGAGCAGCCCGAGGCCGCCCAGGACGGCACCGGCGACGGCGACCGCGCGGACCCAGGCGGGGCGCCGGGGCAGGGTGAGCACGAGGACGGCGACGACCAGGGCGAGGAGGGCGAAGACGCCGTTCACCAGGGCGGTGCTGTGCCAGGCGTCGCCGTAGATCTCGTTGATCTGCTGGGCCGGGGTGCCGCCGCCGGAGGTCTTGATCTGCCCGATGAGCGTCTCGCGCTCGGCGACGACCTTGCCGGTCCAGGTGCCGGTGAGGGCGACGGCGGAGAGGGCGGCGGAGACCACGGCGGCGCCACCGGCGCCGATGCCGGTGGCCTCCGGGGAGGCCGCCTCGTCGTCGAGCTCGTCCTCGTCCTGCTCGTCGTCCGTCTCGTCGAGCAGGTCGGCGGCGGCGTCCGGGGTGGTCCCGGCGTCCGCGGCGGCCACGGCGCCCGCGGTGGCCCCGGCGTCTGCGGCGGCCTCGGTGGTTCCGGCGTCCGCGGCGGCCTCCGCAGCCCCGGCGGTCTCGGTGCTCGTGCCCTCCGCCGCCTCATCCACCTCGTCGGTCTTCGAGGCGGCGGTCTTCTCGGTCGTCTTGGTGTCCATGCGGCGCACGCTAGGGCGCCCACATGAGAGGGGGCTTAAGACGCCTTCGCCGCGCGCCATTCCGGGGCGAGGACGGACCAGATCTCGGTGTCGGCGCGGTTGCCGCGGTACAGGTAGTTCTCGCGCACGACGCCCTCCTTCGTCATGCCGAGGCGGCGGGCGACGGCGATGCTCGGCTCGTTCTTCGTGGAGGCGTACCACTCGACGCGGTGGATGCCGCGCTCCTCGATCGCCCAGTCGATGATGACCCGGCAGGCCCGGGTGATCAGGCCCTTCCCGGCGGCGGAGGGCTCCAGCCAGCAGCCCGCCTCGGCGGTGCCGTTCGCGGCGTCGAAGGTGCGGAAGAGGACGCCGCCGACGAGGGTGCCCTCGGACCAGATGCCGTAGAGGCGGCCGGTGTCGCTCGCGGCCTTCTCGGCGTACGAGACGAGGTAGGCGCGGGCGGAGTCGAGGTCCGTGACGATGTCGGGGAGGCCGATGTGCTGACCGACGAACTCCCGGCCCCGGTCCATGTGGGTGAGGAACTCCTCGGCCCGCCAGGGCTCCAGGGGCCTGAGCTCGGCGCCGTCGTCACCCAGCGATATCGCGAACATCGTCGTTCTCCTCCGTCATCGGAACCGTCACACGCTGTACGGGGATCTTCGCACGGGCGTCCGCGGCCTCCCGGCTCTCGGGCGGTTCGATGCTGATCCGGGGCAGCAGGCGGTCGAGCCACTTCGGCAGCCACCAGTTCGCACCGCCGAGCAGGTGCATGAGGGCGGGCACGAGGAGGGTGCGCAGGACGAAGGCGTCCAGGGCGACGGCCGCCGCGAGCGCGATGCCGAACATCGCGATGACCCGGTCCCCGCTGAGGACGAAGGCCAGGAAGACGGAGATCATGATGACGGCGGCGGAGTTGATCACGCGGCTGGTCTCGGCGAGGCCGACCCGGACCGCCCGCCGGTTGTCTCCGGTCTCCAGCCACTCCTCGTACATCCGGCTGACCAGGAAGACCTGGTAGTCCATGGAGAGTCCGAAGAGGACGGAGACCATGATCACGGGGAGGAAGGGCTCGATCGGTCCGGCGCTGCCGAGGCCGAGGAGTTCGGTCCCCCAGCCCCACTGGAAGATCGCGACGACGATGCCGAAGGCGCCGGCGACGGCCGCGACGTTCATGGCGGCGGCCTTGAGCGGGATGCCGATCGAGCGGAAGGCGAGCAGGAGCAGCAGACAGCCGAGCGCGATGACGACGCCGACGAAGAGCGGCAGCTTGCCGACGATGATCTCGGCGAAGTCGTCGTACGAGGCGGTGACGCCGCCCACGTGCACGTCGAGGGAGGTGCCGGCCTCAGCCTTCGGCAGGACGTCCTGGCGGAGCCGGTCGACGAGCTCGCTGGTCGCCTTGGACTGCGGCGAGGAGTCGGGCACGACGGTGAGGACGGCGGTGTCGCCCGCGCTGTTGTACGTGACCGGGGAGACGGCCGCGACGCCCTTGGTGGCGGTGAGCGCGGCCGGCAGCTGGTCGAGGGCGACCCGGTCGTCGGCGCCGTCGAGGCCGGCGACGAGGGTGAGCGGGCCGTTGACGCCCGGCCCGAAGCCGTCGGCGAGCAGGTCGTACGCCTTGCGGGTGGTCGCGGTGGCCGGGCTGTTGCCCTGGTCGGAGGTGCCGAGGTGGAGCGAGAGGGTCGGCAGCGCCAGGACAGCCATGACGAGGACGGCGATCCCGCCGAGGAGCTTGGGGTGCCGCTCGACGAAGGCGGACCAGCGGGCGGCGAGGCCGGTGGGCAGCTCGGGCTGGGGGCCGCGCTCGGCGAGCGTCCGGCGTTCGCGCCGGGACAGCGCCCGCATGCCGATGAACGAGAGCAGTGCGGGCAGCAGGGTGACGGAGGCGGCGACCGTGAGGAGCACGGTGAGCGAGGCGGCGATGGCGACGCCGTTGAGGAAGCTGAGCCGCAGGATCAGCATGCCGAGGAGGGCGATGCAGACGGTGGCGCCGGCGAAGACGACGGCCCGGCCGGTGGTGGCGACGGCGGTCTCGGCGGCCTCGGCGACGGACCGGCCGCGTTTGAGGCCCCTGCGGTGCCTGGTGACGATGAAGAGGGCGTAGTCGATGCCGACGCCGAGGCCGACGAGCATGCCGAGCATGGGGGCGAAGTCGGCGACGGTCATCAGATGGCCGAGGAGCACGATCCCGGAGTACGCGATGCCGACGCTGACGAGCGCGGTCGCTATCGGGAGCACGGAGGCGGCGAGCGAGCCGAAGGCGAGGAAGAGGACGACGGCCGCGACGGCGACGCCGACGATCTCGGCGATGTGTCCGCCGGGGGCCTCGGTGAGGGCGACGGCGCTGCCGCCGAGCTCGATCTGGAGGTCCTCCGTCTGCGCCGCCTTGGCAGTGTCGACGAGGGCCTTGGCCTGGGCCTCGGGGATGTCGTCGGACTGCGCGTCGAAGGTGACCGTGGCGTAGGCGGTGTGCCCGTCCTCGCTGATCTGGCCGCGCGCGTCCTCGTACGGGGAGGTCACGGCGGCGATGCCGGGGAGGTCGGCGACCTTGTCGAGCATGTCGCCGACGCGCTCCTCGACGGCGTCGGCGCGGACGCTGCCCCGGTCGCTGTGCCAGACGATGGTGTCGCTGTCGCCGCCGAGGCCGTGGAAGCCGCGGTCGAGGAGGGCGGTGGCCCGGCCGGACTCGGTGCCGGGGACCTCGTAGTCGTTGGAGTACGCACTGCCGGCGAGGGTCGCGCCGGCGGCGGTCCCGCCGAGGGCGAGGAGCCAGAGGAGAACGACGACGAGACGGTGACGGACACACCACCGTGCGATTGCGGCCAAGGACGTACTCCTGACTGGATCTGTACTCGCGCCCCACTGTTACAGCCAAACGTGATCGTTTGCCCGTTTCGTGGCGATCCTCACAGGATGCGTCGCGGGGCCGGGGATCCTGCTACCCGGCCCCGCGCGGGCCTCAGCCGGAGACGCTCGGTCGGCCGTTCTCGATGTGCCCCATGAGCCGGCGGCGGAAGCCACCCGGTGCGGTCACCTCGACGTCGTACCAGCCGTGCGCGTCGGCGGCCGAGTGCACGACGGTACGGGTCTTCCCGGGCTTCACGGTGACGGTGCGGGTCCAGTCGGCGAGGTCGTCCGCGTCCACGTACCCGAGCGGCCTGACGGTGAAGGCGAGCGGGGCGTCGCCGGTGTTCCGTACGGTGAGGTGCAGGTCACGGTCGTGGTGATCGATCCGAGAGGCCAGCTCGGCGCCACCGCTCGCGGGGCCCTCGAACTCGCGCCGGAAGCCGTTGGGGCCGGTGATCGTGAAGCGGTAACGATCACCCGGAACGGGGACGGTCCACTCCCCCTCTCCCCTGACGTCCTGGTGCTGCGGGACGGCGAACTCGCCCGCGTACGGGTAGAGCGCGAAGTGCGCGCTCGCCTTCCCGCTGTTGCCGAGCGTGACCGTGACGGAACCGGCACCGGTCGTCGCGGAGGCGTCCGGCTGGTACGGCAGCGGGCGGGCCGGGCGGGCACCGGGCTCCTGGACGGGCATCGACTGGACGGCCGGCGGCTGGGGCCGCCAGCGACCGGTGAAGGGCGGGACCGGTCCCGGCTGCTCGACGGGCGGCTGCCGCCGGGTCCGGTGGAAGTCGAAGGCGGAGGTGAGGTCACCGGTGACGGCCCGCCGCCAGGGGGTGATGTTGGGCTCCTCGATCCCGGTGAGCTGCTCCAGGAAGCGGATCACCGAGGTGTGGTCGAAGGTCTCGGAGCAGACGTAGCCGCCGACCGACCAGGGGGAGACCACGAGCAGCGGGACGCGGACGCCGAGGCCGGTGGGCAGGCCCTTCCAGCGCTCGTCCGTGTTGTCGGCGGGCGGGACGGGCGGCGGGACGTGGTCGAAGAAGCCGTCGTTCTCGTCGTAGTTGATCAGGACGACGGTGTGGCGCCAGACGTCCGGGTGCGCGCCGAGGGCGTCGAGCACCTTGTAGACGAGGGTCGCGGAGGCGATCGGCGAGGAGGAGCCGGGGTGCTCGGAGTCGATCGCGGAGGGCACGAGGTAGGAGACCTCGGGGAGGGTGCCGGCGGCGACGTCCGCACGGAAGGCATCGGCGAGGGTGCCGGACTCGACGCGGCGGAGGCCGCGCTCGAAGAGGGAGCGCTCGGCGTCGGTGAGCGTCGCGACGCCCTCCTCCAGGAGGCCGAGCAGCCTCGCCCGCTCGGCGAGGTCCTCGGTGTCGCGGACGGCGGCGTAGAAGGACTCCATGAAGGTGTGCGCCGCCGCCCCGGGCCCGCCGGTGGCGGCGAGGGCCTTGCGGGCGATCTTCTTGAAGCTGGTGAAGAACTCGATGTTGTTGTCGGTGAAGTTCTCCCACTCGGTGTACGTCTTCCAGCTCCGCCCGGCGGCTTCGAGCCGCTCGGCGTAGGTGGGCCAGCCGTAGCCGGGGTGGGTGTCCTCGGCGTACGCGGCGTTGCTGACGGCCCGGCTGCCGTCGGCCTCGAAGCCGGACCAGCCGGACCAGAGGTGGTTGCGGTTGGGGCTCGTCGAGGTGTGGATGGACGAGTGGTACGCGTCGCAGATGGTGAAGGTGTCGGCGAGCTCGTAGTGGAGCGGGATGTCCTGCCGGTCGTAGTACGCCATGGTGGCGGCGGTCTTGGCCGAGACCCAGCCGTCCATCCAGCCGCCCCGCCAGGCCTTGCCGCCGCCGCTCCAGGAGTGGTCGAGGGCGCCGATGTACTGGAGGTCCTTCTGCTGCGTCTCGGCGGCGCCGCGGATCGGGAAGGGCAGCACGGTGCGGCCGAGCGCGGCCGGCTGCTCGAAGACCGGCTTGCCCGAGGGCAGTTCGATGGCATTGCGGTCGCCGAATCCGCGGACGCCGCGGAGGGTGCCGAAGTAGTGGTCGAAGGAACGGTTCTCCTGCATCAGGATCACCACGTGCCGGATCGCCTCCATCCCCCCGGCCGGAGGCTCCGCGGCCATCGCCGCCTGCAACGACGGCGGCAGCAGCGAGCCGGCCGCGGCGACACCGAGGGCGCCTCCGCCCAGCGCGAGGAGCCTTCTGCGGGACAGCTCGGGGGACTTCTCCGGGGACAAACCGACCTCCAGTCGACGGCCAATGGTTCGCCTTCGAGCCATTGGTTGGTTCGCCGGGGACGGTAGTGAGACGGGATGACGACGAGAAGACCCCGCGGGGGCGCGATGGTGAACGTCCATCAGGTCGCCACGAAAGTCCAAGCGCCTCCCGGCCCCCGCACAGGCATTCCAGTTTATGGGCCGTCAATTCGGGAACGCAGGGGGCGCATCAATTCACGGGCAATGCGCCGACATTGCGCCGGGCTGCGCTGATTGCCCGTAAGCGGAATCCGCCCCTACTCTCGAATCAAGCTGCTCGGCGAATAGTTGGGGGTGGTAATGAGGCTTCGACTGATTTCTCTCCACTGCACGACGACGGAGGACGACCACGGCGAGGACGAACAGCGTCTGCTGGTCAACGGGGTTCAGGTGTGGGGTGCGGAATCCCCCGGCCTGAACAACGGAGACACCGCGGATCTCGCCGCCGTCCCGCTCATCGACTTCAACACACGCGCCCGCGTCGAACTCTTCGACGACGATTCCCCGGACGACGACGACCTGCTCGGCCGCTTTTACGTGGGCCGGTCACAACTGGGCCAGGGTGAACTGGAGTACAAGTTCACCGAGGACGACGCGGACTACACGCTGACCTACGAGGTGCTCGACTAGGGTCTGTCCGACCCTGATCCGCCGGACAGGCCCTGGCGCCGTGCACGCGCGAGGGGCGGTACCGCTGCCTCACGACAGCCGTACCGCCCCTCGTCACGGGCTCTTCGGGACTCAGCCCTCGGTGACGCCCAGCTTCTCCAGGATCAGGTCCTTGACCTTCGCCGCGTCCGCCTGGCCACGGGTGGCCTTCATGACCGCGCCGACCAGGGCGCCGACCGCCGCGACCTTGCCGCCGCGGATCTTGTCGGCGATGGCCGCGTTGCCCGCGATGGCCTCGTCGACCGCCGCGCCGAGCGCGCTGTCGTCGGAGACGACCTTCAGACCGCGCTTCTCGACGACCTCGTCCGGGGTGCCCTCGCCGGCGAGGACGCCCTCGATGACCTGGCGGGCCAGCTTGTCGTTGAGGTCGCCGGCCGCGACCAGGGCGGAGACCCGGGCCACGTCCGCCGGCGTGATGGGCAGCTCCTCCAGGGAGACGCCCTTCTCGTTGGCGTTGCGGGCCAGCTCGCCCATCCACCACTTGCGGGCCGACGCCGCGTCGGCGCCCGCCTCGGTGGTGGCGACGATCGCGTCGACCGCGCCCGCGTTGAGGATGGACTGCATCTCCTGCTCGGAGACGGCCCACTCCTCGCGGAGGCGGTTGCGGCGCACGCGCGGGAGCTCGGGGAGGCCCTTGCGCAGCTCCTCGACCCATTCGCGGGCCGGGGCGACGGGGACGAGGTCGGGCTCCGGGAAGTACCGGTAGTCCTCGGCGTTGTCCTTGATGCGGCCGGAGGTGGTGGTGCCGTCGTCCTCGTGGAAGTGACGGGTCTCCTGGACGATCGTCCCTCCGGAGGAGAGGACGGCCGCGTGGCGCTGGATCTCGAAGCGCGCCGCGCGCTCCACCGAACGGAGCGAGTTGACGTTCTTCGTCTCCGAGCGGGTGCCGAAGGTCTTGGTGCCGTTCGGGCGCAGCGACAGGTTCACGTCGCAGCGCATCTGGCCCTTGTCCATGCGCGCCTCGGAGACGCCCAGGGCGCGGATCAGCTCGCGCAGCTCGGCGACGTACGCCTTGGCGACCTCGGGGGCCCGCTCGCCCGCGCCCTCGATCGGCTTGGTGACGATCTCGATGAGCGGGATGCCGGCCCGGTTGTAGTCGAGCAGCGAGTGCGAGGCGCCGTGGATGCGGCCGGTCGCGCCACCGATGTGGGTGGACTTGCCGGTGTCCTCCTCCATGTGGGCGCGCTCGATCTCCACGCGGAAGACCTCGCCGTCCTCCAGCTGGACGTCCAGGTAGCCGTTGAAGGCGATCGGCTCGTCGTACTGGGAGGTCTGGAAGTTCTTCGGCATGTCCGGATAGAAGTAGTTCTTCCGGGCGAAGCGGCACCACTCGGCGATCTCGCAGTTCAGCGCGAGGCCGATCTTGATGGCGGACTCGACGCCGATCGCGTTGACCACCGGCAGGGAGCCGGGCAGGCCGAGGCAGGTCGGGCAGGTCTGCGAGTTCGGCTCCGCGCCCAGCTCGGTGGAGCAGCCGCAGAACATCTTCGTCTTGGTGCCGAGCTCGACATGGACCTCGAGGCCCATGACGGGGTCGTACTCGGCGAGCGCCGCCTCGTACGACAGCAATTCAGTGACAGTCACGGTGGAACTTCCCTCTCAGCCCAGCAGGACGTCGTCGTCGCCGAGCCGCTTCAGCTCGCGGTACAGGATGGCGAGGCCGGTGACGATGGCGGCGGCGGACACGACCGCGTCGACGAGCTTGAGCGTGTCGTGCTCGGCGCGGGCCTTCTTGATCTGCTTCGTCACGGCGATGGCACCGAAGGCGGTGGTGCCCATCGACAGGTACGTGCCGGTCTTGGACTTCTTGAAGCCCTTGGCCTTCTGCAGTGCACTGGTGGAACTCACAGCGACGGAGCCTCCTCGAGCAGCGGGTGACCCCACTTTTCCACGAAGGCGGCCTCGACGGCGGCGCCGACCTTGTACAGCCGGTCGTCCTTCATGGCGGGGGCGATGATCTGCAGGCCGACCGGCAGACCGTCCTCGGGCGCCAGGCCGCAGGGCAGCGACATGGCGGCGTTGCCGGCCAGGTTGGTCGGGATGGTGCACAGGTCCGCGAGGTACATCGCCATCGGGTCGTCGGCGCGCTCGCCGATCGGGAAGGCGGTGGTGGGGGTCGTCGGGGAGACGATGACGTCCACCTCCTCGAAGGCCTTCTCGAACTCGCGGGTGATGAGGGTGCGGACCTTCTGCGCCGAGCCGTAGTACGCGTCGTAGTAGCCGGAGCTCAGCGCGTACGTACCGAGGATGATGCGGCGCTTGACCTCGTCGCCGAAACCGGCCTCACGGGTGAGGGCGGTGACGTCCTCGGCCGAACGGGTGCCGTCGTCGCCGACGCGCAGGCCGTAGCGCATGGCGTCGAAGCGGGCCAGGTTGGAGGAGCACTCCGACGGCGCGATCAGGTAGTACGCCGAAAGGGCGAGGTCGAAGGTCGGGCAGTCCAGCTCGACGATCTCGGCGCCCAGCTCCTTGAGCAGCTCGACGGACTCGTCGAAGCGCTGCACGACGCCGGCCTGGTAGCCCTCGCCGCGGAACTGCTTGACGACGCCGACGCGCATGCCGGCCACCGAGCCGTTGCGGGCGGCCTCGACGACCGGCGGGACCGGGGCGTCGATGGAGGTCGAGTCGAGCGGGTCGTGCCCGGCGATCGCCTCGTGGAGGAGGGCCGCGTCCAGGACCGTACGGGCGCAGGGGCCGCCCTGGTCGAGGGAGGAGGAGAAGGCGACCATGCCGAAGCGGGAGACGCCGCCGTAGGTCGGCTTGACGCCGACGGTGCCGGTGACGGCGGCGGGCTGGCGGATGGAGCCGCCGGTGTCCGTGCCGATGGCGAGCGGAGCCTCGTACGCGGCGAGGGCGGCCGAGGAGCCGCCGCCGGAGCCGCCGGGGATCCGGGTGAGGTCCCAGGGGTTGCCGGTCGGGCCGTAGGCGCTGTTCTCCGTGGAGGAGCCCATCGCGAACTCGTCCATGTTGGTCTTGCCGAGGATGACGACGTCGGCGGCCTTCAGGTTCTTGACCAGGGTCGCGTCGTACGGCGGGATCCAGCCCTCGAGGATCTTCGAGCCCACGGTGGTCGGCATGCCGACGGTGGTGAAGATGTCCTTGAGCGCGAGCGGCACACCGGCGAGCGGGCCGAGCTTCTCGCCCCGGGCGCGCTTCTCGTCGACGGCACGGGCCTGGGCGAGGGCGCCCTCGCGGTCGACGTGCAGGAAGGCGTGGACCTTCTCGTCGACGGCCTCGATGCGGGCGAGGTGGGCCTCGGTGACCTCGACGGCGGTCAGCTCGCCGGCGGCGATCTTCCCGGCGATCTCGGCCGCGGTGAGCTTGATGATGGTGTTGTCCGTCATGACTTCTTAGTCCTCCCCCAGGATCTGCGGCACCTTGAAACGCTGCTGCTCCTGGGCCGGGGCGCCGGAGAGCGCCTGCTCGGGGGTGAGCGACGGACGGACCTCGTCCGCGCGCATGACATTGGTCAGCGGCAGCGGGTGGGAGGTCGGCGGTACGTCTTGGTCGGCGACCTCGGAGACGCGGGCGACCGCGCCGATGATGTCGTCGAGCTGGCCGGCGAAGTGATCGAGTTCTTCGCCCTTCAGCTCCAGACGCGCCAGCCGTGCGAGGTGGGCGACCTCCTCGCGCGTGATGCCAGGCATGCGGATCCTCACGGGGTGAGTTAGATGGTGTTGGCCCAATCCTATGGGGCCGGTACCGCTGCCCGTTAAACGGTTTGCCCCAGGAGGGGCGGGGGTCACTGCACGACGTGGCCCGAAGGGTGGTCCAGGTCGACCTCGGCGGCGATGTCGGCGGGGCGGCGCCAGCCGTGCTCGCCGCGGGCCAGGAGCCAGGCGGTGGCCTCGCCGGGCGGCATCGCGGCGGCGACCAGCCAGCCCTGGACGGCGTCGCAGCCCAGGTCGCGCAGGCGCTCCCAGGTCTCGTCGTCCTCGACGCCCTCGGCGACGACGAGGAGGCCGAGGGAGTGGGCGAGGTCGACGGTGCAGCGGACGATCTCGGCGTCCTCGGTGTCGACGGCGAGCCGGGCCACGAACGAGCGGTCGATCTTCAGTTCGCTGACGGGCAACCGGCGCAGATGGACGAGGGAGGAGTAGCCGGTGCCGAAGTCGTCGAGGGACATCTTCACGCCGTGGCCGGTGAGCCCGTTCAGCGTGTCGGCGGCCCGCTGGGGGTCCTCCAGGAGCACGTGCTCCGTTATCTCCAGCTGGAGGGCGCCGGCCGGGACGCCGTGGCGGGCGAGGCGGGCGGCGACGGCGCCGGCGAAGCCGGGGGTGTGGACGTCGCGGGGCGAGACGTTGACGGCGACGGGGACGTTGAGGCCCTGGGCGCGCCAGCGGGCGACCTGGGCGAGCGCGGTCTCCAGGACGTACTCGGTGAGGTGCGGCATCAGGCCGGAGGACTCGGCGATGGCGATGAACTCGTCCGGCGGGACCTTGCCGCGCTCGGGGTGGACCCAGCGGACGAGGGCTTCGAGGCCGGCGACCTGGCCGTCGAAGCGGACCTTGGGCTGGTAGTGGAGTTCGACCTCGCCGGCGTCGAGGGCGCGGCGGAGGTCGCCGAGGAGGCCGAGCCGGTCGGGGGTGTTGGAGTCGCGCTTGGACTCGTAGACCTCGACGCCGGTGCGGTCGCGCTTGGCCTGGTACATGGCGACGTCGGCGCGGCGCAGCAGGCCCTCGGCGTCGAGGGCGTGGTCGGGGAAGACGGCGACGCCGGCGCTGGCCTCCAGGACGAGGGTGAGCCCGTCGAGGTCGAGCGGGGAGGAGAGCTCGGCGACGAGGTGGCGGGCGACCCGCTGGGCGCTGGTGGTGGAGTCGGCGGTGGGCAGCAGGACGGCGAACTCGTCGCCGCCGAGCCTGGCGGCCTCGGCGCCGCGGGGCAGGGCGAGGCGGAGCCGTTCGGCGACCTGGAGGAGCAGCCGGTCGCCGGCGAGGTGACCGAGGGTGTCGTTGACCGAGCGGAAGCGGTCGAGGTCGATCAGGACGAGGGCGGCGCGGGCTCCCTGGCCCTCGGCCTCCTCCAGGGCGGTCCAGGCCCGCTCCAGGAGCCACTGGCGGTTGGGGAGCCCGGTGAGCCCGTCGCGGAGCTGTTCCTCGGCGCGGGCGCGGGCGATCCAGAGGGTGGAGTCGAGGGCGATGAGGGGGACGGCGAAGAGCGGCAGGACGACCGGCCGGGTGGCGGCGACGACGCAGATGAGCGGGGTGATGCCGAGCAGGGCGACGGCGACGAGGCCCTGCCTCAGGAGGGCGGTGCGGGCGATGGTGGGCAGTCCGCCGCCCTGGGGGGCGAGCGTGTACCACAGGAGGAGGCGGGTGACCACGAGGTAGGTGCCGGCGGCGAGGACGACTTCCGGGAGGTCCCCGATCGTCCAGTCGAGGGGCTGCCAGGGCTGTTCGACGGTCGGTACGTCTCCGAAGAGGGCGAGGACGAGGGCGGCGGCGCCGACCCCGAGGACGTCGGCGGCGCCGTGCAGCAGGCCCTGGCGCCAGCGGTGCCTGCGGGTGGCGCCGACGATGGCGACGACGGTCAGCGAGACGAGTCCTGCGGGCACCCAGCCGTACAGCAGGAGGACGGCGAGGGTGAGGGCGGCGCCGGAGCCGGTGCCGCCCCACCAGCGGTCCCGGCCGAGGGCGACCAGGTGGCCGACGATGAGGCCGGTGAGGACGGCGAGGGACCAGCCGGCGACGCCGCCGGGGAAGAGGCCGTGGCCGCCGCTCAGGGCTTGCTGGAGCCCGGCGACGAGCACGACGGCGGCGATGCCCACCACGGCTGCGGGCAGCCGGGAGGGGAAGCCCAGGGGCACCACACGGCCGTGCGGCCGTGGGACCGGGGCGGCGCTCTCGGTCGGTTCCATTCCCGTCCCTCTCACAGGCGGCGGTGCCGTCGGTGTGCGATGGGCCGCGGTGGGCGCGGCCGTACGTCGTCCGGTCCCGTCCGTCGTCCGGCGGGCGGCCGCTGTCGGGCGGCCGTTCCCGGAGGCACGGGGCCGTTGTCCTGACGCCATGACCGGCAGAGCCCTCGCGCGGGCGTGCAGGACTGGACGCACGGTCACCACACTAGGCCGCCGAGGGCTCCGACGGGCAGCGCTCTCCCTCTCTTGCCCGAATGCGACCAGCCCACCCGTAACGATCTGGTATGCGCCGAACGGGTGAGCTTCCGCGGGGTGCGCGGGGGTTACTCGGCGACGGGCACCGCGGCCTCCCGAGCCGCGTCGGGCCCCTGTTCGAGCAGGACGGAGAAGCCTTCCTCGTCCAGAACCGGAACCTTCAGCTGCATCGCCTTGTCGTACTTCGAACCAGGGTTTTCACCGACCACCACGAAGCTGGTCTTCTTCGAAACGGAACCGGTCACCTTCGCTCCGAGCCGCTGGAGCGACTCTTTTGCGCCATCCCTGGTGAACTTCTCCAGGGTGCCGGTGACCACGACCGTCAGACCTTCCAGCGGACGCGGGCCCTCGTCCTCTCCGGCGCCCTCGTCCTCCAGGGAGACCCCGGCGGCGCGCCACTTGCGCACGATCTCGCGGTGCCACTCCTCGGAGAACCACTGCTTCACGGCGGCCGCGATGATCCCGCCGACCCCGTCGACGGCCGCCAGCTCCTCCTCGCTCGCCTGCTCGATCCGCTCCAGGGAGCGGAACTCGCGGGCCAGCGCCTCGGCCGCGACCGGGCCCACGTGCCGGATGGAGAGCCCGTTGATGAAGCGGGCGAGCGGGCGGGTCTTCGCCGCCGCGATGTTCTCCAGCATCGCGAGCGCGTTCTTCTTCGGCTCGCCCTTCTGGTTGGCGAAGACCGTGACGATCTTCTCCTCGCCGGTCTTCGGGTCCCGCTTGGGCAGCCCGCTGTCCGGGTCGAGGACGTACGCCTTGATCGGGAGCAGCTGCTCGATGGTGAGGTCGAAGAGGTCGCCCTCGTCGACGAGCGGCGGCTCGGCCGGCTCCAGGGGCCGGGTGAGGGCGGCGGCGGCCACGGCGCCGAAGTTCTCGATGTCGAGGCACTGGCGCCCGGCGAGGAAGAAGAGACGTTCACGCAGCTGGGCCGGGCACGTCCGGGCGTTCGGGCAGCGGAGGTCGATGTCGCCCTCCTTCATCGGCTTCAGCGCCGTCCCGCACTCCGGGCACTCGGCGGGCATCACGAACTCCCGCTCGGTGCCGTCCCGCAGGTCGGCGACCGGCCCGAGGATCTCGGGGATGACGTCGCCGGCCTTGCGCAGCACGACGGTGTCGCCGATGAGCACGCCCTTGGCCTTCACGACCTCCTGGTTGTGGAGGGTCGCGAACTCGACCTCTGAGCCGGCCACGGTCACCGGCTCGACCTGCGCGTACGGCGTGACGCGGCCGGTGCGGCCGACGCCGACCTTGATGTCGACCAGCTTGGTGTTGACCTCCTCCGGCGCGTACTTCCAGGCGATCGCCCAGCGCGGGGCGCGCGCGGTGGAGCCGAGCCGGCCCTGGAGCGGGATCTCGTCGAGCTTGACGACGACCCCGTCGATCTCGTGCTCCACCGAGTGCCGGTTCTCGCCGTAGTACGCGATGAACTCCCGTACGCCGTCGAGCGAGTCGACGACCTTGTTGTGCCGGGCGGTGGGCAGGCCCCACTCGCGCAGCAGCTCGTACGCCTCCGAGAGCCGGGAGATCTCGAAGCCCTCGCGGGCGCCGATGCCGTGCACCACCATGTGGAGCGGCCGGGAGGCGGTGACCTTCGGGTCCTTCTGCCGGAGCGAACCGGCGGCGGCGTTGCGCGGGTTGGCGAAGGGCTTGTCACCGGCCTCCACCAGGCGGGCGTTGAGCCCTTCGAAGGCCTCCATCGGGAAGTAGACCTCGCCGCGGATCTCCACCAGGTCCGGGATGCGGTCGCCCCGGAGGCGCTCCGGGATGTCGGCGATCGTCCGGACGTTGGGCGTGATGTCCTCGCCGGTGCGGCCGTCGCCGCGGGTGGCGGCGCGGGTCAGCCGCCCGTGCTCGTAGGTGAGGTTGACCGCGAGGCCGTCGACCTTCAGCTCGCACAGGTAGTGGTAGTCGGTCGTGCCGACGTCCCGCGCGACCCGCTCGGCCCAGGTGGCGAGCTCCTCCTCGTCGAAGGCGTTGTCCAGGGAGAGCATCCGCTCCCGGTGCTGGACGGCGGTGAACTCGGTCTCGTACTGCCCGGCGACCTTCTGGGTCGGCGAGTCCGGCGTCCGCAGCTCCGGGTACTCCTCCTCCAGCGCTTCGAGCGCGCGCAGGAGCTTGTCGAACTCGCCGTCGCTGATGACGGGCTGGTCCTTCACGTAGTACCGGAAGCGGTGCTCCTCGACCTGCTCGGCGAGCTCGGCGTGCTTCTCCCGCGCCTCGACGGGCAGGGCCCCCTGTTCGACTGCCACCGTTTCGTCCTCCCGTTACTCAGGGTTGTCCGCGAGCGACCGTGCCGCTCTGACGCAGTGGGCGAGCGCCGCCCGGGCATAGGCGGGCGAAGCACCCGCGAGACCGCACGTCGGGGTGACGACCACGGACTCGGCGAGAGTCCCCGGATTCAGCCCCAGCCTGCGCCACAGCGTCCTGACACCCATGACGCTACCGCCCGGGTCCGACAACGGAGCGTCGGTGGACGGCACCACACCGGCGAAGAGCTTCGTCCCGCCTTCCACGGCCTCGCCGATCGCCTCCTCGTCACGTTCGGTGAGGAGCGAGAAATCGAACGAGATGCCCGCCGCCCCGGCGCGGCGCAGCAGTGCGAACGGCACGTCGGGCGCGCAGGAGTGGACGATCACCGGCCCGTCGTGGACGGCCATCACCTCGCGCAGGGCGCTCTCCACGACCTGCCGGTCGACGGCCCGGTGGGTGCGGTAGCCGCTGGCGGTACGGATCTGCCCGCGCAGTACGGCGATGAGCGAGGGCTCGTCGAGCTGGAGGACCGGGCGGGCCCCCGGGACGCGCTTCTTCAGCTCCGCGAGATGCGTGTGGAGCCCCTCGGCGAGGGAGCCGGCCAGGTCGCGGCAGGCGCCGGCGTCGCCGAGGGCGGCCTCGCCGCCGCGCAGCTCCAGGGCCGCGGCGAGCGTCCACGGGCCGACGGCCTGGACCTTGAGCGGGCCCTCGTACCCCTGGGTGAACTCCTCCAGGGCGTCGAGGTCCTCGCCGAGCCAGGAGCGGGCCCGCTTGGTGTCGCGCCCCGGCCGGTCGCTGATCCGCCAGCCGCTCGGCTCCACGTGCGCGTACAGGTCGACGAGCATCCCGATCGTCCGGCCGATCATGTCGGCGCCGGGGCCGCGCGCGGGCAGCTCGGGAAGGAAGGGGAAGTCCTCGAAGGACCCGGTGGCGGCCTTGGCGGCCTCGCGCGCGTCACCACCGGGCAGGGACCCGACGCCGGTGGCGGGGCCCCAGAGCTTGGTGTCGTCCATGTCCATCGCCCTATCGCCCCGGACGAACCGTCAGGTCGTTGATCTCCGCGTCGCGCGGCAGGTCGATCGCGGTGATGATCGCCGTCGCGACGGACTCGGGGTCGATCCAGCGGGACGGGTCGTACTCCTTGCCCTCCTGCTGGTGGACCTTGGCCTGCATGGGGCTGGCGGTGCGGCCCGGGTAGACCGAGGTGACCCGCACGCCGTTGGCGTGTTCCTCGTGGCGCAGGGAGTCCGCGAGGGCCTTGAGGCCGTGCTTGGAGGCGGCGTACGCGGCCCACTCGGCGTGCGCGTTGAGCCCGGCGCCCGAGTTCACGAAGACGACGTGGCCCTGGGAGACCCTCAGCTGGGGCAGGAAGTGCCGGGTCAGCTCGGCCGGGGCGACCAGGTTGACGTTCAGCTGGTGGTGCCAGGTCTTCGGGGTGAGCTCCCCGATCGGCCCGAGGTCGACGACGCCCGCGATGTGCAGCAGGCTGTCCACCCGGTCCGGGAGGCTCTGGTGCGAGAACGCCCAGGACAGCCGGTCCGGGTCGGCGAGGTCCCCGACGAGCGTCCGCGCGCCGGGGAACTGCGCGGCGAGCTCCTTCGCCCGCCCCGCGTCGCGCGCGTGGAGCACGAGTTCGTCCCCGCGCGCGTGGAGGCGACGCGCGACGGCCGCGCCGATGCCGGAACCCGCTCCGGTGATCACATGTGTAGCCATGCGCACCATGCTCGCATCAGCGGGCGGCGATCTCCGCCTCCAGGTGGGCGAGGGCCGTCGGACCGTCCTCGGCGAAGAAGACGAGCTCGGAGAGGGGGCGGGGCAGGAAACCCTCGTCCTCCATGCGGTGGAACTGGGCCTTCAGGCCGTCGTAGAAGCCCGCCGTGTTGAGGAGGACGACCGGCTTGGAGTGCTTGCCGTGCTTCTTCAGCTCCAGGATCTCGGTGGCCTCGTCGAGGGTGCCGGTGCCGCCGACCATGACCACGATCGCGTCGGACTTGGCGAGGAGCAGGGCCTTGCGCTCGGCCAGGTCCCCGGCGATGACCATCTGGTCGGCGTTCGGGCGGGCCTTGTGGGCGAGGAAGTCGACGGAGACACCGACGAGCCGGCCGCCCGCCTCCTGGACGCCGTCCGCGACGACCTTCATCAGGCCGGTGTCGGAGCCGCCCCAGACCAGGGTGTGGCCGGCCTTGCCGAGACGGGTGGCGAAGTCGCGTGCGGCGGCCGTGTACCGCTCGTCGAGGTCGGCGGCGGAGAGGAAGACGCAGATGTTCATGGGCCCTACCGTAAAGCGCCTCGAAAAAATCCGGGCCGCCGCGATGAGTTCCGGTGACGCCTCCGGTCTGCCCTGCCATGGACGAGGTGAGCACCATGCTGAGCGGGGTCCGGGGCCGGGTCGTGTCGCGGGACGGTACGGAGATCGCGTACGAGCGGTACGGAGACGGCCGGGCCGTCGTGTTGGTGGACGGGGCGGACGGGGGCGGGCGGGCGCTGGCCGGGCTGCTCGCCCGGCGCTTCTCCGTCGTGACGTACGAGCGGCGCGGGCCCGGCCCGGTGGAGCGGGAGATCGAGGACCTGGCGGCCGTCCTGGAGGCGGCGGGCCCGGGCGCGGCCGTGCACGGCACGGAGACCGGCGGGGCGCTCGCGCTCGCGGGCGCGGCGGCCGGGCTGCCGGTGGGCGCGGTGTCGGTGTACGAGCCGGAGCCGCTCGCGGACGGGCTCGTGGCGGCGGTCCACGCGCGCGTGCTCGTGGTCGACGGGGGCGCGAGCCCGGCGGCGACCCGGCACGCGGCCCGTGCCCTGACGGCGGCCCTCCCCCGGGCCCGGCACCGCACCCTCACGGGCCAGACGCACGAGGTGGCCCCGCACGTCCTGGCGCCGGTGCTGGAGGAGTTCCTGGAGGGGCCGCTCTAGCCGCCCTAGGCGCTCGTCGTCACGCTCGTCGTCGCGGTCGTGCGCCGGGTCGTCGCCGCGATCGTCGCCGAGCCCACCACGCGCGTGCCGTCGTACAGGACGATCGCCTGGCCGGGGGCCACGCCGCGGACGGGCTCGTCGAAGACGACCCTCAGCTCGCCGTCCTCCAGTTCCGCGCTCACCGGCGTCTCGCCGCCGTGGGCACGGAGCTGCGCGGTGTAGCGGCCGGGGCCCTCGGGGGCGGTGCCGCACCAGCGGGGCTTGATCGCGGTGAGGGCGGTGACGTCGAGGGCCTCGGCGGGGCCGACGGTGACCGTGTTGTTCACGGGCGAGATGTCGAGGACGTAGCGGGGCTTGCCGTCCGCGGCCGGGTGGCCGATCCGCAGGCCCTTGCGCTGGCCGATGGTGAAGCCGTACGCGCCCTCGTGGGTGCCGACCTTCGTCCCGGCCTCGTCGACGATGTCGCCCTCCGCCTTGCCCAGGCGGGCGGCGAGGAAGCCCTGGGTGTCGCCGTCGGCGATGAAGCAGATGTCGTGGCTGTCGGGCTTCTTCGCGACCGCGAGCCCGCGCCGCTCGGCCTCCGCCCGGATCTCGTCCTTGGTGGTGAGGGTGTCGCCGAGCGGGAACATCGCGTGCGCGAGCTGCTTCTCGTCGAGCACGCCGAGGACGTACGACTGGTCCTTGGCCATGTCGGAGGCCCGGTGCAGCTCGCGGGTGCCGTCCTCGTTCAGGACGACGGTGGCGTAGTGGCCGGTGCAGACCGCGTCGAAGCCGAGGGCGAGCGCCTTGTCGAGCAGCGCCGCGAACTTGATCTTCTCGTTGCAGCGCAGGCAGGGGTTGGGCGTGCGGCCCGCCTCGTACTCCGCGACGAAGTCGTCGACGACGTCCTCGCGGAACCGCTCGGCGAGGTCCCACACGTAGAAGGGGATGCCGATGACGTCGGCCGCCCGGCGCGCGTCGCGCGAGTCCTCGATCGTGCAGCAGCCGCGTGCTCCGGTGCGGAAGGACTGCGGGTTCGCGGAGAGGGCCAGGTGCACGCCGGTGACGTCGTGACCGGCTTCGGCGGCGCGGGCGGCGGCGACGGCGGAGTCCACTCCGCCCGACATGGCGGCGAGGACGCGGAGAGGAGTCTTAGTCATAGCGGTACCAGGGTACGGGGCTCCGGGAACCGCGGTCGCGTGAGTAAGCGTTCTCCCGGGCATGGGGAGCAAGCCGAAGGGCACGGGGGACGGGGCGGGCGGGCGGCGCGTGGGGCGGCGGGCCGTGCTGATCGGCGGCGCGGCCGCCGCGGTGGGCACGGTCGCGCTGGCCAGGGACGAGCTGGGCCGGCTCTGGTGGCGGCTGCCGGGGATGGAGAAGAAGCGGGTCGAGGGCGAGCTGGACCACAAGGGCGCCGAGTGGACGTCGGCGGCGCGGGCGAACTGGCGGCGGGCCGACCGGCCGGACGACTACACGATCGACCGGGTCGTGATCCATGTCGTCCAGGGCAGCTACGCCTCCGCCCTGAAGGTCTTCAAGGACCCCTCGCACGGGGCGGCCGCGCACTACGTGGTCCGCAAGGACGGTCATGTGGCGCAGATGATCCGCGAGCTCGACGTGGCCTTCCACGCCGGGAACCGCGACATGAACGAGCGGAGCATCGGCATCGAGCACGAGGGCTTCGTCGACCGGCCGCAGGACTTCACGGCGGCGATGTACGAGGGCTCGGCACGGCTCACGGCCGACATATGCGCGCGGTACGGGATACCCGTGGACCGGGAGCACATCATCGGGCACGTCGAGGTCGAGGGCACCGACCACACCGATCCCGGTCCGCACTGGGACTGGGACCGGTACATGGCGCTCGTGCGGAAGGCCCGCGCGAAGCTCGGCTGAGCCCGGCCGAGGCCGGCGGGCCGGGTCCGACGCCCGCTCAGCTGAGGCCGGCCGTGCGGGCCCGCTCCACGGCCGGGCCGATCGCCCCGGCGACCGCCGCCACGTCCTCCTTCGTGGAGGTGTGGCCGAGGGAGAAGCGCAGGGTGCCCCGGGCCAGGTCCGGGTCGGTGCCGGTGGCGAGCAGGACGTGGCTGGGCTGGGCGATGCCGGCGGTGCAGGCGGAGCCGGTGGAGCAGGCGATGCCGGCCGCGTCGAGCAGCAGGAGCAGGGAGTCGCCCTCGCAGCCGGGGAAGGTGAAGTGGGCGTTGGCGGGGAGCCGCTCGACCGGGTCGCCGCCGAGGATCGCGTCGGGGACGAGCGTCCGTACGGCGGTGACGAGCTCGTCGCGCAGGGCGCCGACCTCGCGGGCGAACTCCTCCTGCCGTTCGGCGGCGAGCCGGGCGGCGACGGCGAAGGCGGCGACGGCCGGCACGTCGAGGGTGCCGGAGCGGACGTGCCGCTCCTGGCCGCCGCCGTGCAGGACGGGTACGGGGGTGTGCTCGCGGCCCAGGAGCAGGGCGCCGATGCCGTACGGGCCGCCGATCTTGTGGCCGGACACGGTCATCGCGGCGAGCCCGGAGGCGGCGAAGTCGACCGGGACCTGACCGACGGCCTGGACGGCGTCGGCGTGCAGGGGGACGCCGAACTCGGCGGCGACGTCGGCGAGTTCACGGACCGGCATGATCGTGCCGATCTCGTTGTTCGCCCACATGACGGTGGCCAGGGCGACGGACTCGGGGTCGCGGGCGATCGCCTCGCGGAGGGCGTCGGGGTGGACGCGGCCGTGGCGGTCGACGGGCAGGTACTCGACGTCGGCACCCTCGTGGGTCGCCAGCCAGTCGACGGCGTCGAGGACGGCGTGGTGCTCGACCGGGCTGGCCAGGACGCGGGTGCGGCGGGGGTCGGCGTCGCGGCGGGCCCAGTACAGGCCCTTCACGGCGAGGTTGTCGGCCTCCGTGCCGCCGGAGGTGAGGACAACCTCGCTCGGCCGCGCGCCGAGCGCGGCGGCGAGCGTCTCGCGCCCCTCCTCGACGGTCCGCCTGGCCCGCCGGCCGGCGGCGTGCAGGGAGGAGGCGTTGCCCGTGACGGCGAGCTGGGCGGTCATCGCCTCGATCGCCTCGGGGAGCATGGGCGTGGTCGCGGCGTGGTCGAGGTAAGCCATGGTGGGTCGATTCTACGAGCCCGGGTACGCGGACCCGGCGCCCGGCCTGTTCGCGCCGGGCGCCTACGGCGGTTATCGGCCGCGGGAAGGCGTGGGGAGGCTCAGTCGCGCGGGGCGCGGGCCAGTTGGCGGGACTGGGCCACCAGGCGGTTCGCGCTGTCCCAGACCTCCGCGTCCTCCTCCAGGAAGCCGCCCGCCAGGTTCCGCGTGGTGATCGAGACGCGGAGGGGGCCCGGCGCCGGGCGGCAGCGGACGTGGGTGGTGAGCTCCACCGTCGGGGTCCAGCCCTTGAGGCCCAGTTCGAAGGAGGTCGGCGGCAGGGCGTCCACCGCGAGCAGCAGGGACAGGGGGTCCGGCTCGCGGCCGTCGGCCAGGCCGAACCAGGCCCGCATCTCGCCCTTGCCCGAAGGCGCGCCGACCGCCCAGCCCACGCAGGCCGGGTCGAGGCGGAGGTCGAGGCGGTCCGCGATCGCGGACGAGCCGGGGATCCTCGGGGCCGGGTTGTCGGCGGCGCTGAAGCAGTTCTCGATCGCGGCCATCGCCGGCGGCGCCGCGGAGGTGCGGACGTCGTCGGGGAGGGCGTCGAGGTCCCCGTACGAGGCGAGGACGCGGATGCGCTCGACCTCGGTGCCGTCCTCGGCGTACTGGAAGAGCGAGGCCTGGCCCGTGGAGAGCGTCCGGCCCGTGCGGACGGTCTCCGTCCGGATCACCGCGGGGCCCGGCACGGACGGCGTGAGGTAGTGCGCCGAGATCGTGAACGGGTCCGGGTGCGGGAGGTGGTCGCCGAGGGCGCGGCCGAGCAGGGCGAGGAGGTAGCCGCCGTTGACGGCGTGGATGATCGTCCAGCCGGCGGAGAGGTCGGCGTCGTAGACGCCGGGTTCCCGGAGGGTGACGGCGGTGTCGCGGTCGAACTCGCTCGCGGCGGCGACGGCGGTCTCGGTGCTCGTGCTCATGTTTTCGACGGTACCGCAGCTAGCTACTGAGCGGTAGCTTTTTCGGCGTCCACCTCGCTGGCGGAGGAACGGCGGTTCCAGGCGCGGGGCGCGCGCCAGTGGTAGCGCATCGCCAGGAGCCGGAGCGTGAAGGCCGTGAGGACGGCGGCGCCGCTCGTGAACGCGTTGAGCGCGTCGAACCGGATGCAGAGCACGACCATCGTCGCGCCCACGATCGCCGGGACGGCGTACAGGTCCCGGTCCCAGCGCAGCAGCGACGGCACCTCGTTGGCCAGCACGTCGCGCAGCACACCGCCGCCCACGGCCGTGGCGAGGCCGAGCGCGGCGGAGGAGGTGAGGCCGAGGCCGTAGTCGTACGCCTTCGTCGTCCCCGTGACGCAGAAGAGGCCCAGGCCGGCCGCGTCGAAGACGTTCACCGCGGTCTGGGTGCGCTCGACCTCCGGGTGCAGGAAGAAGACGAAGGCCGTCGCGATCAGCGGCATCAGGAAGTAGCCGAGGTCCGTGAAGGCGGCGGGGGGTACGGCGCCGATGATCAGGTCGCGGAAGAGACCGCCGCCGAGGGCGGTGACCTCGGCGAGGACGGCGATGCCGAAGACGTCGAAGTTCTTGCGGACGGCGAGGAGGGCGCCGGAGATGGCGAAGACGAAGATGCCGACGAGGTCGAGGGCGTGTTGGACGGAGGGGGTGAACAATTCGTGGAGCACGCGCCCATTGTCCCGGTTGCCCCGGGCCCCCTGGCCCGCCGTACGGGTTGCGGGCCACGCCCCGCCGCGCCCCGTTGTGGGCAGTCGTTCCGCTGGGGCGGAACGGGTGGGCACAACGGACCCGCGCCCTGCCGACGCCAGAGGCTTCCGCGCCTGAACCCGCACCGGGAGCGCGCCGCGGCAGTGGTGCGGGTCCAGGCGCGGAAGCCTAGGCCCGGCTGGGGGCGCCGTCCCGTGTGCCCACCCGTCCCGCCCTGCGGGACGATTGCCCACACGGCAGGCGGCGAAAGGCACCGCCCAGCACGGGCGCGGGCCCGCGCGAGGCGGGTGGGCCTGGGTGCGCCGCCCAGCGCGAAAGGCGAGGCCCCTGGCGCCTTGGGGCGGCAGGGGCCTCGTCGGTCACGCCTTCGGCGCGTCGTCCTCGGCGGCGGCCTCGGAGGCCTCGGCCTCCGACTCGGCCGACTCCGGCGCCTCGGCCTTGGCCGGGGCCTCCGGCTCGGTCGGCTTCGGGGCCTTCGGCTCGGTCGGTTCCGGGGTCTTCGTGATCGTGACGTCCACCGACTCGCGGGGCTCCGGGATCGTCAGGCCCTCCGCGTTCTCCGGGTGGTGGCAGGCCACGCGCTGGCCCGGGCGGAGCTCCAGGAGCGGGGGCTCCTGGGTGCGGCAGAGATCCGTGGCCTTCCAGCAGCGGGTGTGGAAGCGGCAGCCCGGCGGCGGGGCGATCGGGGACGGGACGTCGCCCTGGAGCAGGATGCGCTCGCTCTTGACGCCCTTGCGGCGCGGGTCCGGGATCGGGACCGCGGACATCAGGGCCCGGGTGTACGGGTGCATCGGGGACTCGTACAGGGACTTGCGGTCCGCGAGCTCCACGATCTTGCCCAGGTACATCACCGCGATGCGGTCCGAGACGTGCCGGACGACCGAGAGGTCGTGGGCGATGAACACGTAGGTGAGGCCCAGCTCGTCCTGGAGGTCGTCCAGGAGGTTGACCACCTGCGCCTGGATGGAGACGTCCAGGGCGGAGACCGGCTCGTCCGCGACGACCAGCTTCGGCTTCAGGGCCAGGGCGCGGGCGATGCCGATGCGCTGGCGCTGGCCGCCGGAGAACTCGTGCGGGTAGCGGTTGTAGTGCTCGGGGTTCAGGCCCACCAGGCTGAGCAGGCGCTGGACCTCCTTCTTCACGCCGCCCTCGGGCTCGACGCCCTGGAGCTTGAAGGGGGCCGAGACGATCGAGCCGACCGTGTGGCGCGGGTTCAGCGAGCCGTACGGGTCCTGGAAGATCATCTGGACGTCCCGGCGCAGCGGGCGCATGCCCGAGACGCCGAGGTGCGAGATGTCCGTGCCCTGGAACTCGATCTTCCCGCCGGTCGGTTCGAGGAGGCGGGTGATGAGCCGGCCCATCGTCGACTTGCCGCAGCCGGACTCGCCGACGACGCCGAGCGTCTCACCGGGGTAGACCTCGAAGTCGAGCCCGTCGACCGCCTTGACCGCACCGGTCTGACGCTGGAGCAGGCCCTTCCGGATGGGGAAGTGCTTCTGCAGGCCGGTGACCTTCAGCAGGGGTTCCATCGTGTCGCTCACAGCTTCGGCGCAATCTCTTCGGTCCAGATGCGGGTGCGCTCCTCCTGCGGCATGTGGCAGGCCGAGTGGTGACGCTCTCCGACGAGGGTCAGCTCGGGGCGCTGGGTGCGCGTGATGCCGCCCTTGGGGACGTCGGCGTACGGGCAGCGGGGGTTGAAGGCGCAGCCGCTCGGGACGTTGATGAGGCTGGGCGGGTTGCCCTTGACCGGGATGAGCCGCTCGGTCTGCTCGCGGTCGATCCGCGGCATCGAGCCGAGCAGGCCCCAGGTGTAGGGGTGCTGCGGCTCGTAGAAGACGGACTCGGCCGGTCCGCGCTCGACGCAGCGCCCGCCGTACATCACGAGGATGTCGTCGGCGAGCTCGGCGACGACGCCGAGGTCGTGCGTGATGATGATGACCGCGGAGCCGAACTCCTTCTGGAGGTCGCGCATCAGGTCGAGGATCTGGGCCTGGACGGTCACGTCGAGCGCCGTGGTGGGCTCGTCGGCGATGAGGAGCTCGGGGTTGTTGACGAGCGCCATGGCGATCATCGCGCGCTGGCGCATGCCGCCGGAGAACTCGTGCGGGTAGTTGTCGAACCGCTTGGCGGGCTCGGGGATGCCGACCCGGTCGAGGAGTTCGACGGCCCGCTTCTTCGCCGTCTTCTTGTCCACGGGGTGGTGGACGCGGTACGCCTCCACGATCTGGTGGCCGACCGTGTAGTACGGGTGCATCGCGGACAGCGGGTCCTGGAAGATCATCGCCATCTCGCGGCCGCGCATCTTGCGGACCTCTTCCGGGTCGCCGGAGAGGAGCTCGCGCCCGTTCAGCCAGATCTCGCCGGAGATCTTGGCCTTCTGCCGGCCGTACTGGCCGACCGTGTGCAGGCCCATGATGCCGAGCGAGGTGACCGACTTGCCGGAGCCGGACTCGCCCACGATGCCGAGGGTCTTGCCCTTCTCCAGCTGGAAGCTGAGGCCGTCGACCGACTTCACCAGACCGTCGTCGGTCGGGAAGTGGATCTTCAGGTCGCGTACGTCGAGGAAGGCTTCGGAGGGGGCGGACTTCCCGGTGTCGACGGGCTCTCCCACCGCCGCGCCGGTCTTCGTCAGCTTGTCCGTCATGCGAGCCTCACTCGGGGGTCGATCACCGCGTACAGCAGGTCCACCACGAGGTTCGCGAGGACGACGCAGGCGGCGGTGATGAGGGTGACGGCCAGGATCAGCGGCAGGTCACGCTCGCTCACGCCCTTGATGGCGAGGCCGCCGAGTCCGTGGAGGCTGAACGCGGTCTCGGTCAGGATCGCGCCGCCGATGAGGGCGCCGAGGTCCATGCCGAAGATGGTCAGGATGGGGGTCATGGTGGAGCGCATGGCGTGCTTGCCGAGCACGACCGACTCCGGCAGGCCCTTGGCCCGCGCGGTGCGGATGTAGTCCTCGCCGAGGACCTCCAGCATGGTGGCGCGGGTGAGGCGCGCGTACATCGCCGCGTACAGGAAGGCCAGGGTGACCCAGGGGAGGAGCAGGCCGCCGAACCAGCCGGTGAACGACTCGGTGATCGGCACGTACGAGGCGTCGACCCAGCCGAGCTGGGTGCGGAAGACGAGCATCGCCAGCATGGCGGTGAAGAAGATGGGGAGCGAGACACCGGCGAGCGCGGTGATCATCGCGGCGCGGTCGATGATCGTGCCCCGCTTGAGCGCGGAGACCACGCCCGTGGCGACACCCATGACCAGCCACAGCACGGCGGCGCCGATGACCATGGACAGGGTGACCGGGAAGGCGTCGGCGAGCATCGTCGACACGTCCTGCTCGGTACGGAACGAGTAGCCGAAGCAGGGCGCGGCGCAGTGGATCGTGTCGCCGCCGCCGGTGTAGTCCCGGCCGACGAAGATGCCCGAGACGAAGTGCCAGAACTGCACCAGGATCGGATCGCCCAGGCCGAGCTTCTGCCGGATGGCCTCGATGGAAGCCGGATCCGCCTGCTTGCCGACGAACATCGCGGCAGGATCACTGCCGGTCATCTTGGGGATGAGGAAGAAGATGCTGAGCGTCACGAGCGTGACGACGAGCAGCATCACGACGACTGCGAAAAGCCGTCGGATTATGTATGCAAGCATGCGGTCGGCCGGTCGGCGGCCGGGGAATCCGGTCGGATTCCCCGGCCGCCGGGGCGGCCATCACCTGCCCTTCGGACCTGGCGGCGGGTGGTGCGCCGGTGAAGCGGGTCGGATTACTTGACGACGCCGAGCGACGCGTAGTCGTAGCGGCCGTTGTAGGCGTCCGCCGTGTAGACGTTGGTCAGCCGGGAGCTGCGCCAGATGATGTTCTTCTCGTTGGTGAAGGGCAGGTAGACCGCGGCCTCCGACACCTTCGTGTTGATCTGCTTGTAGAGCTCGCCGGCCTTGGTCGGGTCGGTCTCCTTCAGCGCCTGGTCGAACAGGCCGTTGATGGCCTTGTCGTTCAGCTCGGAGAAGTTGTTGTTGCCGCTCTGCAGGATGAAGCGGCCGTCGACCAGCGGCTGGAGGAAGCCCTGACCGGTCGGGAAGTCGGCGCCCCAGCCCATGATGATGATGCCGTAGCCCTTCTCCTTGACCACCTTCGGCGAACCGATGATGCCCGAGGTCTGGGCGCCGTCGAACTGGTCGATCTGGGCGTCGATGCCGACGGCCTTCAGCGACTGCTGGAGGGACTCGGCGGTCGCGATCTCGATCTTCTTGTTGTTGCGGACCGCGATCGTGGTCTTGAAGCCGTTCGGCTTACCGCACTTCTTCAGCGCCTCCTTGGCCTTGGCCAGGTCGGGGGCGCCGCTGAGCTTGCCGTACGGGTCGGCCTGCGGGTCGGCGCCCTTGATGCCCGGCGGCAGCATGTTGGGGGCGATGTCGCCACCGGCCTGCGGGCCACCACGGGCGGTCTGGAGGGACTTCGAGTCGGCGGCGTAGATGATCGCCTTGCGGCACTCGATGTTGGGGATCACCGTCTGCGGGAAGACCGCGTAGCGGATGAAGCCCGTCTGCGGGTTGTCGACGTTGTCCTTGTGCTGCTGGAGCACCTTCTGGCGGGCGGCGGCGCCGACACCCGTCGCGTTGATGTCGAGGTCGTACTCGCCCTCGACCAGACGGTTGTCCATGTCGTCGGCGTTCGTGGTGAACGTGACGCTGATGCTGTCCGGGAGCGCCTTGCGGACGGTGTCGGTCTTGGCGTCCCACTTGTCGTTGCGGACGAGCTTGATGGACTTGTTCGGCGTGTACGACTGCCACTTGTACGGGCCGGAGGAGAAGGGCTTCAGGCCGTACTGGGCCTTGGTGTCCTTGTCCTGGCGGACCGGGGAGGCGGCCGGCATGGCCAGCATCTGCAGGAAGTCGCCGTTGGCGACCGGCAGCTTGAAGACGATGGTCTTGTCGTCCGGCGTCTCGATCGCCTTCAGACCGAGCTTGTCCGTGGTGGTGTCCTTGTACGGACCCTTGTACTCGCCCTTGGGGTCGAGGACCTGCTGGAGGTAGATCGGGCCGCCGGAGATGACGTCCTGGGCCCAGATGCGCTCGATGCCGTACTTGATGTCCTTGGAGGTGATCGGCTTGCCGTCCTCCCAGGTGATCCCGTCCTTCAGCGTGAAGGTGTAGGTGAGGCCGTCGGCCGAGACCTTGCCGGCGTCGGTGGCGAGGTCGGGGACCAGCTCGGTGGAGGCGGTGCCCGGGGCGGCCTTGAAGGTGACCAGCTGGCGGGTGTAGTAGCGGGCGAAGTCCCACACGAAGCCGTAGTAACCGCGCTGCGGGTCCCAGTTGTCGGCCTCCTGCGAGCCGATGAACTTCAGCTCGCCGCCCTTCTTGTCGGAGGCGTTGGCGACCTTGTTCACACCGGCGTTGAAGCCGGGCGCACCCGCGCTGCCCTTGCCGCCGTCCTTGCCGCCGCCACCGCCACAGGCGGTGGTGACGACCATCGTGGCCGCCGCAAGCAGCGCGCCCGCGGCGATTCTGCGCTGAGAGCTCTTCAGCATGGGTCCAGCAACCTCCGGGATAGTGGCGGCCGTCACGGCGGTCCGCCGAGTGGGGATGGGCCTCCTGTCGCCAGCGGCAGGGGCGGGTCTTGCGTGTCGTCGGCGAACGGTCAGCGGGAGCCCTTCGGGTCGAGCGCGTCACGCACGCCGTCGCCGAAGAGGTTGAACGCCAGAACGGTGATGAAGATCGCGAGGCCGGGAATCACCATGAACAGGGGGTCCGACTCGTAGGTGGTGATGGCCGTCGACAGCATCTGGCCCCAGGAAGCGGTGGGAGGCTTCACACCCGCGCCGAGGAAGCTGAGCGCCGCTTCGGTCAGGATGTTGGTGGGGATCATGAGGGTCGCGTAGACCGTGATCGGGGCGATCAGGTTGGGCAGCAGTTCGCGGCGCAGGATGTAGAACCGGCCGGCGCCCAGGCTCTGGGCGGCCTCGACGTACTCGCGGTTGCGCAGCGAGAGGGTCTGGCCTCGGACGATGCGTCCGACGTACGGCCAGCCGAAGAAGCCGATCACCAGGACGAGGGCGGCGATGCGCACGCCCGAACCGTCCAGGCCGAGCAGTTCGTTGGGCAGCACCGAGACCAGGGCGATCGTGAAGAGCAGCTGCGGGAAGGCGAGCATGACGTCCATGACCCGGCTGAGGGCCGCGTCGATCCAGCCGCCGAAGTAGCCCGCGATGATGCCGAGGATCGTGCCGAGGAAGACCGCGAAGACCGCCGCCAGGAAGGCGACGAGCAGCGAGATCCGGGCGCCGTAGACGATCCGGCTGAAGACGTCGCGGCCGTTGACGGGCTCGACGCCGAGGAGGAAGTCGCCGTTGATGCCGCCCCAGGACCCGATCGGCGTGCCGAACAGCGGGTCGATCTGGTCCTCGTGGAACTCGTCCGGCGGGTGGCCGAGGAGGCCCACGATGACCGGCGCGAAGATCGCGACGAGGATGAGGAAGATGACGACGAAGGCGCCCGCGAGGGCCAGCTTGTCGCGCTTGAGGCGGGTCCAGGCGATCTTCCAGGGCGAGCGCCCCTCGATCGCCTTGCCGGCCGCGCCGGACTTGTCCGGAGTGCCGGGAGCGTCGGGCGCGCCGTCGACGGTGGCGGTCGCCTCGCCCGCACTCGTCTCGTGCAGTGGTGCCGTCATCGTGGTGAGGACCCCTCTCGGCCGCCGGTAGCCGGCCCTTGCCCGCCGCGGGTAGCGGCTCGGTGGAACAACCTGCTGGGCACCTGCTCGAAAGGAGCCGAACGCCCGGTGTTCCGGGGAGTCTTCAATGCGCTTGTGATCAACCGCCAGCCCTGACGGGCAATGTTTGCTCAAACGTGATGCGGTGCTGCGACTTCCGTTATCCGGACGTCGCGATCACCTGAGCGGACCAACCGGGGCTCTCTTGTGCGCAATCGGACATGCCGCTCAACTGGTGTCTTCACCCATGGAATTGGGGTGAACGAAGGCCTCCGGAGCGGACTCCGGAGGCCTTTGCCGACAAGTGGGACACGAGGGACGTCTCAGTATCCGGACGGAGCCGGGGGCGGGTATCCGTACCCCGGGACGGATGCGGAACCACGTCCGGCATGCGCCTCGCGGTCGTAGAAGGGGCGCGCGTTCGCCCGCAGCCACAGGGCCACCGGGTCGTACGCGTCGGAGAGCGCGACCGTGGAGACGGGCAGTCCGTCGGGGACGGAGCCGATCGACTGGCGCATCATCGAGCGGACCGCGTCGACGGCCGCCGGGGACGTGTCGTACAGGTCGAGACCGATGGCGAGGTACGGGGAGCCGAGCGCCGGCTGCACCCAGCCGCGGCGCAGCGACCGGACGGCCTGGGTGCGGTGCGCGTTCTGCGTGAGCAGGGCGTAGAACTGCGGGAGCTCCAGGGCGGGCTCGGTGACGCGCAGCGGTCCGGCGGGCATCCGGTCGAGACCGGTGGCGATCCGGCGCAGGTCGGGCCAGGGGATGCCGACGCCGCCGCCGGGGGCGTGCGGATTGAGCCAGACGCCCCAGCGGTCGGGGTAGAGGGCGCGGGCGATCTCGCGGCCGGTGACGAGCTCGTGGGCGCGGTTCCAGCCGGAGGCGGCGAGCTCCTGGGGGGAGGTGACGCAGGGCGCGTAGCCGAAGCCGTCGACCTCCATGTTCCCGTACTGGGCGTCGGGCGAGCCGGGGGCGCCCTGCCAGAGCAGCATCCAGAGCTCGCCGTCGGCGAGGGCGTGCAGCAACTGCTCGTACGCGTCGTAGCGTCCGGGTTCCACCTGGCGCAGCATGTGCTCGACCCGTCCTCCGGTCGCAGCGGTGCCTGACGCGCTCACCCTGGGTCCCGCCCCTCTTCCGTTCACCACGTACGTCTGTCCAGCGATCGAGTCAGTTCAGCTTAAACAGGGGGCCGTCTACACGGCGGCGCGCTGGTAGAAGGGGCGCACCCGCTCCAGCATCCAGTCGCCGACCGGGTCCTGCGCCATGTCGAGCAGGATGAGGTTGACCGGCCAGGCGACCTCGACGCGGCCGAGGGCGCGGCCGAGGGCGTCCAGGGGGGCGTTCCGGTCGACGCCGTCCCAGCCGCCCAGCTGGACGCCGATGAAGAGGGCCGGTTCGGTGCCCTCGACGCTGGCGAGGGCACGGCGGGCGGTGGTGACGACCCCGGTGGCCTCGAACTCGGCGGAGGCGGCGGCGAGGAAGTCGACCGGGTCGTCCTGCCAGTCGGGCTCGAAGAGCCGGACGCGGCCGCCGCTGGCGGGGCCGTCGAGCGGGGTGCGGCCGGCGCGGCAGAGCTCGGCGACGGCGGGCGGGGGCAGCGGGACGCCGACGGTGCCGCCGGGGTTCACGGCGATGCCGAGCTGCGGGGGCAGTCCGCGGGCGAAGTCACGGGCGGGGGCGACGGTGAAGGACATGTGGTCGCCGACGCAGGCGAGGAACTGCTGCTCGGAGCTGAAGACGGGCACGTAGGCCGCGCCCTCGATCTCCATGGTGGCGAGGTCGAGACTCTGGCTGTCGGGGCCGCCGCCGTTGGGCAGGGGCACCCAGACCGGGCTGCGGCCCAGCACCTCGACCAGTCGGCCTCCGGCCTCGGGGTTCCCGAGTGAGGCGGCAAGGACCTCTTCGAGCTCGTTGCCCGGCCACGTCACGTCCACGGTCGCGTTTCCCCTTCTCGCACGGCCTGCCGCACCGGCCGCCCGGCAGCACCCTAACGCCGCCCCGGCACCGCCGTGGCCAAAAGGGAAGCGTACGGGCGTCCCGGGACGGAAGCGGGACGCCCCCTGCCGCGCCCGCCCTGCCCGGCCGCACCTCCGACCGCGCCCCCGGCCGCCCCGCCCGGCCCGTGTCCGACCACCCCGCTCGGCTCGTATCCGGCCGGCCCGCTCGGCCCGTATCCGGCCGGCCCCCCGGCCCGTGTCCGACCGCCCCGCTCGGCCCGTATCCGACCGCCCCACTCGGCCCGTATCCGACCGCCCCGCCCGGCTCGTGTCCGGCCGGCCCTCGGCCCGCGACCGTCCGGCACCCTGTCCGGCCTCGGCCTTCGTCCGCCCTGCGCCGGCCCGGGGTCTTCAGGCCCCTCAGGCCGCCTCGCGGAAGTCGATCCGGTGGAGGGAGTCGGCGGCGGCGCGGTCGAGGAGGGTCGCCGAGGCGCAGCCGTGCGGCAGGCTGCCGGACTCGGCGGCCCGCAGGAGCCGGCCGACGGCCCTCCGGTGCCGCGCGAAGGCGTACGCGGAGACGCCCCGGCCCCGGGCGTCCTGGCCGGCCCGGGCGATGTCGGGGGTGACGTCGAGGAGGAGCAGGTGCAGGGCGCGGCCGCGGCGTCTCGCCTCGCGGGCGAGCCAGCCGCGCACCCAGGCCTGGGTGCCGCAGTCGTGGACGATCAGGCTCGCGCCGGAGCGCAGGGCGCGGCGCAGCCCGGCGTAGTGCGCGATCCGGACGAGGGGGCGGTAGACGGCGTACGGGAGGAGGCGCGGCATGCGGGCCTCCCAGCGCTCGCGGGCGTCCTGGGAGTCGATGCCGCTGCCCTGGGCGGCGCGCTTCATCAGGGTGGACTTGCCGCTGCCGGGCAGCCCGGAGACGACGACGAGGTCGCCGGCGGCGAAGGTGAGGGCGCGGGGGCCGCGGCCGCCGCGCTCGCGCAGGTCCCGCAGAAGACGGCCACGGGCCCGCTGGGACGGTATGCCGGTGCTCGTCGCGTATGCGCCGGTGTGCTGGATCCTCATCGCTCTCCCCCTGTCGGGCCTCGGAGACCTGAGGAGACCCTTGCCCACGAAGTGTAAAGAGATGGTAATGCGGCACAAGCGATTTGCCCCGCCGACACCGCGTGCGATGATGTGCGCGCCAGGCGCGCACAGTCGCCGCACAACCGCATACCGGCCGCTCGAATCCGCGCGGGAGAGTTCCGGACCGCCGAGCGCGTCCGGGCGCCGAAGGAGCAAGACCCTCCCTTGAATCTCTCAGGCCCCGTACCGCGTGGATGAGGCAGATCTGAAAAGCGGGACACGTCACCGTGTCCCCACCCAAGGTGCAAGCCGAGGATGCTCTCGGTGAACCTCTCAGGTTCCATGACAGATGGGGAGGACGTCCTCGCCCGTCATGTGTTTCGTCACCGATCACGCCCTTGGGACCCGGGAGCCACCCCATGACCACTGCCCCCCGCCTGACCGCCCTCGATGCCCTGCATCGTTCGCTGGGCGCGACCATGACCGACTTCGCCGGCTGGGACATGCCGCTGCGGTACGGCAGCGAGCGCGACGAGCACAACGCCGTCCGCACCAAGGCCGGCCTCTTCGACCTCTCCCACATGGGCGAGATCACGGTCACGGGCCCGCAGGCCGTCGACCTCCTGGACTACGCCCTCGTCGGCAACATCTCCACGGTGGGCAACGGCCGCGCCCGCTACACGATGATCTGCCGGGAGGACGGCGGCATCCTCGACGACCTGATCGTCTACCGCCTCGGCGAGACGGAGTACATGGTCGTCGCCAACGCCTCCAACGCCCAGGTCGTCCTCGACGCGCTGACCGAGCGCGCGGCCGGCTTCGACGCCGAGGTCCGCGACGACCGTGACGCGTACGCCCTGATCGCGGTCCAGGGCCCGGAGTCCCCCGGCATCCTGAAGTCGCTCACCGACGCCGACCTGGACGGTCTGAAGTACTACGCCGGCCTGCCCGGCACGGTCGCCGGCGTCCCCGCTCTGATCGCCCGCACCGGCTACACCGGCGAGGACGGCTTCGAGCTGTTCCTGAAGCCCGAGCACGCCGAGGGCGTCTGGAAGGCGCTGACCGAGGCGGGCGAGGGCGTCGGCCTGATCCCCTGCGGCCTGTCCTGCCGTGACACGCTCCGCCTGGAGGCGGGCATGCCGCTGTACGGCCACGAGCTGACCACCGCCCTCACCCCCTTCGACGCGGGCCTCGGCCGGGTCGTGAAGTTCGAGAAGACGACGAACGAGGGCCGCTTCGTCGGCCGCGAGGCCCTGGAGAAGGCCGCCGAGCGCGCCGAGACCGCCCCGCCGCGCAAGCTCGTCGGTCTGATCGCCGAGGGCCGCCGGGTCCCGCGCGCCGGCTTCCAGGTCGTCAAGGACGGCGAGGTCATCGGCGAGGTCACCTCCGGCGCCCCCTCCCCGACCCTCGGAAAGCCGATCGCGATGGCGTACGTGGACGCGGCGCACGCCGAGCCCGGCACCCAGGGTGTAGGTGTGGACATCCGCGGCACCCACGAGCCGTACGAGGTCGTCGCGCTGCCGTTCTACAAGCGCCAGAAGTGACGCGGTCGTCCCACTTCTCGTCTCACCACGCAAGACCCACGTTCATCAGTACTCCCCCGATCCAGGAGAATCAGGTCATGAGCAACCCCAACGAGCTGCGCTACACCAAGGAGCACGAGTGGCTGTCGGCCGCCGAGGACGGCGTCGCGACGGTCGGCATCACGGAGTTCGCGGCCAACGCGCTCGGTGACGTCGTCTACGCCCAGCTCCCCGAGGTCGGCGACACCGTCACCGCGGGCGAGACCTGTGGCGAGCTCGAGTCGACGAAGTCGGTCAGCGACCTCTACTCCCCCGTCACGGGCGAGGTCGTCGAGGCCAACCAGGACGTGGTGGACGACCCGTCCCTGGTGAACACGGCTCCGTTCGAGGGTGGCTGGCTGTTCAAGGTGCGCGTCACCGGCGAGCCGGACGACCTGCTCGACGCCGACGCCTACACCGCGTTCTCCGCCGGAAACTGAGACCGGGCCCGAGACCCCCTAGGGATCGATTCATGTCGCTTCTGAACACTCCCCTCCACGACCTGGACCCCGACGTCGCCGCCGCCGTCGACGCCGAGCTCCGCCGTCAGCAGTCCACCCTCGAGATGATCGCCTCGGAGAACTTCGCTCCGGTCGCGGTCATGGAGGCCCAGGGCTCCGTCCTCACCAACAAGTACGCCGAGGGCTACCCGGGCCGTCGCTACTACGGCGGCTGCGAGCACGTCGACGTGGCCGAGCAGATCGCGATCGACCGGATCAAGGACCTGTTCGGCGCCGAGTACGCCAACGTCCAGCCGCACTCCGGCGCCTCCGCGAACCAGGCCGCCCTCTTCGCGATCGCCCAGCCCGGCGACACGATCCTGGGTCTCGACCTGGCGCACGGCGGTCACCTCACCCACGGCATGCGCCTGAACTTCTCCGGCAAGCAGTTCAACGTGGTCGCGTACCACGTGGACGAGGCCGGTCTGGTCGACATGGCCGAGGTCGAGCGCCTCGCCAAGGAGCACCGCCCCAAGGTGATCATCGCGGGCTGGTCCGCCTACCCGCGCCAGCTGGACTTCGCCGAGTTCCGCCGGATCGCCGACGAGGTCGAGGCCTACCTGTGGGTCGACATGGCCCACTTCGCGGGCCTGGTCGCCGCCGGTCTGCACCCGAACCCGGTCGAGTACGCGGACGTGGTGACCTCCACCACGCACAAGACGCTCGGCGGCCCGCGCGGCGGCATCATCCTGGCGAAGAAGGAGTTCGCGAAGAAGCTGAACTCCTCGGTCTTCCCCGGTTTCCAGGGCGGCCCGCTGGAGCACGTGATCGCGGCCAAGGCCGTCTCCTTCAAGGTCGCGGCCTCGGAGGAGTTCAAGGAGCGCCAGCAGCGCACCCTGGACGGCGCCCGCGCGCTGGCCGAGCGCCTGGTCCAGGACGACGTCACCGCCCACGGCGTCTCCGTCCTGTCCGGCGGCACGGACGTGCACCTGGTCCTGGTGGACCTGCGCAACTCCGAGCTCGACGGCCAGCAGGCCGAGGACCGTCTCCACGAGGTCGGCATCACGGTCAACCGGAACGCCGTTCCGAACGACCCGCGCCCGCCGATGGTCACCTCGGGTCTGCGCATCGGTACGCCGGCCCTCGCGACCCGCGGCTTCCAGGCCGAGGACTTCGCCGAGGTCGCCGACGTCATCGCGGAGACCCTGAAGCCCGGCTTCGACGCGGACAAGGCCGCGGCCCTCAAGGCCCGGGTGACGGCGCTCGCCGACAAGCACCCGCTGTACCCCGGCCTGAAGTAATTTCGTACCCTTTTGTTCGTACGGAATCTTCGGGGCACCGCGCACACTGGACAGTGAGCGCGGTGCCCCGCCCCATGCCCAGCCCTTCTTCACGCTTCTCTGCTCCACCCCGGCAGACAACGGCGTCTAGCCCCCACAAGGAGTCCTCCCGTGGCCATCTCGGTCTTCGACCTGTTCTCGATCGGCATCGGCCCCTCGAGCTCCCACACGGTGGGCCCCATGCGCGCGGCCCGGATGTTCGCCCGCCGCCTGAAGAACGAGGGCCTGCTCGCCCACACCGCGCAGATACGGGCGGAGCTGTACGGCTCGCTCGGCGCCACCGGCCACGGCCACGGCACCCCCAAGGCCGTCCTGCTCGGCCTGGAGGGCAACTCGCCGCGCACCGTCGACGTGGAGACCGCCGACGAGGAGGTCGAGCGGATCAAGGCGAGCGGGAGGATCAACCTGCTGGGCGCCCACGAGATCCCCTTCTCCTTCGACGACGACCTGGTCCTGCACCGCCGCAAGGCACTGCCGTACCACGCCAACGGCATGACCGTCTTCGCCTACGACGCGCAGGGCGCGCCGGTGCTGGAGAAGACCTACTACTCGGTCGGCGGCGGCTTCGTCGTCGACGGCGACGCGGTGGCGGGCGAGAACCCGATCATCCCGGACGACACCGTCCTGAAGTACCCCTTCCGCACCGGCGACGAGCTGCTGCGGCTGGCCCGGGAGACCGGCCTGTCGATCTCCTCGCTGATGCTGGAGAACGAGAAGGCCTGGCGCACCGAGGACGAGATCCGCGCGGGCCTGCTGGAGATCTGGCGGGTCATGCAGGCCTGCGTCTCGCGCGGCATGTCCCGCGAGGGCATCCTGCCCGGCGGCCTGAAGGTCCGCCGCCGGGCGGCGACCTCGGCCCGCAAGCTGCGTTCCGAGGGCGACCCGGCCGCGCACGCGATGGAGTGGATCACCCTGTATGCGATGGCCGTGAACGAGGAGAACGCGGCGGGCGGCCGGGTGGTCACCGCCCCGACCAACGGGGCGGCCGGCATCATCCCGGCGGTGCTGCACTACTACATGAACTTCGTGCCGGGTGCGGACGAGGACGGCATCGTCCGTTTCCTGCTGGCGGCGGGCGCGGTGGGCATGCTGTTCAAGGAGAACGCCTCGATCTCCGGTGCCGAGGTCGGCTGCCAGGGCGAGGTGGGTTCGGCCTGTTCGATGGCGGCGGGGGCGCTGGCCGAGGTGCTGGGCGGTTCGCCGGAGCAGGTGGAGAACGCGGCCGAGATCGGCATGGAGCACAACCTGGGTCTGACCTGTGACCCGGTGGGCGGTCTGGTGCAGATCCCGTGCATCGAGCGCAACGGCATGGCGGCGGTCAAGGCGGTCACGGCGGCGAAGATGTCGATGCGCGGCGACGGCAGCCATCTGGTCTCCCTGGACAAGGTCATCAAGACCATGAAGGAGACGGGTGCGGACATGAGCGTTAAGTACAAGGAGACCGCGCGGGGTGGTCTCGCGGTGAACATCATCGAGTGCTGAGACCGCGCGCACAACGGCCCGCCCCGGAAGGTCCCGGGGCGGGCCGTTGTCTTGCTCAGGCGCGGACCCAGAGGACGATGACGTCCGGGCGGTCGGCGCTGAAGGGCTCGCAGGTGAAGATCGGGCCCCAGGTCCGGTAGCCGGCCCTCCCCGCGGCCTGGCAGTCGGCGTACGAGGAGTAGGAGCTGTTCGCGTAGTAGCCGGGGCCGGGGTTGGCCTGGGCGGCTCCGGCGGCGCCGAGTGCGAGCGCCCCGGCGGTGACGGCGGTGGCGAGAGCGGCTGCTGTGCGGCGGTACATGGCATTGCCTCCTGAAAACGCCGGGATGCCCCGGCGGAGTGCGTGACGATGCGATGTGGTGCGTTGCGTTGCGGTACGTCCGGCTGCGCAGCCGGGGATGAACGTACCGTCACGGAAAGAACCGCACAATAGGTCTAGGCCAATGCGTCAGGTCGGGCCCGTCCGCCGGTCACACAACCCGCCACACAGCCCGTCGCACCGCCCTCACGCCGGCGTCGGCACCACGCTCCGGCCCGTCTCGTGGGCGTACAGCATCGCCCGGTCCCGCAGCGCCGCGTGCACCGCCATCCGGGCGTCCCTGCGGCGCTGCGCCGGGCCGTCGGGCAGGTGCAGGATGCCCGCGTTGCCCCGCGAGCCGCGCTGGATCTCGGCCGTGCGCGGGATCCTCAGCGCCTGGTAGCGGTCGAGCCGGGCCGCGGTCGTCGCCGCCGCCGGATCCGCCAGACAGGCCGCCAGGTCCATCGCGTCCTCGACCGCCTGGTTGGCGCCCTGCGCCATGAACGGCAGCATCGGGTGGGCCGCGTCGCCGAGCAGCGTGAGCCGGCGCGAGGACCACACGTCCAGCGGGGGACGGTCGTGCAGCGCCCACTGGTGCGTCGTCTCCACGGCCGCCACGACGTCCGCGACCAGACCGGCCCAGCCGCCGAAGACCCCGCGCAGCGCCTCCGGGTCGCCCGGGGCCGACCAGGACTCGCCGGGCGAGCCGGTCATCGGCACGGTCGCCGCGAAGCTCAGGTACTCCCCCGCCGCGACCGGGTAGCAGACGAAGTGCCCGCCCGGGCCGAGCCAGAGGCGCACCAGGGGCTCGCGGGCCGTGTCCGGGAGGGCGTCCACCGGCACCAGGCCCCGGTAGATGCCGAGCCCCGCGAACTCCGGCTCGTCGCGCCGGAAGGCCTCGCGGACCGTGGAGTGGATGCCGTCGGCGCCGACCACGAGGTCCGCCCCGCGCACCGTCCCGTCCTCGAAGGTCAGCCGGACGCCCTCGGGCCCGGTCTCCCGGGCCTCGCTCAGCCGCTCGCCGAGCTTGAGGGCGGCCGGGTCGACCAGCGAGAGCAGCGCGTCGTGGAGATGCGCGCGGTGCACCGCGTAGTACGGGGCGCCGAACATCCGCTCGCACTCCGCGCCCAGCGGCGTCCGGGCGATCGGCCGCCCGCTCCACCCCCGTACCTCCATGGCCTCGATCGCCACCGCGCGCTCGCGCAGGGCCGGGCCGAGGCCGAGCCGCAGCAGCGGCCGGACCGCGTTCGGCGAGAGCTGGACGCCCGCCCCGACCTCGGCGAGCCGCCGCGTCTGCTCGTACACCGTGTACGGAATGCCGTTGGCGGAGAGCGCACCGGCCAGGGCCAGGCCGCCGATGCCGGCGCCGACCACCGAGACGTGCGGCCGCTCCTCCGCTCCCCACTCGTCCAGATCATCGAACCGCACCTTTGAGACCGCCTTCCGCGTCGCTTCCGTGTCGGCACTTCGGCGTCGCCGGCCGTGGTCTCCCCCCGGTCCCGGCCGTCCGCCGCACCCCGAGCATGGGCGGGCCGGCCGCCCCCGACAACGCGGGTCACGGCCCGCGCTGACAACTGTCGCGGCTTCCATGACGTCCGTCACCGGCACCCCCGCGCGCCCGCTCCTGACCGTGCTCCCGCGCCTAACGTCGAGGCCGCGCCCCGGAGTCCGTCTGTGGGCGACGACCCCACGACGTCCCACGAGATCGGGAGGCACACAGTGACACGAGCGGAGGGACCGCGGTGACCGCCGCGGTGGCCGTCGAAGGCCTGCAGAAGCGGTACGGCGACCACGAGGCCGTACGCGGCGTCGACTTCACCGTCGCCGAGGGCGAGATCTTCGCCCTGCTCGGGCCGAACGGCGCGGGCAAGACCACCACCCTGGAGATCCTGGAGGGCTTCCGCGACCGCGACGGCGGCCGCGTCGAGGTCCTCGGCCGCGACCCCGGCGTCAAGGCCGACGGCCACTGGCTGCGCGGCCAGGTCGGCCTGGTCCTCCAGGACATCGCCGTCGAGCCGTACCTGTCCGTGCGGGAGACCGTCGCGCGGAACGCCGGCTACTACCCGGACCCGCGGAACGTCGACGAACTCCTCGACCTCGTCGGCCTGAACGAGAAGAAGGGCGCCAAGGTCAAGGACCTGTCCGGCGGCCAGAAGCGCCGTCTCGACCTGGCCCTCGGCGTCGTCGGCCGGCCGAAGCTGCTCTTCCTCGACGAGCCGACCACCGGCTTCGACCCGAACGCCCGCCGCGGCGCCTGGGACGTCGTGCGCAACCTGCGTGACGACGGCACCACCATCGTCCTCACCACCCACTACATGGACGAGGCCCAGGCCCTCGCCGACTCGGTCGTCGTCATCGCCGAGGGCCGGATCGTCGCCTCCGGCACCCCGGACACGCTCGGCGGACGCGACAGCGCCCAGACCCGGATCCGCTTCGCGCTCCCGGCCGGCGCCGCACTCGGCGACGTCCCCCTGCCGGTGAGCGACGTGGAGGACGGCCTCGTGACGGCCGAGACGACGGAACCGACGGCCGCGCTGCACCGGCTGACCGGCTGGGCCCTCGACCGGGGCACGCCGCTGGACCGGCTGACCGTCGAGCAGCCCACCCTCGAGGACGTGTACCTGAGCCTGACCAGCGAGTACGTACAGCAGGAAGCCTCCTCGCCGTCGTCCGCGCGGGGGCGCAAGGCGCCCGCGGGACGAGGCCGCCGACCCGGACGGAGCCGCTCATGACCACCCTGATCCCCCCGACCGCCGAGACCGCGACGGCGGCCCCGTCCGCGCGCGCGGACGCGTACCGCGAGCGGAACCCGCTCGCCCTGCTCGGCCATCAGATCCGCTACGAACAGCTGTCGTTCTGGCGCAACCCGCAGTCGATGGTCTTCACCTTCGTGCTGCCGATCGTCATCATCGGCATCTTCGGCGCCGTCTTCAGCGGCAGCGAGGGCCAGGAGTTCTTCTTCGGCCTCACCGGCATGCAGTACTACACGCCGGTGATCGCCGCCGTGTCCGTACTCGGCGCCTGCTACGGCCAGTTGGCGATCGTCCTCGCGATGCGCCGGCAGACCGGCGTCCTCAAGCGGCTGCACGCCACCCCGCTGCCCGCCTGGGTGTACTTCGCGGGCCTGCTCGTGCACTGCGTGGTCGTCAGCATCGTGGACGTCGCCCTCGTCTTCGGCATCGGCGCGCTCTACGGAGTCGACCTGCCCACCCACTGGGGCGCGGTGCTCCTCACCCTGGTGCTCGGCGCGGCCAGCTTCTGCGCGCTCGGCGTCGGTGTGGCCTCGCTGATCAAGAACTCGGAGGCGGCACCGGCCGTCGTGCAGTTCATCCAGTTCCCGCTGGTCTTCATCTCCGGCAGCTACTTCCCGATCCACGCCGAGCTGCTCAACAACATCGCGGGCCTGCTGCCCGTGAAGCCGTTCAACGACGCGATGCTGGCGCTCTTCACCCAGGACGCCGGCTTCCAGTGGCGTGACCTCGCCGTCCTCGCCGCCTGGGGTGTCGTCGGCGCCCTGATCGCCGTCCGCAGCTTCCGCTGGGACCCGCGCCCCGAGTAGTCGGGGGACCTCATCAGGAAGGCCCGGCCGGGTTTCCCGGCCGGGCCTCCTGCTGTGACCCCGTGGGGGGCGGGGGTCACGCGGCGGGCACCTCGGGGGAAGCGGTGCCGTGCGGTACGGGGGCGTGCTCGGGCAGGGGAAAGGCGTGGGCGAGCACCGCGTACGTGCGGAGCTCCTCCAGGAGGCTCAGGCCCAGCCGGTTGTGGAGCATGTGCGCGTGCGAGAAGAGGACCATGCCGGGGTGGGCCGGGGAGTGCGCCCTGATCTCCTCGGCGTGCGCGGCGAGGCGGGCGTGCCAGCCGGCGAAGGGGCCGTGGGCCTCGGGGTCGAGGGCGACCGCCCCCTCGACGCGGGTGATCGTGTCGAGGAGGGCGGCCGGGTGGCCGGCCTCGGCGGCCCAGGCGCGCCAGGCGCCGAGGCCGTGGGCGTAGTAGTACGCGCGCTCCGCCGGGTCCCCGAGGGCGGCGGCGACGGCGAGGGTGCCGCGCAGGGCGAGCGCCGCGCGCTGCCGTTCGCCCGTCACCTTCGGGAGCGCGGCGAGGACCAGGGTGCTGGAGAGGGTGAAGAGGGACTCCGCGGCCGGCATCAGGGCCGTACCGCCGTACCGGTCGAACTCCGGCTCGTAGACGGCCGGGTGGACGCCGGGCGGCAGCAGGTCCTTCACGGTGGTGTTCTCGCCGGTCTCGCCGGCGGCGGCGAGCCGCTCGGCCCCGCTGCGGTAGGCGGCGGGGTCCAGCGGCTCCTCGCCCGGTGCGGGCGCGCCGGCCACGGCGAGGCGTTCGGTGAGCGCGGCCTCGACGCGGGCGCGCGCGGGGGCGTCGAGGTCGCCGACGCGCAGCCGCAGATGGGGGCCCGACTGCCAGTAGCGGATGAAGAACCACGGCGTGCCGGGGGCGAGTTCGCGGACGGTGGGGCCGATGACGTCGGTGACGACCCGGTCGTGGGCCGACCGGGCCGTGGTGCCGAGGTGGAGGTGCCAGGCGGTCCACTCGGTGGGCCGGTGATCGGGTGGCGGGGTCACGTCGCTCCTTCAGAGTCTGAGGTCGAGCAGCGCGCCGCCGGTGGGCCGCGGTACTCCCACGACCACGGACAGGACGATCATCTCGTCCGGGTCGAGGCCGAGGACGCGCTGGATGGGGATCTCCTTGAACGCCCGCACCGGGCGGGCGAAGAGGCCGGAGGCGGCGGCGGACAGGCAGAGCCCGTGCGCGGCCCAGCCGGCGGCGTGCTGGACGGCGCCCCAGCCGGCGCGGCCGAGGCGCTCGAAGAGCTCCCGGGTCCGGACCGAGAGGAAGACGGTGAGCGGGGCGTCGCGGATGCCGCAGCCGTTGACGGGCGAGACGCCGTAGCCGTACTGCTCCTCCAGGCGTTCGGGCGCGGTCGGGTCGGCGCGCAGCAGGTGCGCGGCGCCGTCCCGCAGCCGGTGGACGCCGTCGGTGGCACCGTCGACGCCGTGGACGACCGCGGTGACCTTCAAGGCCTCGAAGGCGGCGGCCAGTTCGGGTCCCGGCGGGGGGACGGCGAGCCAGCGGACGGCGCTGTCGAGCGCCTCGGCGGGTACGCGCGCGCGGCGGCCGCTCATGCCGTGCAGGGCGCGCGGCATCCGTCCGGAGTGGCGCCGCCACAGCAGCTCGGCCCAGTCCGCCACGGCCGCCGAGGGGCCGAGGCCCCGGGGGACGGCGGTGGTGAGGGGGGCGGGGGCGCCACCGTAGGTCTGTTCGCGGTTGACGCGGATCAGGGCGGCGAGGGACGGGTCGGTGTCGTCGAGGTGCGCGGGGGGCTCCGGCAGGGGCCCCCCGCCGGCGGGCGCCGGTTCCGCCCCGGTCGTCTCCACGACGAACGGCAGGGACCAGGCCCAGGCGTCGTCGAGGCCCAGGTCGGGCAGCAGGGCGTGGGCGTCGGGGCCGGGGGGCCGGAGCCGCGCGGGCACGCCGAAGAGTTCGAGCCCGAGGCTCAACGCCCGGAGCACGAAGCCGAGTTCGATGGCGACGAGGGAGCCGCGGAACCACTGGTAGGCGGGCGGCACGGTCGTGTACCGGCCGGTGAGGACGACGTTGCCGGCGGGCGCGGCCGGGGTGCCGGTGAGGGCGTGCCGGTCCGGCTCGAGGAGGCGCCACGGCATGCCCGCGCCCCCGTCCACGAAGGCGTGGACGGGGAAGAGGCATCGGGGCGAGGCATAGGGCCGGTGGTCGTTGTAGGGGTTCTCCGGCTCGCGGCGCTGGGGCCCGAAGGCGGTCACGAGGGCGCGGCCGAGCCGGACGGCGTCCGGTTCGGCCGCGTGCGCGGGCGCCGTGGGCGGGGCCGGGGTCGCGGCCGGCTGCGCCGGGGCCGGGTCCGGGCCGGCCGTCCGCGGGCCGGCTCCCGGCGGGTGCGGGAACGGCAGGTGCGGGAACGGCAGGGCCGCGAGCCGGTCGTGGGTGCCGAGGGGCAGGGCCTCGCGCGGGCCGCCCCCGCGCGGTGGCGGGGGCGGTGTGTGCGTGTCGGGCGGCGGCTGCGGCACCCAGGTCCACGGGGGTGCCTCCGGTGCGTCGTCCCCGGCCCCGTACGCGTACCAGAGGGGCTCGCGGGCGATGCTGTTGTCGCCCTCGGGGCCGGGCAGGTCGACGGGGCCGCGCCTGCGGGCGCGCGGGGGCGCCGTCACGGGAACGGGTGGGGGTCGAGGGGCAGGGCCCGGTGTTCCTGGGCGGTGCCGCGCAGCGCGGCGGTGAGCCGGGGCAGGCCCGCGAGGCGCTGCTGGGCGTGGCCGAAGCACATCGGGAGGATGCCGGGGACGACGGCGCGGGCCACGTGGATGCCCGCGTCGGCGTGTTCGCGGCTCGTCTGGTCGACGAGGACGATCCGGTCGAGTCCGGCCTCCGCGAAGAGGCCGCGGACGAAGTCCAGGGCGCCGCGCACGTCCCCGCCGGAGCCGCGGTCGAGCCGGCCGGGCCAGTCGGGGAAGGCCTCGTCCAGTGTGACCCGGGGCCCGCCGAGGGCGGCGGTGGCGCGCGCGGCGGTCTCGGGCAGGGACGAGAAGCGGACGTGGTCCTCCAGCTCCTGGACCAGCCACGGGTCCTCGACCATCGGCTCGACGGTCTCGCGGGTCCAGTCGACGGGGTTGGTGACGAGCTGGGCGACCTCGCGCAGGGCGCCGCGGATCGCGGACTGCGGGTCGGCGCCGGAGCCCGCCGAGGAGAAGGTCGCGGGGAAGGGGTTGAGACGGTTCACCGCGAGGACCCAGACGACGGGCAGGGCGATGTCGCGGGTGGCGACGAGGAGATGGACGTCGAAGCCGCGCGACTCCATCAGCTCGATCATGGCGCGGCTGGTGGGGTCGGTGAGGGTGTGGTTCGGGATGGTGGGCAGCGGGGCCGCCCGGTGCCAGGAGAGCAGGAACGCGTCCCGCTCCGCGAGCTCGAACAGCGAGTGCAGGGCGGCCTCTTCGAGGTTCGCGCCGACGGCGCAGCCGCTGGACGACTCGTAGAAGTAGTGCTTGCGGCCCGGGGTCCCGGCCTCGCGGGCGGCCCTGCGGTCCCGGCGGTGGTTGTACTCGTACTGGTAGAAGGCGTGGTCGGCGGGGACGAGCAGCGGCCGCCCGTCGTCGAGGTCGTGGCCCCACACCCAGTCCATCGGGGTGTCCGCGTCGAAGGGCGTGGCCCGGCTGGTGGGGTGGGCGAGCTGCTCGGCGGTGTACTGCCCGAGCCCGGCCGGGTCGACGGCGTGGCCGGCGACCTCCCGGTACGAGCGGTGGGTGAGGACGGGCAGGTCGTACGGGAAGCCCGCGAGCCGCTCGTACGCCTCCAGGATCGCGACCGGTCCGGTCTCGGCGAAGGTACGGGCGCGCCCGTGGCCCATCGCCGGGGCGTCCGGCACCACGGCCATGCTCATCGCGAAGGGCGCGCGGGACTCGCGGAGCAGCGCCCTGACGGGTCCGAACCGCTCGTCGACCAGGCGCTCCTGGAGGACCCCGCGCTCGACGAGCCGGCTCGCGGCCGTGCGGGTGGAGTCGTCCGGGAACGCGGGCCGGTCGGTCAGCGCGAGCGGCGCCGGGGTGTCGGTGCCGTCGAGCTCCTCGTACGCCGGGCCGCAGAGCGGGCAGTGGAAGCTGCGGGCGATGCGGTGGCGGCGCAGGCCGCGCGGGGAGACGGCGAAGAGTTCACCGGGCCCGAGCGGCCGCTCCCCCAGGTGCTCCAGGGTCGCCCGGAGCAGTTCGGGGAGGAGCGGCGCGCCGGGGCCCGGGGCGGCGGTCGCGTGCCGGAGGTCGCCGACGAGGGGGTGGTCGGGGACGGTGCGGTCGCGGACCTCGGCGCAGCCGGCGCAGCCCGCGTCGGTGCCGGGCCGCCAGAGCGGGCCGACGAGCACCTCGTCGGCGCGCAGCCGGACGGACAGATGGGGGCGGCCGGCGGCGCGGGCCTCGGCGAACCGGTCCCGCTCCCAGCCGAGGTCCCAGCCCCGGTCGGCGGCGACGGTCCCTTCGGGGAGGAGGCCGGCGAGGACGTCGAGCGCGTCCCGCCAGGCCTCGTCGGCGGGGAGGGCGTCGAGCCCGGGGCCGAGGGCGAGCGTGAGGGTGTCAGTGGGCATCGTGGGCCTCCACGGGGCCGTACCAGAGGGGGAGCTCGCCGAGCACCGGGTCGTGGCGGACGGCCTCGCCGCGGAACGCCCGTCCCGTGGCGGCCAGTTGTGCGCGGAGGGCGTCCAGGGCGGCGCGGTCGGCGAGGAGCAGGGCGTCGGTGGAGAGCGGGTCGACCGTGCCGGGCAGGTCGGCGGTCTGGGTGCGGGCGAGCGCGGTGCACAGGGCGTTCCGGGCGGCCTCGGCCGCGTCGGCGCCCCAGGCGCGGCCGAGGGCGGTGCCGTCGGCGGTCACCTCGGCGAGCCGCCAGTCGAGTCCGGGTACGGAGGCTGTCCGTACGAGGGGTTCCTCCGTGAGCAGGGCCCGGAGCCGGGACAGGATCCGCAGGCCCTCGGGGTCGGTGCCCCCGGGGGCTCCGCCGCCCGCGGCCACGGCGGGGTCGCCCACCGGGAGGGCCGCGGGCGGCACGTGCGGGGTGGCGGTCTCCGCCGGCGGGAACTCCGCCTCCTCGGCGAGCAGGCGCAACGCGCCGTCGAGGAGCCAGTGTTCCCGCGTGAGCCCTGCCGCCGGGGTGGGAGCCCCGGGGATGCGGGCGTGCGGGCCTGCCGCCGGGGTGGGCGCCCCGGGGATGAGGGCCCGCAGGGCCTGGAGGGTCGCCGCGACGGCGGCGGTCTCCTGATGGGCGGCCCAGGCGAGGACCGTGGTCGTGGGGCGGCCGGCCGAGCGGAGCTCGGCGGCGCGCAGGGCGAGCGGCATCTGGGGCAGGTCGGCGCCCTCGGCGAGGGCGAGCGGCCCGGTCCAGCGGGCGGCGAGCGGGGCGGCGGTCTCGCGCGCCTCGTCCGGCTCGGGGAGGTCGTCGGCGGGGGCGCCGGCGAGGGTGTGCGTGCGGTCCTCCGCCGCTGTGCCGTCGTCCTCCGTCGTACGGTCCTCGGGCGTCGGGAGCGGGAGGGAGCCGGGTCGGCCGGGCGCGGCCGCCATGGGGGCTCCCCCGACGGTGACCCGGTCGGAGACCAGGTCCGTCCCGTGCACGACGTGGGCCTCGCCCGCGTCCGCCGTACCGGTCAGGGTGTCGACGAGCAGCTGGGCCGCGAGGGCCCCGGCGAGCGCGTCCGCCACGGGGCGGGGCGCGGGCGCGGTGGACCCGGCGGCGGCCCAGGCGCGGGCCCGGTCGTGGAACGCGTCGCGGACGGCCGGGTGTCCGGGCCCGGTGAGGGCCGGTCCGACGAGGGTGACGCCGCCGGTGCCGATCCGGACCGGCACGACCAGGGGCGCCTCGGACGGGGGTGCGGGGTCGGTGTCGCCCTCGCGGGACTCCCGGATGTCGAGGACGGCGTCGGGGGCTTCGGCCCCCGCCTCCGTGAGGACCGTCCCCACGCCGGCGCGGCGCAGGCCCCGGACGGCGGGCCCGGTGGCGGCCGGCGGCCCGGTGACGAGCACGGTCGCGGCCCTGAGCCGGGCGAACGCGCCGTACGGGTCGTCGAGGAGGCCTTCGAGCCGGGCGAGGGACTCGGCGTGCCGTTCCCGCACCTCGGCGGGCGGCTCGGGGGCGGTGAACGCGGCCGGGTCGAGGAGCAGTCCGTTCTCGCGGAGCCTGTCGACGAGGTGGCGGACGGCGGGGCGGGCGCGTTCCGTGCCGATGCCGGCGACGAGCGCGTCCTCGTCGGTGCCCTCCTCCAGGAGCGGGACGCAGCCCTGGGCGACGGCGTGCAGGACCTCGGAGCCGCGCAGCACGAACTGGGCGCGGACGCCGCTGAAGTAGACCCCGCCGGGGACGGGCGCGTAGTGCAGGTCGGGGCGTGCCTTGAGCATCGTCACCGCTCCTCTGCCTGGGTCGTGGGGCGGTCTTCGCCCTGCGGGTGGTAGGTGAAGCGGCCGCCGGCGGTCCGGCCGACCTCGACGACCCATTCGGTGGCGTGGGTGCCGTCGACGACACCGGGCAGCGCCTCCTCCAGGTAGCTGCCGCCGGTGTCGGCGCCGCGCCGTTCCAGCATCCGGGGCAGTACGCGGGCGCCGAGCGCGCTGCTCAGGTCGACGTACTGGGGCTTCTGCTGGAGCCGCTTGGACTGGATGTCGGGGGCGCCGACGGAGAGCGGGCCCTCGTCCTCGGGGACCGTCTTGACGACGACCTCCTCGGGGACGCCGTGCCGGGCGCGCCAGGCGTTGAGGGCGAGGAGCCGGTCGTGCTCCTCGGGTCCGGCGGCGAGCGCGGTGCCGAGTTCCTCTCCCCCGTACCAGCGGCGGCGGCCGATGAGGACGTCGCCGACGGCCATGCGGGGCGCGGTGCGGGTGGCGGCCTTGTCCCAGGGGGTGGCGGCGTGCCAGCTGTTGGGGAGGGCGTTGAAGAGCCGGCCGCTGATGGCGAGCCCGGAGGCGACGGAGAGCGGCGGCGGGAAGAGGCCGGGGTGGCCGGTGCCGAGGGGCAGGACCCGCAGCGGGGCGCCCTCGGCGTCCTCGACGCGCAGCGAGTCGGTGTCGGGGTCGTGGGCGAGCCGCAGTCCGAACCAGTCGTCGGGGGTGAGGCCGCCGGGCAGCACGGGTGTGTGGGCGTTGACGTTGAGGCGGTGCAGGCCGAGGTCCTCGGTGACGCGGGCGCCGTCGTGTCCGTACACGCGGCGGACGTGCTCGGCGAGGCGGGGCAGGGCCCGGCCGCCCATCCTCCGGTCGGCCTCCAGGAAGCGGGCGTACAGCATGCCGTGGCCCGGCAGGCCGTCGTTGAGGACGAGGTGGCCGTCGCCGCGCTGGAGCAGGACGCCGTAGATCAGCGGGTCGCGGCGGAATCGTTCCGGCAGTGCGGCAGTGAGCCCGGCGACCTGCTCGGGGCTGATGCGGAGGGTGTCGTCGCCGCGCTCCACGGCCTGCCCGATGAGGGCGTGCACGGCCTCGGTGACCTCGCGGCGCAGCTCGTAGATGCGCTCCAGGGAGCCGTCGGCGGGGCCGATGCCCTTCAGGGCGGCCGGGTCGCCGGGGCCGTCGGGGCCGTACACGGCGGCCATGGCGGCGGCGCGGCGGGAGACCTCGCCGACGACGAAGGGCGCGTGGGCGGCGAGGGGGACGTTCGCCCCGGGGCCGAACCGCTCGACGAACGCGGCGGTCATGAGGACCCGGACGTCGTGCAGCCAGTCGAAGACGGTGAGGAGTTCGACGGCGGGCCCGAGGTCCTTCAGGGACTCCTTCCAGGGCTCCGTGTCCACCGCGAGCGGCGGCATCACGTAGTCCTCCTCGACCGTGACGTGCGCGGGGCGGCCCGCCGCGTGCGAGAGCTCGCCGAGGGCGCCGCGCAACTCGGCGAGCGCGGCGCCGCGTTCGGCGGCGGGCGCGGCCGTGAAGGCGGGCAGACCGGTCTTGACGCGGTCGGTGAGCTCCTTCGTGAGCGGGCGGTCGTCGTCCGGGGAGAGCAGGTCGTCGTAGTCGGCGGAGCCGTCCTCGGCCTCGTGGAAGGTGCACAGGAGGCCCTGGGCGACGGCGCCCCTGACCTGGCGGTCGGCGTCCTCGGGGGTGCGTCCGGAGCGTTCGGCGACGTGGGCGACGACGGACGGGAAGGGGCGGGGGCCCATGGAGACCGCGTCGAGGAGGTCGCCTGCGGGGCCGTCGAGGGAGACGGCGGCGCGGCGCATCCCCTCGGGGCCCGGCCGCAGGAAGAACAGCTTCCCGGCCGCCGGGTCGGGCGCGGAGGTGGGCGGAAGCCCGATCCAGAGCTCTTCGAGGTTCCGGTCGGCTGGGTCGGGCAGGCCGCCGACCACGTAGTTGAGCATCACGCGGTCGAGGCCGGGGAAGGCGGTCGCGCCGGGGAAGCCGGCCTCGTCGGGGCCGGGTCCCGCCGGGTCGGGCTCCGCGATGCCGACGGCGGTGAACCGGGCGAGCGGGCTCGTGCGGACCATGGCGCGGGTGACGTACTGGATGAGTCCGCGCTCGGACTTGCGGGACTTCGCCGGGACCTTGCCGGGTGCGGCGACGGCCGTGCGGTACCGCTCGGCCTCCTGGTGGACCTCGGGTGCGACGAGCGCGAGGGAGCGCAGCAGGTCGGGGTCGCCGAGGAGCCCGGCGAGGACACCGCGCTCGCGTTCGGCGGCGTCGGGGTAGCCGGCGACGAGTTCGCCGCGGATCCGGTCGCGCTCCGCGCGGGCCGCGAGCCAGGCCTCGACGGCCGGGGTGTCCGGCGTCTTCTTCGGGGCCTTGTCGTTGTGCACGGACCGGCGCAGGGCGATGAGTTCGCGCCGCTCGGCGTCCTCGGTGGCGGCGCCGATCCGCTCGTACAACTCGTCGGAGGCGGCGGAGGCGGCGTCGGCGAGGGCCTGCTCGGCGGTGGTGAGCAGGGCGAGCAGGCGCCGCAGCTCGAGGTCGGCGAGGCGGGCCCGGCGCAGCGGGTTGACCCGCAGGAACCAGAGCGGCTCGGGGACGGCCGCGGCGGCCGGCCGGGGCTCGGACCCGGTCGCCCCGGCGGTCGGGGGGACCGGGGCCGGGTCCGTCGGGGTGCCGATCACGGGGGCGGTCATCGCTGGGCTCCCTGGGGGGCGTGGGCGGTCGTGCTCGGGTGTCCGGCGGAGCCGTTCGCGGCGATCCGCTCGCGCCAGGAGACGCCGAGCACCTCGTCGACGGTCTCGGCGATCGCGTAGCACGTGTAGTAGCGCTGCATCGGGGAGACGGTGAGCAGCGGGAGCTGCTCGTAGAAGAGGTTCGTGAGGAGGCGGAAGGCGGCGAACCACGGCGACGGGGACGAGGTCACCCCGGCCGCGCCGACGGTCCGGTGGAAGTCGCTGTCGGGCTGCTCGCCCTGCGGGACGACCCGGGTGGCCCCGGGCGGGCCCATCTCGGAGCGGTCGAGGCCGTCGGTGGCGGCGTCGAGCAGGTCGAGGCTGAGGGTGCCGGCGGCGACCGCGCTCTCCAGCGCCCCGGCCCCGTAGGCGAAGCCGGTGCGCCAGGCGGCGGCGGTCGCGGAGACCTCGCCGCTCAGCCGCTGTTCGACGACCCGGCGGAGCATCGGCGCGTCCTCGGCGAGACGCTGGGCGAAGACGGGCCGGACGTCCTTGGTGGGCGCGGCCCAGGCGAGGAAGGCCTCGACGTGGGAGCGCGGCGAGAAGACCCCGTAGCCGAGGCCGAGGGCGTGGGTGTCGGCGAGTGCGGCGAAGGCCTCGGCGAGGCGGAGGGTGCCGGAGCCGGGCTCGCCCGCGAGGTCGTCGACGGTCCGCAGCAGGGCGGGGGTGAGCGCCGCGTGCACGACGGTGCGGAAGGTGTCGAGGCGCGGGTCGCGGGAGGCGTTCGCGCCGGCCGTCCCGCCGGGGGCGATCCGCTCGACGGCACCGTGCTCGCGCAGCGGCAGGTAGGGCGGCTGGACGGCCTCCAGGCGGCCGAACTCCCGCGCCTGGTCGAGGTAGGCCTCCTCGGTGAGCGCCCGGGGCGGGTCGAGCGGGCCGGCGTCGAGGCCGCGGAGGACCGCGTCCCAGTCGGGGCCGCCGCCGGGGATTCCGGCGGCGTCCCGGGCGAGGATGTCGACGTGCGGTCCGTGGAGCCACCCGCGGCGCAGCTGGACGGCGGGGGCGCCCGCCTCGTTCAGCGCGCGGGCGACCGGGACGACGTACCGGGCGAGCCAGGCCGGTGTGACCGGCATCCGTGTGTGCAGCCGCACTCCCGTCAGGCCGTCGGAATCCGGCTTCACGGCAGTGCGCTCCAGCGCATCAACCCCCATGCTTTCGCACCTTCCGAGAAATCGAGAATAAACGTCCTGTGTTCCGCTCGAAATCATGCCGTGCGGGAATTGGAGCGGAACAGGGAAAAGAAGTCGCCGCTGACATGTGTCACGCTTTCCGTGACGCTCGGGCCATGGGATCGACCGGCGCCGTCCGATCGAACTGGCCGAAAATAGACAACCCGGTCGGATCATCGCTGTAGTGTCCGCGCCATGACTACGGAAACCACCGACGCGGAGTGCCTGGCGCTCACGCGCAACCTGCGCCGACGCGGCGCGATCGTCCTCGCCGTCTTCGCCCTCGTATGGGCCTTCGCAGGCGGTTCGGGGATAGCGGCGGTACCGGTTTCGGTCACCGTCGGCGTCGTCGCGGCGGCCGTCACGGTCGGCGCGGTGGTCCTGGCCTTCCGGGGCACCGCGGGTCCCGTGACCCGTCTGGTGCGGCTGCCGGAGAAGTGGAACCGGGGGGTCGGCCTGGTCAACGCGGCCGAGCTGGTGGCGATCTTCGCGGTGATCGCCGCGTCGAACGCCTCGGGGCACCCGGAGTTCATCCCGGTCGGGATCTGCCTGGTCGTGGGCCTGCACTTCTTCCCGCTCGCCCGCCTCTTCGACCAGTGGCAGTACAAGTGGACCGCGGTCTTCCTGACGGCGGTCGCGCTGGTGGGGCTCGCCGTCCTGGCGGCCGGCACCACGGCGGAGACGATCCGCACGGTGGTGGGCCTGGGCGCGGCGCTGGTGCTGTGGGCCTCGTCCTTCCACGTCGCCCTGCGGGGCTGACCCGCCCCGTACGACACGGTCGGCGCACGCGAGGATGCGCCACCCGGCCGGAGCCGGGCGGTCGCATCCTTCGTGCGTCGTGCGTTCAGCCTCGGTTACCCGGTCAGCAGGCCGAGCAGGTGGAGGACGAGGACGACGAGGTGCCGATCGAGCCGCTGGAGGCACCCATCTCCGGGAGGGCGACACCCTGGGCGACCTCGAGGGTCTCCAGCTCGTCGACGTTGAAGTCGTCGAACGCCTTGCCGTCGCCGTTCTTGATGTCGTCGATGCTCATGCTGTGTTTCCTTTCAGCGTTTCGGTCGGGGGATGTTCAGCAGGCGGAGCAGGTGGAGGACGAGGAGGACGAGGTGCCGATCGAGCCGCTGGAGGCACCCATCTCCGGGAGGGCCACGCCCTGGGCGACCTCGAGGGTCTCCAGCTCGTCGACGTTGAAGCCGTCGAACGCCTTGTCGTCGCCGTTCTTGATGTCGTCGATGCTCATGTGAATTCCTTTCGGATTTCTTCTCGGCAACCGTTCGGCTGCATCACCAATAATGCTGACCGGCCGTCGGGTGCACCAGCCTTTCCAAGCACCGCCTGACGTTTATCACGCCCGGAATAACGGGCGTCACGCCGAAAGGCTCAGGGGTTATCGGGAAGGGACCACTCGGGGCTGTTGAGCATGCGCCAGCCCTCCCCCGGCTCACCTGCGACGGAATCGTCCGGGCGCCGGCTGCCGAGCAGGAAATCGCCCACCGAGGACTCCTGGAGGTAGTCCAGGCCCAGGACCCGTGCGGACATGTCGGCGTCGCCGTTGCCCAGGGCGCACGGGGCCAGGCCGAGGGCCGTCGCGACCAGGTACATCGTCTGGTAGAGCACGCCGGTGTGCCGGAGCGTGGTGGCGTAGGCGATGGCCCGGTACTTCCACGACATGCGCTGGAAGCGGGCCGTGACGGTGACCAGCACGTCGGGGCGGGCCTCCATGCCGGTGGCCCGGGACGCCACGTGGAAGAGGGACTCGCGGTCGGCCTCCTCCTCGTTGCGCAGGACCAGGCGGTGGCCGACGGGGTCGTAGTAGTAGATGCCGGGCTCCAGGCCCGCGCAGCGCCGCACGGTGACGTACAGCTCCAGCTCGTAGCCCTGGCCGCCGCTCGGGTACGGACGGGAGACCACCTCGTCGCGCGTGCTGCCCGGCTCGGGGGTGTAGTGGGCGCGGACCCGGGCGACCCGGTAGAGGAACTCGCCGAGCTGGCGCGCCGTCATCTCCTGCTCGCCGTACCCCCGGATGGAGCGCCGGGTCTCGATCGCGGTGGTGAGCGAGGGGTCGCGCTCGGCGATCTCCTCGCGGGTCGGCCGGTACAGGGGCATGGACGGCCCCTCGGGCACCGGCTTCACCGCCGGACGCGGCTCGATCGCGCCGCGGTGCGGGTAGACGGCGCCGAAGACGTCGTCGTACCGGCCGGAGCGGATCCGCGAGTGGAAGAGCAGGTCGTGGAAGTCCCACTGGCGCAGGACGGGTTCGGCGTCGGAGGCGAAGGCGCCGTCCTCGTCGGCGAGTTCGGCGAAGCCGGCGCCGACGAGGTGGGCGAGGACGTCGGTGGTGGACTCGGCGTCGAGCCCCGCGTCCGCGCCGAGGCGCCCGGGGGTGCCGGGCGCGCCGAGGGCGGCGGCCAGGGTCCGGGCGGCGGCGTCGGTGAGCACGGCGCGGTACTTGACGAGCGGCGACTCCAGGACGAGGGCGCCCTCGCGGCTGCGGCAGAAGGCGAAGCGGGAGAGGCGTACGGTCGCGTCGGGGCGGACGGCGACGGGCTCGTACGCGGCGTCGCGGGCGACCGGCTCCAGGCGCACGAGGACCCGCCGGGAACCCCGGGCGAGGACGGCGTGGGCGAGCAGGTGCCGGGCGCGGCCGAGGATCCGCTCGACGTGGACGCGCTCGGCGGGCAGCAGTCCGGCGTACAACTCCTCGGCGGGCAGGGCCCCTTCGGCGAGCCGCCCGAGGGCGGCACGGACGGCGCCCCGGACGGGCCGCACGGCGATCGAGGTGGTGGGGCCGACGAGGGTGGCGACGTCCCCCTCGTCGCCGAAGAGGACCTGGACGCCACCGGTGAACACCGGGACGGCGGGCGCGGGTTCGCCTGCGGCGGGCGGAACGGGCCCGGCGCCACCGGTCGTTGGCGAGGCGGCGTCCCCGGCACCAGCGGCCGCCGTCGAAGCGGCCTCCCCGGTGTCGGCGGCCCCCGGCGCGGTGAACTGGACGGGCCCGGCGCCACCGGTCGCAGTCGGGGCGGCGTCCCCGGCGTCGGCGGCCCCCGGCGCGGTGAGCCGGACGGGCCCGGGCCCCTCGGCCCCGGGCGCGGCGGGGGCGGCGGGCGCGGCGGGGGCGGGTGCCCCGGTGTCCCGGGCCTCGGGTTCGATGGCGGATGCGGGTGTCTGCGTGGTCTGCACGGGGCCTCCGTGGGCGCGTGGACGAGGGTCCGGCGCCGGGGCCGAGCGGCCCGGGCGCCGGCGGACGGGACGGCGCCGTGCGCAGGGCAGACGCCGGGCACCAGCCTCGCGCCCGGAATACCGCCCCGGTCCGCCGCCGCGGAAATCCGTGACATTTCCCGGGCGGTCTCGTGACGGGTCGCATTCCGGGCCGTGACTCCCGTCATCCCGGAGGCCCGCATTCCCCCGCCCACCGGCCGGAATGACCGAGGTCATCGATCGCGTGACACATGCAAGCACCGGGGCGAACTCTCTCGGAGTTCCGCCCGTTCGCGCCCATGCTCGGAGAGCGAATAGAACGAACCCCTCGCTCCCGGAAAACCGTCACGTAAGGAATCCCGCAGTGTTCTCTCGCCGCCATGCGATACGACTCGGACTCACCGCCGGTGCCGTCGGCGCTGTCGGCGCGGCCGGCGGGGTCTTCCAGGGCCTCACCTCCGGCATCCCGGCCGCGGCCGCCGAGCCTCCGGCAGGCCCGCCCGCGGTCGCCCCGTTCACCGTGCCGCTGCCGCGCCCGAAGGTCCTCGCCCCGTACCGCAGGACCCGGTCGGCCGACTACTACGCGGTCACCATGCGCAAGACGGCCGTGGAGATCCTGCCCGGTCTGAAGACCGAGGTCCTCACGTACGACGGCACCTTCCCCGGCCCCACCATCCGCGCCCGCAGCGGCCGCACGGCCGTCGTCCGGCAGATCAACGGGCTGTCGATGCCGACCTCGGTGCACCTGCACGGCGGGGCCAACCCGCAGGAGTACGACGGCGGCATGACGGACCTGATCCAGCCGGGCGCCGCGAAGACGTACGTGTACGCCAACCGGCAGGTGGGCGCCACGCTGTGGACGCACGACCACGCCCACCACATGGAGTCCGAGCACGTCTACCGGGGCCTCTCCGGGCTCTACCTCCTCGGCGACGAGGCCGAGGACGCGCTCGGGCTGCCCTCCGGGGCGTACGAGGTGCCGCTGATCCTGCGGGACGCGCACTTCGACGCGGCGGGGCAGATGGTCTACACGATGGACGACGCCCTCAACCGCACGACCATCCTGGTCAACGGCGCCCCGTGGCCGTACATGAAGGTCAAGGCCCGCAAGTACCGCTTCCGGATGGTCAACTCCTGCAACCTGCGGATCTTCGTGATGGCGCTGTCCGACGGCAGCCCCATCATCCACGTCGGTTCCGACGGCGGGCTGCTGCCGGCGCCGGCGCCCTCGCCGGTGATCGTCCTCTCCCCCGGCGAGCGCGCCGACTTCGTCATCGACTTCTCCCGGTACGCGCCGGGCACCCAGGTCACCCTGTCGAACATGCTGGGGCCCGGCCCGACCGAACTCGTCGGGCAGATCATGCGCTTCGACGTCGAGGAGAAGGTCGACGACCCCAGCCGGGTGCCGGACGTCCTCACCACCCTGCCGGCGCTGCCCACGCCGACCGTCGAGCGCTCCTTCGAGCTGCGGATGGACGAGCCGGGCACGGGCTCCAAGGCGTACATCAACGAGAAGACCTTCGACCACGACCGGATCGACACCGAGATCGCCTGGGGCTCGACGGAGGTGTGGACCGTCAAGAACACCAGCACGACCGTCCCGCACAACTTCCACACGCATCTGGTGCAGTTCCGCATTCTCGAAAGGGACGGAATGCCGGTCTATCCGGCGGAGGCGGGACTCAAGGACACGGTGCTCCTCTTCCCGGGACAGACCGCGAAACTCCAGCTGACCTTCGACACGCACCGCGGGGTCTTCCCCTATCACTGCCACATGATCGACCACAGCGCCATGGGAATGATGGCGCAGATGCGCATCTCCTGACTTCTTCCCCTGACTTCTTCCCCTGATTTTCCCGCCTCTTCCGGAAAGGAGGAACGATGTACGTACGCCGCATTCTCGATGCCCTCGGAAAGGACCCCGGGCGCGTGGTGATCGACCACGCCGACGAGTCCGTCACGGCCGGCCGGCTCGCCGGCTCCGTGCGGGCCGCGACCTCCCTGCTGCACTCCCGCGGCGTCCGCCCCGGCGACACCGTCGCCGTGCTGACCGGCCCGAACCGGCCGTCGATGCTCGCCGCCCGGTACGCCGTCCATCTCCTGGGCGCCACCTCCGTGTACGTACGGTCGATGAACCCGCGCACCGACACGGAGACCTTCTCGGTCGCCACCCAGGCCCGGCTCCTGGAGGACCTCCGGGTGTCGGTGCTGCTCGTCGACGACGAGAGCGCCGAGCGCGGCGAATGGCTCACCCGCCGCGTACCGGAGGTGACCCTGCTGACCGTCCCCTGGGGGACGGAGACGGCGGGGCCGCTGCCGGCGCGGCTGCCCGAGCCGCGCCCCGGGGACCTCGCGACCGTCGAGTTCACCAGCGGGAGCACGGGCCGGCCGAAGATGGTCGCCCAGCGGTACGACACGCGTGAGGAGCTGGTCGGCCACCTCGCCCATGGCCTCGATCCCCGGGGACCCGCGACGCTGCTGTCCGTCACGCCGATCAGCCACACGACCGCGCCGATGGCCGACGCGGTCCTCGGGAGCGGCGGACGGGTCGTCCTGCACGACGAGTTCGACGCGGGCGACGTCCTGGACGCCTTCGAGCGGCACCGGGTGACGGACGTCTACCTGGCCGTACCGCACCTCTACCGGCTCCTGGACCATCCGGCCGCCCCGCTCACCGACCTGTCCTCGCTGCGCCGCATCACCTACAGCGGCACCCCGGCGGCGCCGGCGCGGGTGGCCAGGGCCGTCGAGCTCTTCGGCGACGTGCTCATCCAGGTGTACGGGACGACGGAGGCGGGCGGCATCAGCAGCCTCAACCCGCTCGACCACCGCGAGCCCGAACTGCTCGGCTCGGCGGGCCGCCCGTTCCCCTGGGTGCGGGTGGAGATCCGCGGCCCCGGCGGCGGACCGCAGGTGGAGCGGGGGGTGACGGGCGAGATCTGGATCAGCTCGCCCACCGTCACGGCCGGCTACCTCGGCGACGAGGGGCGCAGCCGGACGGTCTTCCGCGACGGCTGGCTGTGCACCCGCGACCTGGGGCACTGGGACCGGTACGGCTACCTCCGGCTGGACGGCCGGATCGGCGACGTGATCAAGCACGGCGGTCTCAAGCTGGATCCGGCGGCCATCGAGGAGGCGCTGATGCGCCATCCGCAGGTGCGCCAGGCCACGGTGTTCGGGGTCCGCGACCGCGACTGGGTGGAGCAGGTGCACGCGGCCGTCGAGCTGCACTCGGGGGCCGGGCACACCTCCTGCGACCTGCGCGGGTACGTGGCCGCGCAGCTGACCCCGGAGCACACACCGGTACGGGTCTCGGTCTGGCCGCGGCTGCCGCTCACCCCCTCGGGCAAACCGGACCGCGCCTATCTGCGCTCCGTCTCGCCGCCGGACCCCACCGCCGACCCCGCGGGCGTCGGAGCCGGCGGACCGGCCCCCAGCTCCCCGCGCGGAGCCACCGCGCGGGCCGACCCCGTCCGCGCGCGCGGACCGGGTCACCCGACCGATCACGCCTCCTCGCGAACCAGAAAGGGCGTTCCATGACCGGTTACGGCCACTTCGCCCGGTCGCTGCGGCTACGGCGGCTCTACCGCCACAGCACGGCCGGCCTGATGATCACTCCTCTCGACCACTCGATCCACGACGGTCCGGTGGTGCCCAAGGGCACGACGCTCGACCGGCTCGCCGCCGAGATCGCCGCCGGCGGCTCGGACGCCGTCGTCGTGCACAAGGGCAGCGTGCGCCACATCAGCCCGGAGCGGTTCGCCGCGATGTCGCTGATCATCCACCTCAACGCGAGCACCAGCCAGGCGCTCGACCCCAACGCCAAGTACGTCGTCGCCGGCGTGGAGGAGGCCCTGCGCCTGGGCGCGGACGCGGTCAGCGTCCACGTCAACCTCGGCTCCGACGACGAGCGGCAGCAGATCGGCGACCTCGGCAGGATCGCCGACGCCTGCGACCGCTGGAACCTGCCGCTGCTCGCCATGGTGTACCCGCGCGGGCCGCGGATCAGCGACCCGCGGGACCCGGCGGTCGTCGCGCACGCCGTGACGATCGCCGCGGACCTGGGCGCGGACCTGGTCAAGACCGTCTTCCTCGGATCCACCGCGGAGATGCTCGACCTGACCGCGGCCTGCCCCGTGCCGGTCCTCGTCGCGGGCGGACCCGCCCTCGACGAGGAGGAGGACGTCCTGGCGTACGTCCGGGACGCCATCGCCGGCGGGGCGGGCGGGGTGGCCATGGGCCGCAACATCTTCCAGGCCAAGGACCCGCGCGCCCTGGCGGCCAAGGTCGCCCGGATCGTGCACCACTTCCCCGAACAGCACTTCGCGGACGGCCCGTTCGGCGCGGCGGACGGAGGGGACCGGCTTCACGGCGAACGCCTCACCCCCGACCACCTCGACGACGCCCGGCCCGAAGACCCCGACCACCCGACCCTCGACCACCCGACCCTCGACGACTCGACTCTCGACGACCTGACAGGAGGTCCGCATCATGACGGACGCCAAACTGTGCTGGCTTGACATCCGCGAGGCCGGCGCCGCCACCGCCGCCGTCCTGGAGGAGGCGGTGCACCAGAAGATCGACGGCATCGTCGCCGCCGACCCGGCCGTCTTCGCCGGCCTGCCGCCCACCGTGCGCAAGGTCCTGCTCTTCGAGGACGGCGCCGCGACCGTCCCCGCCGACCTGGGCGAGACCGACGTGGTGATCGTGCCCGGCCCGCGCGACGCCCGCGCCGAGCTCGAAGCGGCCCACCCGGACGTGCAGTTCGGGCGGTACGTGGAGATCGTCGACGCCGACACCCTGGAGGACGCCTGCCTGGCGGCCCGGCTTGAGGCGTGGAGCGTCCTCGACTTCCGCGACCCGACGAAGATCCCGCTGGAGATCGTCATCGCGGCCGCCTCGGGCGCACCCGGTTCGATCGTGACGACCGCGGCCGACACCGAGGAGGCCGAGATCCTCTACGGCGTCCTGGAGCACGGCTCGGACGGGGTCCTGATGCGGGGCCGTACGGTCGGCGACGCGACGGCGCTGCGGACCGCGGCCACCGCGCACGGCGGCGAGATCTCCCTCGTGGAGCTCACCGTCACCGCGACCACGCACATCGGGATGGGCGAGCGGGCCTGCGTCGACACCACGACGCACTTCCGCAAGGACGAGGGCATCCTCGTCGGCTCGCACTCCAAGGGCATGGTCCTGTGCGTCAGCGAGACCCACCCGCTGCCCTACATGCCGACCCGCCCGTTCCGCGTCAACGCGGGCGCCCTGCACTCCTACACCGTGGGACAGAACGGCCGCACCCACTACCTGAGCGAGCTGCACGCCGGCAGTTCCGTCCTGGCGGTCGACGTGGACGGCCGCACCCGGCCGGTCAGCGTCGGCCGGGTGAAGATCGAGACCCGTCCGCTCATCTCCATCGACGCGGTCGCGCCCAGCGGGCAGACGGTCAACCTGATCCTCCAGGACGACTGGCACGTGCGGGTCCTCGGCCCCGGCGCCGCGGTGCTGAACAGCACCGAACTCAAGCCGGGCGACCGCATCCTGGGGCACCTGCCGACGGCCGACCGTCATGTGGGCTACCCGATCGACGAGTTCTGCCTGGAGAAGTAGGAGCACCCCGCACCGCCTTCTCGTGACGCCCCGCCCCGGCACGCCCCGTGCCGGGGCCGGCTCGCGTCCGGGGACCCGGGCGCCGCTCACAGCAGGCCGCATTCGGCGGCGATGCGGGCCGCGTCGAACCGGTTGCGCCCGCCGAGCTTCTTGATCGCCGCCGAGGTGAGGTTCCGTACCGTTCCCGCCGCGAGATAGAGCTCGCCCGCGATCTCCTTGACCGTCGCCCCGTCCGCGGTGAGCCGGAGCACGTCCGCCTCGCGGACGCTGAGCACCGCCTCGCCCGTCGCCGGTGCCCGCAGCAGCCCCGGGTCGACCGTGAGGCAGCCGCCCGCGACCCCCACCAGGGTGGTGATCAGCTGCGGCAGCCGGGCCGTCTTGGGGACGACGCCGAGCGCCCCGGCGGCCACCGCCCGGTCCACCACCGACGGCGTGGCGGAGCCGACCATGAGCGCCACCCCGCAGGACGGATGCTGCGAGCGGACCTCGCCGGCCGCGCGCAAGGCCTTGCCGCCCATGGTGGACTCGCCGAGCAGCAGGACGGTGGGCCGATGCCGCTGGACGGCCGGCAGGACCGCCTCGAAGGTCGTGGCGAGCCCCACGACGTCCAGGCCGTTGGTGCCGTTCAGGGTCTCGGCGAACGCTTCCAGGACCAGTTGGTGATCACCGGCCACGACGACGCGAATGGACATGTCTCTCCCCGTGGTGACTTCTCGCAGTGAGTGGCGCCCGGTCAGCGACTGGGCGTCCGGGCCGCGTCGGCGGCCAGGCCGTCGACGACGCAGCGGACCCAGACGTGGTCCTCGGCCGTCCCCGGCCCCGGGCCGTCCCCGGCGGCCGGGTCCCGCTCGATGTGCCGGGCGCCGGCGGGCAGCGCGGCCGCGAGGGCGGCCGAGACGGCCCGGAAGGCGCGCCGGAGGCCCTCGCCGGCGCCCGGTGGCGGCAGCACGACGACCGCGGCCGCGACGGGCCCGGCGTCGGCGGCGATCTGCCCGGGCAGCCGGGCCGCCTCGGCCGGGTCGCCGACGTCGATCCGGTACGGGAGGGCCACGAGCCCGCGGTCCGTGAGCGCCTTGCAGAGGAAGGCCGCGTTGGTGGCGGCGTCGTCACCGCGGCCCGGATGGCCCGCGCCGACGACGGCGACGATCGCCCCGGCGGCACAGAGCCGGGTGGTGAGCTCCCGGCCGGCGCCCGTCGTCGCGTCGACGACCAGGACGACGAGACCGTCGAGCCGAGGCGGAGAGGAACCTGTACGGGCCACGAGAACGCCCTTTCGAGAAGATCGTCCAGCAGGTAGCGTGCTGATCGTGTCAATGGTGTGAAAAGGGTGGCTAGGCCACCTGGCAAGGGGGACACCACGTGGACGAGGTCTCGTCGCTCGATCAGCACACGCTGGGCGTGTACCGCGCGATCCTGTTCCACAAGGAGCACGATCCGGAGCGCCTGGCGCAGCTGCTGAACCGCACGACCGAGCAGGTGGAGGAGGCACTCGTCCTCCTCACGCGGCTCTCGCTGCTCGCACCGTCCCGGGACACCCCGGGCGGGGTGCGGGCGGTGAACCCCTCGCTGGGCCTGAAGGTGCTGCTCCAGCGGGAGGAGCGCGAACTCGCCTCGCGGCAGCAGCGGATCGAGCAGAACCGGGCGGCGCTCGCCGCCCTGGCCGCCGAGTACACGGCCTCGGGCCGCTCGGGCGGTCTGGACGGGGCGGAGCACCTCGACAACGTCGACGACATCCGCACCCGGCTCGAGGCCCTCGCCGAGTCCTGTACGCACGAGTCGCTGGCCTTCCACCCCGGCAAGGCCCTCACCGAGGAGTCCGTGGAGGCCGGCCGGCCCCTGAACGAGCGGGCGATGGACCGCGGCGTGCGCTTCCGGACCGTCTATCTGGACAGCGTCGCGGGCGACCGGGTCACCCGGGCGCACGCCCAGTGGATGGCGGAGCGCGGCAGCGAGATCCGTACCTCGCCGACGCTTCCCATGCGGCTGCTCATCGTGGACACCACGGCGGCGGTCGTCGCCGGGCTGCCGGGCCAGGCCCAGCCGTCCGCGCTGCTCTTCAGCAGTCAGCCGGTGGTCCTGGCCATGCGTGCCCTGTTCGAGGCGTACTGGGAGCACGCCTCCCCCCTCGACGGCCCGGGGGACGCCCTGCCGGGCGGGCTCACCCCGCAGGAGCGCAAGCTGCTCCAGCTGCTCGCGAGCGGTCTCACCGACGAGGCCGTGGCGCGTGCGCTGGGCATCGGGGTGCGGACGGAGCGGCGGATCGTCGCCGACCTGATGGAGCGGCTCGGGGCGTCGAGCCGCTTCGAGGCGGGGGTGCAGGCGACGCGCAGGGAGTGGATCTGAAGCGGTCCCGCGGCGGTCGCGGCGGTGATGGGGCGCATGGCGGTCACTTCATGGGAGAGGTCGGCCAGACGAAGTCGTCCGGGATCTGGGGGATGCAGGGCAGGCCCGGGAGCGACGGCACGCAGGGGAAGCCCGGAAGCTCCGGGTGCGGCGGCGCCGGCCAGACGAAGTCGTCGCCGCCGAGGACCACCGCCGCGGGCGCGGCCGGGGCGGCCTGAGCGGCCTGGGCCGGCGAGGCGAGCAGGACTCCGCCGAGGACGGTGGCGGCGAGGGTGGCGAGGATGCTGGTGGCGCGGAGGCGACAGGACATGTGGGTCTCCATTCCGGGGCTGCCGCGTACGAGTGCGGTCGTACGCGCTTCTCGGGAGGTCCTCGGCGGCCGGGGGTTTTCAGCCTTCCCGGCCGCACACCCAGAGGAAATCATCACGGGGGCCCACCTGTCCGCTTCTGGACAGGCCAGGAAGCTGCCTGGCAAAGAGCTGCCTCACGACCTGCGGGGAAAGCGGGGCACGCTCGGGCCGGAGCCTCCTCTTCCGGCCAAAAGGCCAGGCGGGAGACGCTGCCGGGACCGGGCCGGGATCCGGCCACGCCCCACGGAATCGGTACGTCCGGGGGAACCCACGGGAAACGACACCGGGCCCCGGGCGGGCGGCAACCCGGGGTTGCTGCGCCCACCGGGACCCGGTGGATGAGGCCGCGCCTCAGACCTTGACTCAGGCCTTGACCCAGACCTTGGCTCAGGCCTTGCTGTAGTGCGCCCAGAACTCGTCCCAGGAGAGGACGCCGTCGCCGTTGTCGTCGCGCTGCTTGATGATCGCCTCGGCGACCGTCACGGTGACGTTGAAGTCGCCCAGCTCCGCCATGACGTGCTTGTACTCCTCGGCGGTGATGAAGCCGTCGCCGTTCACGTCGAACTTGTTGAATGCCGTGCGTGCCGAGTCGATGTCCGCCACTGCGTCCGCCCCTTCTTGGTGCTTGTCTGACGGGGGTCAGATTAGCTGGCCGCCCGCTGAAGGATGATGGGGGCATGAACGACGAGGTGGCACGGATCCTGGCGGCGGCGGCACGCGGGCAGTTCCCGCCCCCGGACGGCTCGACGACGGTGGTGCCGCAGCCGGGCCCCCGGGACGCGGGGGTGCTCGCCTTCACCGCGCACTCGGTGGTCTTCACGGACGCCGACCCGGAGTGGGTACGGGCCCAGCTGGCGGCCACGTCGAGCGATCCGCTCGCGGCGAGCATGAACCCGGGCTTCCTGCTCGCGCTGATGGCCCGCACCGGCCGGCACATGAACACGATCGACCTGCTCACGGTGGCGGACGCGCTGCCGGGCCCTCCCCCGCTGGAGCTCCGCGAGATCGAGGACCCGGCGCATCCCCGGGTGGCGCGGGCGCTGAAGTTCCGCGACGAGGTCCGGGTGTGGGCGGCCGACGGCGGTGTCCTGATCCTGGGCCGGGGCGTCGCGGGCCGCTGGGAGGCCGCGATCGAGGTGGACGAGGAGGTGCGCCACCGGGGCCTGGGGCGGGCCCTGGCGACGGCGGCCCGCCACCTCGTCCCGGGCGAGGTGGTGTGGGCCCAGCAGTCCCCCGGCAACGCCCGCAGCGTCCGCGTCTTCCAGGCGGCGGGCTACCGCCCGGTGGCCTCGGAGGCGCTCCTGATCGCCGGCTGAGCCGCTGGGGCCCGTCCGGTGGATCATGGCCGGGTCCGCCGGACAGGCCCTAGCGGAAGATCCCCGTGTGGCCGAGGGAGTAGCGGCCCGGCTGCGGGTAGACCGCGAGGCCGTGCGGGCCGCTGCCGACGGGGATGCGGGCGAGCTGCTTGCCGGTCGTGGTGTCGATCGCGTACACCTCGGCGTCGTACCGCCCCGAGAGCCACAGGACCTTGCCGTCGGCGGAGACGCCGCCCATGTCGGGGGAGCCGCCGTCCGGGAGCTTCCACTTCTTGGTGAGCTTGTTCTGCTGGAAGTCGAAGACGGAGACGGTGCCCTCGCCGCGGTTGGAGACGTACATCTCGCGGGAGTCGCGGCTGACGTAGAGTCCGTGGCAGCCCTTGCCGGTGGGGAGCAGGGTGGGGGTGGTGAACTTCTCGCCGTCCAGGACCCACATGCCGTGGGCCATCATGTCGGCGATGTAGAAGGTCTTGCCGTCCGGGGAGATCTTCACGTCCTGCGGCATGGCGCCGTCGAAGGGCAGTTTCTGCTGGCCGATCACCTCCATCTTCTCGGTGTCGACCTTGAGGAGTTCGCCGGAGAACTCGCAGGAGACGACGAAGTAGCGCCCGTCGGCGGAGAAGTCGGCGTGGTTGACGCCGTAGCAGCTGACCGGGACGGTCTTCTTCCGTTCCATGGTGTGGGGGTCGCGGAAGACGAGTTCGCGGTCGAGCGAGGCCATGACGACGGCGTACTTGCCGTTGGGCGTGAAGTAGAGGTTGTACGGGTCGTGGACCTCGACGGGCTTGCCGGCGACGCCGGTGGCGGGGTCGATGGGGGTGAGGGTGTGGCCCCGGTCGTTGTTGACCCAGAGGGTCTTCATGTCCCAGGAGGGCACGACGTGCTGGGGCTGGATGCCGACCGGGATGGTCTCGACGACCTGGTAGGTGGCGGGGTCGATGACGGAGACGGTGTTGGAGTTGGTGTTGGGCACGTAGACCCGGGAGGGGAAGTTCTTCACCACCGGGGAGAGCCGGTTCGGCCGGTCGGCGGCGTAGACGTCGTGCGGGTCGAGCAGGGGCGGCATCCCGGGGAGCCCGGCGGGGGCGGCGGCCGGCTTGGGTACGGCGGGGGCGGCGGCCTTCTTCACGGGGGCCGCGCCCTCGGAGTGGTTCGCGCTGCCGCAGCCGGCGAGACCGGCGAGGAGGGCGGCGGCGAGGAGGATCCTGGATCTCTTCGTGAGGTGTGCCATCAGCTCAGCAGCTCCGTGGTGGTGACCGCGCTCAGGCCGCGGCGGTCGAGGTCGGCGAGGAGGAGGGGCAGCGCGGCGGCGGTGTCCGGGTAGCCGAAGTGCAGGCTGACGACGGATCCGGCGCGGACGGGCCCCGTGACGTTGCGGACGACGGCCGCCGCGCCGGGCGAGGTGAAGTCGAGGGAGTCGACGTCGTACGAGAGGGCGTGCGGGTATCCGGCGCGCCGGGCGGCGCGCAGGACGTGGGGGGCGGCGTTCCGGGTGCGGGAGGGCCTGAACCAGGTGCCGACGGAGCCGGTGAGCCGGCGCAGCCGGGCGGCGCAGGCCTCGATCTCGGCGAGGGCCTCGGCCTCGGTCATGGCGTTGATGTCGATGTGGTGCTGGGTGTGGTTGCCGAGGTCGTGGCCGCCGTCGAGGATGCGGCGGGCCAGGGCGGGCTGTTCGTCGAGCCAGCTGCCGACGGCGAGGACGGTGACGCGGGCGCCGGCCTTCTCGGCCTGGGTGAGGAGCTGCCGGGCGAGGGCGGGGTCGCCCTGGCCGTGGAAGGTGAGGGCGACCCGGGGCCGGTCGCGGGGGCCGTGGGCGATCTCGTCCGGTTGTCCGGGGAAGCGGCGGGGGGCCGGGGCGGCGACGGGCGCGGGGGCGGGGCGGCGCGCGGCGGCCGGGGCGGGGCGGGGTTCCGTGCCGCAGGCGGTGGCGAGGGCTCCCGCGAGGGCGGCGGCCGCGCCCGCCCGGAGGGCTCCTCGGCGGTCGGTCGGCTTCACGCGACCATTTAAGAGGGATGTCTCCCGATTGGTCACGATTAGGCCAATTCAGGACGTTTGCGGGGCCGCGCCGGGCGTCCAGCATGCGGACGAGCCCCGGAAACACCCGATGAACCGCATAGCCATTCACTGTTTACAAGGCGAGTGCTACACGTCACCAACGATTCATAATTGAACTGTCCGCTTTTGACCCGTCTTGCCCCGGTAGGGACTTTTGGCGGCAAGGCCCCCCGTCTGCCATAGTCGGAGACACGACCCCCATTGACCCGGGCCAGGTCGACATAGCGGCGCCGTGGATAACACCCCCCCGTCCACGGCGCACCACACGGAAGCCCCCACGCACCCCACCACGGCGCACGGGGGCTTCCGTGCGTTCCGGGATCATGACGTCAGGGGCGGTCGGCGACCCGCATCTCGAACCAGGTCGTCTTGCCGCGCGGCGCCAGGTCCACGCCCCAGCGGTCGGCGAGCTTGTCGACGAGGAAGAGGCCGCGGCCGCTGATGTCGAGCTCGTGCACCGGCATCAGACAGGGCAGCCCCCGCGAGGGGTCGCGCACCTCGATCCGGATCCAGCCGCGGCGCCGCTGTAACCGCAGCGCGAAGACCCGGGCCCCGGTGTGCCGGACGGCGTTCCCGACGAGCTCCGAGACGAGGAGCACCGCGTGCTCGGCGATCTGCGGACCCAGCGCCCACTGCCGCAGCAGGACGTGTTGAGTGAGCCTGCGGGCCACCCACGCGGATTCGGGGCGGGACGGCAGCCGGACATCCTCCTCGGCCGGATTGCCGTACAACTCCACTGCGTCGGCGGCCTGTTCGTCGTCCGCGGCCGGTGACCACCGCGGTGCGGCCGCGCTCACGCGCTGCCACGGTTGTTCCCTACCCTCCAGGCCCGCCATGCCCCCCATCATGGCCGTACGGAGGCGTCCGCGGGGGCCGTTCCGACGGAATCGGCCCCCACCCGTGAAGGATCGTCACCCGAGCCGTGAAGGATCGTCGGGCGACGGGGGGAATCATCAGGCGAACTTCGCCTTCCCCGGGCCCTCCTCGACGAAGCTGCGCATCCCGGTCTCCCGGTCCTCGGTGGCGAACAGGGCCGAGAACCAGGTCCGCTCGATGGCGAGACCGGTGTCGATGTCGGCCTCCAGGCCCTGGTCGATCGCCTCCTTCGCGGCCCGCAGGGCGACGGCCGGGCCCTGCGCCAGCTTGGCGGCCCAGGCGTGCGCCTGCTCGTACACCTCGGCGGCGGGGACGACCCGGTCGACCAGACCGAGCGTCAGGGCCTCGTCGGCCTTCACCATCCGGCCGGTGAAGATGAGGTCCTTGGCCTTGGAGGGGCCGACGAGCCGGGACAGGCGCTGGGTGCCGCCCGCGCCGGGGATCAGGCCGAGCAGGATCTCCGGCTGGCCCAGCTTGGCGTTGTCGGCGGCGATCCGGTAGTCGGCGCAGAGCGCGAGCTCGCAGCCGCCGCCCAGCGCGTAACCGGTGATCGCGGCGACGACCGGCTTGGGGATGCGGGCGACGGCGGTGAAGGAGTCCTGGAGGGCGCGCGAGCGCTTGACCATGGCCACGTGGTCCATGACCTGCATCTCCTTGATGTCCGCGCCGGCCGCGAACACCTTCTCGCCGCCGTAGAGGACCACGGCCCGCACGTCGTCGCGGTCGGTCGCCTCCTGGGCCAGCTCGCGCAGCCGGTCCTGGGTGGCGATGTCCAGGGCGTTCATCGGGGGGCGGTCGAGGCGGATCGTACCGACGCCTTCGGCGACTTCGAGGTTCACAGTCATGGAAGGAAGGTTAGTGGCCGTTAACGACGAGGGGCCCGGTGCTGTTGCTCACAGCACCGGGCCCCTTCGACCGGAAGGTCACGGGAGATCTAGGCGATCCACTCCGACCAGTCCATGTTCCAGCCGTTGAGGCCGTTGTCCGGCTGGATCTGCTTGTCCTTGGAGTTCTTCACGATGACCACGTCACCGATGAGCGAGCGGTCGTAGAACCAGGCCGCCGGCATCGAGCTGTCGCCCGCGCCCCGCGCGTCCTGCAGGCCGACACAGCCGTGGCTGGTGTTGGTGGTGCCGAAGATCCCCGGGGAGCCCCAGTAGTTGCCGTGCACGAAGGTGCCCGAGTTGGACAGGCGCATCGCGTGCGGCACGTCCTTGATGTCGTACTCGCCGCCGAAGCCCACGGTGGCCCCGTTCATGCGGGTCACCTGGTACTTCTCGCTGATGACCATCTGCCCGTTGTACGTCGTCGTGGACGGCGCGCCCGCGCTGATCGGGATGGTCTTGATGATCTTGCCGTCGCGCTCGACCTTCATGGTGTGCGCGGAGGCGTCCACCGTGGAGACCTGACGGCGCCCGATGGTGAAGGAGATCGTCTTCTTCTGCTTGCCGTAGACGCCCGGGCGGCCCTCGACGCCGTCCAGGTTGAGCTGCACCGTCACCTTGGTGCCGGCGGCCCAGTAGTCCTTGGGACGGAAGTCGAGGCGGTCGTTGCCGAACCAGTGGCCCTCGATCTGCACGGCCGGGACGGCCGTCACCTTGATGGCCTTCTCGACGGCCTCGGGGTCGGTGATGCCCCGGGTGAAGTTGATGGAGACCGGCATGCCGACGCCGACGGTCGAACCGTCCTCGGGCGTGTACTGGCCGATGAAGGTGTTCTTCGGGACGAGCGTGGTGAAGGTGGTGTCCTTCGCCGACTCGCGGCCGTCGGCGTCCTTCGCGATCGCGTGGACCTTGTACTGGGTGGCCGCCGCCAGGTGCGCGGTCGGCGACCAGCTGGAGCCGTCGGCGGCGATCTTGCCCTCGACCTGGGCGCCCTTGGAGTCGGCGACGGTGACCGTGGTCAGCTTGCCCTGCTCCGCGGTGACCTTGAGGGCCCCGCTGGTGGCGACCGAGTCGGCGCCGTCCTTCGGAAGGACCGTCACGACCGCCTGGGAGGCCGCGTTCTCCTGCTTGCCGCCGCCCTGGGCGGCCGGCCCCTGTCCCCCCGCACCGCCGCCGGTGGCGGTCTCACCGCCGCCGCAGGCGGTCAGGACCAGGAGCAGCGCTCCCGCCGCCAGGGCCTGCAGCTTGACGCCCCCGCGCCGCCGCCTGCCCTTGACCGATGCCCCCGATATCGGCTGCCCGTTCACTGTGGTGTCTCCCCTCACACGGCCCGGCAACGCCAGGGCCCCACCCCCGTGCGCATCCACTCGCGCACACAGCGCTAGATAATCACACCGCAGGACACGAAAGTTCCTCGCGAATGTCACCGTTCGGCACCAGTCAAGTGGTACGGAACCCTCCGGCTTCACCCCAGCGCGGAACCGGCCTTCCACTCGCTCCACCCCAGGTTCCAGCCGCCGAGGCCGTTGTCGGGGGCGACCTCCTTGTCCTTGGAGTTGACCACCTCCACCACGTCGCCGATGAGCGTCCGGTCGAAGAACCAGCCCGCCGGCGAGTCCGCGCTGCCGCCCTTCTCGTCCCGGAGGCCCACGCAGCCGTGACTGACGTTCGCGGAACCGAAGGTGGAGGCGTCGGCCCAGTAGTTGCCGTGCAGGAAGGTCCCCGAGTCGGTGAGGCGCATCGCGTGCGGCACGTCCTTGATGTCGTACTCGCCGCCGAAGCCGACCGTCCTGCCGTCCATCCGCGTCACGTCGTACAGCTCGGTGACGACCATCTTCCCGTTGTACGTGGTGTTCTTCGGCGCGCCCGCGGTGATCGGCACCGTGGCGAGGACCTCGCCGTTCCGCCTGACCTCCATGGTGTGCGCGGCGGCGTCCACCAGGGAGACCTGGGAGCGGCCGATGGTGAAGCCGACCGTCTTGCGCTGGATGCCGTACACCCCGGGCGCCCCCTCGACGTCCCGCAGGCCGATCTCCACGGTGACCTTGGTGCCCGGCCGCCAGTACGCGGCGGGCCGGAAGTCGAGCCGCTCCTTGCCGAACCAGTGGCCGACGACCTCCACCGGCGGCTCCGAGGTGACGCGGACGGCCCGCTCGACGGCGGCCCGGTTCTCGATCGGCAGGTTGAAACCGAAGGAGACGATCATGCCGGTGCCGACCGTGGAACGGTTCTCCGGCTTGAAGTAGCCGATGAAACGGGACTCGGGGACCACCGTGGTGAAGGTGGTGTGCCGGGCCGAGCGGCGCCCGTGCCCGTCGAGCGCGACCGCGTCCACGCTGTACTTGGCGGCCAGCGCGAGCCGGGTCTCCGGCCGGGGCCGCCAGCGCAGCCCGTCCGCCGAGATCTCCCCGGCGACCTCGGCACGCCGGCCGTCCTCGACCTCGACGACGGTCACCCGTTCGAGCCGGCCGCTGTCCACCTTCACCTCGACGGGCCCGTCGGCCGGCACCGCCCGGCTGCCGTCCTCCGGACTCACCCGGATGACATCGCCGGGGGCCCGCGCCTTGCCCGGCAGGGAGACGTCGACGCCCCCTTCGCCGTCCGTCGCCGTGCAGCCCACGAGGCCCGCCATCAGTCCCGCCACCGCGAGGGCGTGCCTCGCCCGCTTCCATACAAGTGTCACGCTCGGCCCAACGACGGCCACCCTCCAGGGGAAACGTGCGTGCGGGTCATGTTGGGAGCACGGCCGTGCGGGCAGAACAGGGGGAGAACCACGCGCGGGAGCGGCGGCCGGGACGCCGCCGCTCCCCCGGGTGCGGGCCCGACGAGCCGCGGGAGGCCGGGACGGTGGCGAGCGCAGCCGAGCAGGAGGCGGTACAGGAGCATGCCCTGGAGCGGGCCGGGCCACCCGTGTGGCCGGGGGCGCCGACCCCCCTCGGTGCCCGCTGCCGGGTCGGCCCCGGCGGGGTCGCGGGCACCAACTTCGCCCTGTGGGCGGGCGGCGCGGAGGCGGTGGAGCTGTGCCTCTTCGACGCCGACGGCAGGGAGACACGACTCCCCCTGACGGAGCTGACGCACGAGATCTGGCACGGCTTCGTGCCGGGCGTCGGCCCCGGACAGCGGTACGGCTACCGGGTGCACGGCCGCTGGGACCCGTGGACGGGCGCCCGCTGGAACCCGGCGAAGCTGCTCCTCGACCCGTACACACGGGCCGTCGACGGCGATTTCGCCCTGCCCCCCGAGGTGTACGGACACGTCCGGGACTGGCCCCAGCAGCACGTGGCCGACACCGTCCGCGACGAGCGGGACTCCGCCCCGTACGTCCCGAAGGGGGTCGTCGTCCATGACGACGACGACTGGGCCGACGACCGCAGGCCCAAGACGCCCTGGCAGGACTCGGTCATCTACGAGCTCCACGTCAAGGGCTTCACGAAGCTGCACCCGGGCATCCCGGAGCACCTGCGGGGCACGTACGCGGGCCTGGCGCACCCGGCGGCGATCGACCACCTGGTCCGACTCGGGGTGACGGCGGTCGAACTCCTCCCGGTCCACCAGTTCGCCCACGAGGACCACCTCCTCCGCCGCGGCCTGCGCAACTACTGGGGCTACAACTCGATCGGCTACTTCGCCCCGCACGCCGGCTACTCCTCCTCGGGGACGACCGGGCAGCAGGTCGGCGAGTTCAAGCGGATGGTGCGGGCGCTGCACGCGGCCGGGATCGAGGTCATCCTCGACGTCGTCTACAACCACACGGCGGAAGCGGGCGAGCTGGGCCCCACCCTCTCCCTGAAGGGCATCGACAACCGCGGCTACTACCGGCTCCAGTCCGACGCCCGCCGGTACGCCGACTACACGGGCTGCGGCAACACGCTGCACGTAGTGCAGCCGCAGGTGCTTCGCCTCATCACCGACTCACTCCGCTACTGGGTCACGGAGATGGGCGTCGACGGCTTCCGCTTCGACCTGGCGGCGGCCCTGGCCCGCTCGTTCCACGACGTCGACATGCTGTCCCCGTTCCTGGCGGTCATCGCCCAGGACCCGGTCCTACGCCGGGTGAAACTCATCGCCGAACCGTGGGACGTGGGCAACGGCGGCTACCAGGTAGGCGCCTTCCCGCCTCTCTGGACGGAATGGAACGACCGCTACCGGGACGCCGTACGGGACTTCTGGCGCGGGGCGCTGCCGGACGTACGGGACCTCGGCTACCGGCTGTCCGGCTCCAGCGACCTGTACGCGTGGGGCGGACGACGGCCGTACGCCTCCGTCAACTTCGTCACCGCCCACGACGGCTTCACCCTGAGGGATCTCGTCACGTACGAACGGAAACACAACGAGGCCAACGGCGAGGGCAACCGGGACGGCACGCACGACAACCGCTCCTGGAACTGCGGGGTGGAGGGCGAGACCGACGACCCGGGGATCCAGGCGCTGCGCCTGCGCCAGCAGCGCAACCTCCTCACCACCCTCCTCCTCTCCACCGGGGTGCCGATGCTCGTCGCCGGCGACGAGATGGGCCGCACGCAGGGCGGCAACAACAACGCCTACTGCCAGGACAACGAGCTGGGCTGGCTGGACTGGTCGCTGCCGGACGACCCCGGCCGGGCCGGGCTCCTCGCCCTCACCCGCCGCCTCCTCGCCCTCCGCCACCGCCACCCGGTCCTCCGCCGCCGGGCCTTCTTCTCCGGCCGGCCGCAGGGCGCGGACGGGCTGCGGGACCTGGCCTGGTTCACGGCGGAGGGCACGGAGATGACGGAGCGGGACTGGTACGCGCCGACGGCCACGCTCGGGCTCTACCTGTCGGGCCGCGACATCCCTGGCCGGGACGCGCGGGGCGAGCAGATCACCGACGACAGCTTCCTCGCCGTCCTGCACGCCGGGTCCCGGCCCCTGGAGTTCCGTCTCCCGGGCCCGCCGTGGGCGGAGTCGTACGAACTCGTCGTGGACACGGGCGGGGAGGAACAGGCGGAGGCGCCGGGCACGCGGCACGGGGGTGACACGACGATCACGGTGGCCGCCCGCGCCATGGTCCTACTACGGGTCCGCGGGTGACCCCACTACGGTCCCGCGCCTCGCCGTCGCGGGCGTCGCCCCGCTGGGCCGGCGCCCACCCCGTTGCGGGCGGCGCCCGCCCGGGGCGGCGCGTCCCCGCCGCCCCCGTTGTGGGCAATCGTTCCGCTGGGGCGGAACGGGTGGGCACAACGGACCCGCGCCCTGCCGGCGCCCGAGGCTCCCGCGCCCGAACCCGCACCACGTCGTGCGGCACCGCTGGGGTGCGGGTCCAGGCTCGGGACGCGGAGGCGCCGCTGAAGGGCGCCGTCCCGTGTGCCCACCCGTCCCGCCCCAGCGGGACGATTGCCCACACGGCAGCGGGACGACGCCCAGCCAGGCGCGGGCCCACACGGGGGGGGGCGACGAAGGGCACCGCCCAGCCCGGGCGCGGGCCCACACGGGGGTGGGCGGGGGGCACCGCTCGCACGGGCGCGGGGCGAAGGCCCGGCCGGGCGCGGGCCCACGCGGCAGCCGGCTAGGTGTTGCCCAGGATGCCGCGTTCGTAGCCCGTGGCTACCGCCGCCGCCCGGTCCTTCACGCCCAACTTCGCGTAGATGTGGGTGAGATGGGTCTTCACCGTCGCCTCGCTGATGAACAGCTCCGCCGCGATGGCACGGTTCGCGGTGCCCTTCGCCACGAGGGCGAGGATCTCGTTCTCGCGGGCGGAGAGTCCGGTGTCCGGGGCGGGCGCGCGGACGGCCGTCACCAGGCGGGACGCGACGGTCGGTGACAGGACCGTGCGGCCGTCGGCGGCGGCCCGGACGGCGGCGAACAGCTCCTCGCGCGGGGCGTCCTTCAGGAGGTACCCGGTGGCGCCGGCCTCGATCGCCGGGAGGGTGTCGGTGTCCGTGTCGTACGTGGTGAGGACGAGGACCCGGGCCCGGGCGCCGCGCCGGGCGAGTTCGGCGATGGCGTCGACGCCGCCGCCCCCGGGCATGCGCAGGTCCATCAGGACGACGTCCGGGTCGAGGCGCTCGGCGAGTTCGACGCCCTCGACGCCGTTCGACGCCTCGCCGAGGACGCGGAAGCCGGAGCCCTCGACGGCGAACATGCCGCGCAGGCCGTCCCGTACGACGGGGTGGTCGTCGACGATCAGGAGCGTGATGTCAGTCATGGCGTGCCCAACGGTACGCGAGCGCAGACCGCCGTGCCCTCGCCCGGCGCGGTCTCCACGGTGACCGTGCCGGCGAGGCGTTCGGCCCGTGCGCGCATGCCGTCGAGGCCGAAGCCGCCGGCCCGGGAGCGGGCGGGGACGGCGGCCGGGTCGAAGCCGTGGCCGTCGTCGCGGACGTCGAGGGTGATCTCGTCGCCCATGTAGGAGAGGGTGACGCCGGCGCGGGCGGCGCCCGAGTGGCGCTCGGCGTTGGCGAGGGCCTCCTGGGCGATCCGCAGCAGGGTGGCGGCGATCTCGTCGTGCAGCGGGTGCTCGGTGCCGGTGACGGTGAACCGGGCCGTGATGCCGGTGCGTTCGGTCCAGGCGGCGACGGTCTTCTTCAGCGCCTCGGGCAGGGTGTCGTGCTCCAGGGCGACCGGGCTGAGGTTCTGCACGGAGCGGCGGGCCTCGCCGAGGCTGTGCCGGGCGAGGTCGGCGGCGCGGCCCAGGTGGACCCGGGCGACTTCGGGGTCGGTGGTCATGGAGACGACCTGGAGCTGGGCGATGACGCCGGTGAGGCCCTGCGCGATGGTGTCGTGGATCTCGGCGGCGAGCCGCCGCCGCTCGTCGGCGACGCCCGCCTCGCGGGCCTGCACGAGGAGCTGCGCCTGGAGCGCCGCGTTCTCGGTGAGGGCCTGTTCCAGGCGGGCGTTGGTGCGGGCGAGGGTGGCGGCCCTCTCGATCTCCCTGCCGCCGAGGTGGGCGAGGCCGAGGGCGAGGGCGGCGTTGAGCGCGAACAGTCCGCCGAACGCCGCCCACTGGACGGCGGACCGCGGCGGCAGCCCGCCCGACTGCGAGCCGCCGAGCATCAGCGCCACGGCGAGGAGTCCGGCGCGGGCGTACGCGGGGCGGGGCGGCAGCAGGGAAACGGCGTCGAAGTACCCGACGCAGGCGAAGACGGCGTAGAACGGGCTCACCCAGGTGAGCGCGAACCCGAGCGCGGTGCGCAGCACGAAGTACGTGACGGAGGCGGGACCGGGGGCGCCGGGGATGCTGACGACGCCGGGGGTGTCCGGCGCGGGCGGCTCGCTCGCGGCGAAGGCTCGCTCGCGGCGGGTCCACCAGAGCTGCAGGGCGAGGGTCGCGGTGAGGAGCGCGACGAGGACGGCGAGGGGGCGGGGGGTGATCCGGTCGGCGGCGGCGAGCGCGAGGACCGTGGCGACGACGAGCAGCGCGTACGGTGCCCAGCGGAAGAACTGCCGCCGGCGTTCCTCGACCGACGTCACGGTACTCGTGGTCACTTCGCCCCTCACGTACGGCACTTGTGTCACTCCCAGCGGAACCAGCGGACCGCCGCCCCGGTCAGCAGCACCGTCCACAGCGCCATCGTGCCGAGCGCGCTCCATGCCGGCCAGGCGCCGGACGCGGCCGCGCCCAGGGCCCGGGAGGCGGCGCCGAGCGGGGTGAACTCGACGATCTCGCGCAGCGTATCCGGCATCATCTGGACCGGCAGCCAGACACCCGACGTGAACATGCTGGGGAAGTAGGCGGCCGAGCCGATGCCCTGGGCGATCTTCTGGGTGCGGGAGACCGCGCAGACCGTCGCGCCGAGCGCGAGGCTGCCGGCGGTGGCGAGGAGCAGGGCGAGGGCGTAGCCGGGGAGGTTGCCGGGCAGGGCGACGCCGAAGGCGAGCCGGCCGACGGCGATGACGAGCAGTGCGGAGCCGAGCCCCGCGGCCCCGTTCAGGACGAGCTGGGCGGCGAGCAGGGCGCCGGGGCGGACCGGGGTGGTGGACAGGCGGCGCAGGATGCCGCGTTCCCGGTAGCCGGCGAGGACCGGTGGCAGGGCCTGGAGTCCGGCCGTGATCAGGGCGAAGAGGACGGCGATGGGGACGTAGAGGTCGATGGTGCGCAGTCCGCCGAGGTCGGCGGAGGGTTCGCGGAAGGACGGGATGCTCCCGAGGATCACGAGGAGCACGGTCGGCGCGGCCAGCACCCAGAACAGGAAGGCGGGTTCGCGGGCGAAGAGGCGGAGTTCGGTGCGCAGCAGGGCGGCGGCGGGGCGGCTGCGCGGGGCGGCGGCGGTCAGGGTGGTCACTGGTCGGCTCCGGTCAGGTCGAGGTAGGCGTCGTCGAGGGTGGCGTCGGTGACGCGCAGTCCGCGGGCGGTGACCCCGCGGCGGGCGAGGAGCTGGACGAAGGCGTCGACGGTGGCGTCGGTGCCGGTGAGGACGGTCCGGCCGCCCTGGGTGTCCACGGCGGCGGCGCCGGGCAGGGCGAGGAGTTCGGCCCGGCCGATCCGCGCGTCGTCCTCGTACGAGACGGACTTGGCGGCCCCGGCCCGGCGGATGAGGCCGGCGGGGGTGTCGAGGGCGGTGACCCGGCCGCGGTCGATGACGGCGATCCGGTCGCAGAGCCGCTGGGCCTCCTCCATGAAGTGGGTGACGAGGAGGACGGTCACGCCGCTGTCGCGTACGGACTCGACGAGCGCCCAGGTGTCGCGGCGGGCCCGCGGGTCGAGGCCGGTGGTGAGCTCGTCGAGGATCACCGCGCGCGGGTTGCCGATGAGGGCGAGGGCGATGAACAGCCGCTGCTGCTGCCCGCCGGACAGCTTCGCGTACCGCTTGCCCAACTGGTCGGTCAGGCCGAGCCGTTCGGCCAGGATCCGCCAGTCGGCGGGCCTCTTGTGGAAGGACGCGTACAGTTCGAGCGCCTCGCGGACGGTGAGCTTGGGCTGGAGCGCGCTCTGCTGGAGCTGGACGCCGAGCAGCCGGGTGACTTCGGCGTGCCGGGCGACGGGGTCGAGCCCGGCGACCCGGACGGTGCCGGCGTCGGGGACGCGCAGTCCGGCGACGCACTCGACGGTGGTGGTCTTGCCGGCGCCGTTCGGGCCGAGGATTCCGAAGATCTCCCCCTCCTCGACCGTGAACGTGACGCCGTCGGCGGCCTTGCGCTCGCCGTAGGACTTGTGCAGGTCCTGGACCTCGATCATGGGCATGACTCAAGGTTCTTCGGCGGGGCCGGCGGGCGGTATCGGCCATCGCGCTCGAAGCGCGATCAACCGATCGGTTGATGGCCGGCTACGACCGGGCGGGCCGTCCGCGGCTCCTGCCCGGCGCCGGAAAACCACATGAGGGATGTCAGGGGCGAACCTTAGGCTCGGACCTGATGCCATCAGAACACGTACCCACCGAGAACGCGGCCCCCGGCCGCTCCACCACCCGTACGCTGCTGCGCCTCTGGCCGTACGTACGGCCGGTGCGCGCCCGCCTGACCACGGCCGCGTTCGTCGCGATCGTCGCCTCGCTGCTCTCCATCGTCATCCCGCTCGTCCTGAAGTGGCTGGTCGACGGTCCGGTGGCGGCGGGCGACACCACCGGCGTGTGGTTCGGCGCCCTGTACCTGCTGCTGCTCGGGGTGGCGGAGGCGGTCCTCTTCGGCATCCGGCGATGGCTGGTGGCGCGGCCGCTCGCGAACGTCGAGGCGACCATGCGGGCCGACCTCTACGAGCGGCTGCAGCGCCTCCCGATCGCCTTCCACGACCGCTGGGCGTCCGGGCAGCTGCTGTCGCGCGGGACGACGGATCTGATGCTGGTCCGGATGTTCCTGGCCTTCCCGCTGACCTTCCTCCTGGTCAACGGCGTGACGATCCTCGCCGGCTACGTGCTCCTCCTGGCCCAGGACTGGTCCCTCGGCCTGGTGCTGCTGACGCCCGTACTCCCCCTGGTGGCCCTCTCCAACCTCTTCGAGCGCCGGTACGGGGTGGTGGCGCGCACGGCCCAGGACCAGGTCGGCGACCTGACGACGGTCGTCGAGGAGAGCGTCCTCGGCATCCGGATCGTGAAGGGCTTCGGCCGGCACCGCAGCCAGGCGCGGGCCTTCCGCGCCCTCGCCGAACACCTCCGCGGCACGGAACTGGCCAAGGCGCGGCTGCTCGCCATGATCTGGTCGGTCATCACCGCCCTGCCGGAACTGGCCATCGGCGCGACGCTCGTGCTCGGCACGGTGCAGGTCGCGGACGGGGACCTGTCGGCGGGCACCCTCGTCGCGTTCCTGTCGACGGCCCTGGCACTGCGCTGGCCGGTGGAGTCGATCGGCTTCCTGCTCGCGATGAGCCAGGAGGCGGCGACGGCGACGGAACGCTACTTCGAGGTGATGGACGCCCCGGAGGAACAAGAGACGACCGGCACCACGAAGGGCACCACCACCCCGGACGGAGTCCGCTTCGAAGGCGTCACGTTCCGCTACCCGGACGCCCCCGACGAGGCGCCCCCCGTCCTGGACGGCATCGACCTCCACATCCGCCCGGGCGAGACGATGGCCCTGGTGGGCGGCACGGGCTCCGGCAAGACGACCCTCACCGCCCTCGTACCGCGCCTGCACGAGGCGACCACCGGCCGGATCCTCCTCGACGGGGCGGACATCGCCCTCATGGAACGGGAGAAGCTCCGCTCGCTCGTCTCGATGGCCTTCGAGGAGCCGACGCTGTTCTCGGCGAGCGTCGGCGAGAACGTCCTGATGGGCGCGGAAGGAGCGGGCGACCCGGAACTGCGGCGCGCCCTGGGCGTCGCCCAGGCGGACGGCTTCGTCGACCGGCTGCCCGAAAAGGCGGACACCCAGGTCGGCGAGCAGGGACTGAGCCTCTCCGGCGGCCAGCGACAGCGCCTCGCCCTGGCCCGCGCGGTGGTCGGCAGGCCCCGGTTCCTGGTCCTGGACGACCCGCTCTCGGCGCTCGACGTCCACACGGAGGCCCGGGTCGAGGCGGCCCTGCGGGAGGTCCTCAAGGAGACGACGGCCCTGGTCGTGGCGCACCGCCCGTCGACGGTGATGCTCGCCGACCGGGTCGCGCTGCTCTCGCACGGCCGGATCGCGGCCGTGGGCACCCATCAGGAACTGCTGCGCAGCAACGCCGAGTACGCCTGGCTGATGTCCGGCGAAGGGAACGAGACCCGATGACGGACACCACGAAGGACTCCCAGGACCCCTTCGACCGCGACGACCTCCCGGCCCCCCGGGGAGCGACGGGAGCCCTGCTCCGCTCCCTCCTGGCCGGCCACCGCACGCGCCTCGTGATCGTGTCCCTGATCCTCCTCCTCAGGGAGGCGGCGCTCCAGGCGGGCCCGCTGCTCGTCGCGTACGCCATCGACCGGGGGGTCCCGGCCTTCCGCACGGGGGACCACGGCCCGCTGATCGCCGTGGCGACCGGCTACCTCCTGTGCGCCGCCCTCTCGGGCGTCCTCCAGTACACGTTCGTGCGCAGCGCGGCCCGGATCAACCAGGACGTGCTCCTGGACCTGCGCGGCCGGATCTTCCGGCACGCGCAGGTGCTGAGCGTCGACTTCCACGAGCGGTACACCTCGGGCCGCCTGATCTCCCGCTCGACCACGGACGTCGAATCCCTCCGCGAACTGCTCTCGGAGGGCCTCCAGGAACTGATCGGCGTGGTCCTCTCCTTCCTCTCGATCTCCCTGGTCCTCCTCTACCTGGACTGGGGCATCGGGGCAGTGGCCGTGGCCTCCTTCCTGCCCCTCCACCTCCTGATCCGCCTCTACCAGGCACGCGCGGGCAGGGTGTACGCGGAACGGTCCACGGCCATCGCGGGCGTGATCGTCAAGTTCGCGGAGACGATGAACGGCATCCGCCCGGTCCGCGCGTTCCGCCGCGAAAAAGCGAACGACGCCGAATTCAGGGCGCTCAACCACCGCCACGAACGAAGCAACGGCGACGCACTCCTCGAAATGGCCCGCTACGTGGTGGGCTCGCGCCTGGTGGCGAACACGGCAGTGGCGGGCATGTGCCTCTGGGGCGCGTACAGGGTCGCCGCCGGAACGCTCGAACTGGGCGTACTGGCCGCGGCGGTGCTCTACATGCGCCGCCTGTACGACCCGATCGACCGCCTGGGCATGTTCCTGAACTCGTACGAGTCGGCAGCAGCATCTCTCACCAAGATCGCCGGCCTCCTGGCGCAGGAACCGGGAGTCCCGGAAACAACAGCGCCCCGGGAGCTGCCGGCCAGATCGGGCGGCCGAGAGATCACCTTCGAAAAGGTCAGGTTCGCCTACCGAACGGGCGGCGAGGTACTCCCCACCTTCGACCTGACGATCCCGGCAGGCCAGACAGTCGCGGTGGTGGGAGCGACAGGAGCGGGCAAATCGACGCTGGCGAAACTCCTGGCCCGCTTCTACGACCCGACCGAAGGCCACGTAAAACTCGACGGCGTGGACCTCCGCGACCTGAGAACCCCAGATCTCCGTCGCGGCATCGTCATGGTCACCCAGGAAGCATTCCTCTTCTCGGGCACGGTGGCGGACAACATCGCAATCGGCCGCCCGGACGCAACCCGCACCGAAATCGAGGAAGCGGCAAAGGCCATCGGGGCACACGACTTCATCACCAGCCTCCCCGACGGCTACGACACGGACGTCCGCAAACGAGGCGGCCGCATCTCCGCGGGCCAGCGCCAACTGGTGGCCTTCGCCCGCGCCCTCCTGGCGGACCCGGCGGTCCTGATCCTGGACGAGGCGACGAGCTCCCTGGACGTACCGGGCGAACGCGCGGTGCAACAGGCCATGGACACGGTCCTGGCGGGCCGTACAGCGGTGGTCATCGCCCACCGCCTGTCCACGGTCGAGGTGGCGGACCGGGTCCTGGTGATGGAGCAGGGCCGGATCGTCGAGGACGGCCACCCGAAGTCCTTGGTGACGGGCAAGGGCCACTACGCGGGCCTGCACCAGGCGTGGCGGGACAGCCTGGTGGGTTGAGGGAAAGCGGCCAGCAAACGGAAGTGGGGGGCGGGCAGGGGGTGGTGTTCGGGACGTAAAGCGTGATTTGTGGCGCCCCGGCGCCGTAAATCATGCAGTCCCGAACACCGCCCCCTGCCCGCCCCCGACGACCGCCATCACACCTTTCGCCGCAGGAGCACCAGCGACAGCCCAGCCGCAAGAAGCATCAACAGAGCAGCCCCGACAGCGGCACCGGACATCGCCTCGACAAAGGCGTCACGCGCGGCCTCGACGACACCGGGCGAAGCCGACAGCGCACCCCCCAACGTCTCCCGAGCGGCGGCCGGCGCCGAGGAAGGCATGGCCGCGGTGTACACAGCGGCACCGACCGCCCCGAGAACGGCCATCCCGAGCGCCCCACCCAACTCCGACCCCGATTCGAGCACGGCGGCGGCGACACCGGCCCGCTCGGGCGGCGCGGCGCCGAGGGCGAGTTCGTTGGCGAGGGTCATCGCGGAGACGAGCCCGGCGGCGTAGACGGCGCTGCCCACGAGGACGACCCAGAAGGGCGTGGCGCGGTCGACGGTGACCAGCCACCCGAACCCGGCGGCGGAGACGAGGAACCCGCCACCCATGACGTACGCATGGTCGACCCGCTGGGCGAGCACCGCGGCGACGGGCGCGGCGACCATGACGCCCCCGGTGGGAACGAGGCTCCACAGGGCCGCCTCGAGCGGACTCTGGCCGAGGACGGACTGGAGGTACTGGGTGAGGAAGACGGCGAACCCCACCGTCGCGGCCATGGCGAGCAGATTGACCAGCAGAGACCCCCCGTACGCGGGAGTCCGGACGAGCCGCAGGTCGATCATCGGCTCGGCGAGCCGCAGCTGCCGCCGGACGAAGGCGAGCCCGAGCAGAACCCCGAAGGCCACCGCGACCGCGGGCACGGGCGCCCACCCGTCCTTGGCGAGCTCCTTGATCCCGTAGATCACCGGCAGCAGGGCGACGAGCGAGAGCCCGGCACTGACGAAGTCGAACCGCGAACCCCCCGCGGCCTCCTTGGACTCGGACACCAGCAGCGGCGCGAGGACCAGCAGCAAGGCCATGGCGGGCAGGTTGATGAGGAAGACGGACCCCCACCAGAAGTGTTCGAGGAGCGCGCCGCTGACGACGGGCCCCAAAGAGATGCCGCTCGCCATGACGGTGGTCCACAGGGTGACGGCCTTGGTGCGCTGGGCCGGGTCCTGGAAGAGGGTGCGGATCAGGGCGAGGGTGGACGGCATGAGGCAGGCGCCGGCGACGCCGAGGAGGGCGCGGGCGCCGATGAGGGCGCCGGGGCTGTGGGCGTAGGCGGCGGCGACGGAGGCGACGCCGAAGAGGGCGGCGCCGAGGAGGAGGAGCCTGCGGCGTCCGACGCGGTCGCCGAGGGAGCCCATGGTGACGAGGAGTCCGGCGAGGACGAAGCCGTACATGTCGAGGATCCACAGCTGCTGGGTGGCGCCGGGCCGGAGGTCGGCGGCGATGGAGGGGATGGCGAAGTAGAGGACGGAGACGTCCATGGAGACGAGGAGGAGCGGGAGCATGAGGACGCCGAGGGCGGTCCATTCGCGCCGTCCGGCGCGGGCGGGTTCTGCGGCTGTCGAGGGGCCTGCGGTGAGTGTCATGCGAGCAGCGAAGCAACAGGGGGCGTACAGCGCCACGAACGCCCTAGTGCACCACGCACACCCCCCACAAAGCCACAGGTCAGCCCCGTGTACACCGCACAGGTGCACTAGTACACTCACCCGCCATGCCGACGGAACCGCCCTACCTGGCCATCGCCGCCGAGATCCGACGCCGCGTGCACACGGGGGAGTTGGCCCCGGGTGACCGGGTGCCGTCGACGCGGGCGATCACGCGCGAGTGGGGCGTGGCGATGGCGACGGCGACGAAGGCGCTGGCGGCGCTGCGCCAGGAGGGCCTGGTGCGGGTGGAGCCGGGGGTGGGGACGGTGGTCGTGGACGCGGCGAGGCGGGTTCCGGCCACGGAGGCCCAGGCCCTCACCCGGGCCCGTATCGTCCGCGCGGCCCTGGAACTCGCCGACGCGGAGGGCCTGGACGCGCTGACGATGCGCCGGGTGGCGACGGCCCTGGGCACGTCGACGATGGCGCTGTACCGCCACGTCCCGGGCAAGGTGGAGCTGGTGCGGCTGATCGCGGACGCGGTGTGCGGCGAGGTGCCGCTGGGACCGGTGCCGGCGGACTGGCGGACGGGCCTGGAGCAGGGGGCGCGCTGGCTGCGCGGGGTGTACGCCCGGCACCGGTGGATGGCACACGCGATGGCGTCGTTCACGCGGCCGGTGGCGACGCCGAACGCGATGAGGTACACGGAGTGGGTCCTGCGGGCGCTCCGGGGCACACCGCTCTCCCCCGCGGACAAGCTCCACGCCCATCTGCTGATCTTCGCCTACGTCCAGGGCCTGTCGATGGCGGACGATCTGGAGGAGCAGGCGCGCCAGGACACGGGGATCTCCGACGGCGAGTGGATGGAAAAGAATGAGCCACGGTTCGACGCGATTCAGGCGGCCGGCTCGTACCCGGAGCTGGCGGCGGTCACCAGTGGTGGGGGCTTCGGTCTGGACCTGGAGACGCTCTTCGAATTCGGGCTCCGCCGAACGTTGGACGGCATCGCGGCCCTGATCGACGAAACGTCCGGTTAACGAACACGGACATTCGGGCAGCGGACGGTTTCCAGCCAACTTCCCGATGCAGTCCTGACAGGTACCCGTCAGTTCTGTCACTCTCTCCCCGGTTGTTCGCACCACTGTTCAACGCGTCGTCCGATCGGGTTCCCCCGAACGGGTCCCGCGTCACAAGTACAACTTCATGCTCCACAGCTCTCCTTGCTCCGCCCGGACGGGCTCACCCAAGTCCGCCGGTACCCCCCTCGCATAAGGAGTCTGCGTGAGATCCACGCCCAGCCGTCGCGCCACCGCGACCGGCGCCCTGATCGCCGCCGCCGCCATGCTCACCATCGGTGTCCAGGCCGGCACCGCCTCGGCCGGCACCTTCGGTGCCGCCGCCCCCGCGGCGCAGTCCCTCGGCAAGGTCAACCCGGGCAAGCTCCCGGCCGACCTCTCCCCCGCCCAGCGCGCCGCGCTGATCAAGGCCGCGCAGGCCGACTCCGCCGCCACGGCGAAGCGCCTCGGCCTCGGCGCCACGGAGAAGCTGGCCGTCCGCGACGTCGTCCAGGACCGCGACGGCTCCACCCACACGCGCTACGAGCGCACCCTGGACGGCCTCCCGGTCCTCGGCGGCGACCTGATCGTCGACGAGACCAAGGCCGGCGCCCAGACCGGTGTCATCAAGGCCAGCCGCGCCGACATCGCCAAGGTGGACACCGCCGCGGCCACCATCGCCCCGGCCGCCGCCGAGAAGCAGGCGATCGGCCGCGCGAACGCGGCGGGTGCCGAGAAGGCCGCCACCAAGCACGCCCCGCGCAAGGTCGTGTGGGCCGCCAAGAGCACCCCCGTCCTCGCCTACGAGACGGTCGTCGGCGGCTTCCAGGACGACGGCACCCCGAGCGCGCTGCACGTCATCACGGACGCCAAGACCGGCGCCAAGCTGTACGAGTGGCAGGCCATCGAGACCGGCATCGGCAACACGATGTACAGCGGCCAGGTCACCCTCGGCACCGCCCCGTCGTACTCCCTCACGGACACGACGCGCGGCAACCACAAGACGTACAACCTCAACGGCGGCTCCTCCGGCACCGGCACGCTGTTCACCAACACCACGGACACGTGGGGCAACGGCCTGGCCTCCAACAAGGAGACCGCGGGCGCCGACGCGCACTACGGCGCCGCGCTCACCTGGGACTACTACAAGAACGTGCAGGGCCGTTCCGGCATCCGCGGTGACGGTGTCGGCGCGTACTCCCGGGTCCACTACGGCAACGCGTACGTCAACGCGTTCTGGGACGACTCCTGCTTCTGCATGACGTACGGCGACGGCTCGGGCAACAGCAAGCCGCTGACGTCCATCGACGTGGCCGCGCACGAGATGACGCACGGCGTCACGTCCAACACCGCGGGCCTGAACTACAGCGGCGAGTCCGGCGGCCTCAACGAGGCCACCTCGGACATCTTCGGTTCGACCGTCGAGTTCTACGCCAACAACTCCAAGGACGTCGGTGACTACCTCATCGGCGAGAAGATCGACATCAACGGCAACGGCACGCCGCTCCGTTACATGGACAAGCCGAGCAAGGACGGCGCGTCCAAGGACTCCTGGTACTCGGGCATCGGCTCGATCGACGTCCACTACTCCTCGGGCCCGGCGAACCACTTCTTCTACCTGCTGTCCGAGGGCAGCGGCTCGAAGACCATCAACGGCGTGACCTACAACTCGCCGACCTCCGACGGCCTGCCCGTCACCGGCATCGGCCGGGACAAGGCCGCGGCGATCTGGTACAAGGCGCTGACCACCAAGTTCAGCTCCACCACCAACTACGCGGGCGCCCGCACGGGTGCCATCGCCGCGGCCACCGACCTGTACGGCGCGAGCAGCCCCGAGGTCGCGGCCGTCCAGGACGCCTTCGCCGCGATCAACGTGGGTGCGCGCTCCGGCGGCAACCCCGGCGGCGGCACGGTCTTCAGCAACGACACCGACGTCTCCATCCCGGACTCCCCGGGAGCCGCGGTGACCTCCTCGGTGACCGTCTCCGGCATCACGGGCAACGCGCCGAGCAACCTCCAGGTCGGCGTGGACATCGTCCACACCTACATCGGTGACCTCGTCGTCGACCTCATCGCCCCCGACGGCTCGGTCTACAACCTGTCCAACCGGGCGGGCGGCAGCGCCGACAACATCCAGCAGACCTACACCGTGAACGCCTCCTCGGAGGTCGCCAACGGCGTCTGGAAGCTCCGGGTCCAGGACAAGGCGGCCATCGACACCGGCTACATCAACAGCTTCAAGCTGACCTTCCCGTAAGCACCACCGCACGGGAGCGGGCGCCCCGGAGGGAACGTTCCCTCCGGGGCGCCCGCGCGTCTGCATACCCTGGACCGCATGATCAGGGTGCTGCTTGCCGACGACGAGACGATGATCAGGGCCGGGGTGCGGGCCATCCTCGCCACCGACCCCGGCATCGAGGTGGTGGCCGAGGCCGGCGACGGCCACGAGGCCGTCGAACTCGCCCGCGAGCACCGCCCCGACGTGATCCTGCTCGACATCCGGATGCCCCGGCTCGACGGGCTCGGCGCGGCCGAGGAACTGCGCACGACGGTGCCGGACACGGCCGTCGTCATGCTCACCACCTTCTCCGAGGACGCCTACATCGCGCGGGCGCTCGGCAGCGGCGTCAGCGGTTTCCTCCTCAAGTCCGGGGACCCGCGCGAGTTGATCGCCGGGGTCCGGGCCGTGGCCGGGGGCGGCGCCGCGCTCTCCCCCACGGTCGCCCGGCGGGTCATCGACACCCTCGGCGGGGAGCGGTTCACCCGCGCGGCCGAGGCGCGCACCCGCCTGGAACCGCTCACGGGCCGGGAGCGGGAGGTCGTCGCCCTCCTCGGCGCCGGGCTCTCCAACCAGGAGATCGCGGACCGCATGTACGTCGTCGAGGGCACGGTGAAGGCGCACGTGAGCGCCGTCCTCGGCAGGCTCGGCCTGCGCAACCGGGTGCAGCTCGCGGTCCTGGCGTACGAGGCGGGCCTGGTGCCCGATGCGTGAGGCGGCCCGTGAGCGCCTCTTCGACCTGGGGCTCTGGCTGCTGCTCTGCGTGCCGGTCCTCCTCAAGTCGGACCCGAACGACGGCGGAAGCTGGACCGAGGTCGCCATCGGCGTGGCGCTGCTCGGCGGCTGTGTCGCGGCCGGCCGGCGGTGGCCGCCGGTGCCGGTCGCCGTCGTGGTCGCGGTGAGCCTGTCCTCCTCCCTGGAGCTGTTCACCGCCTCGTACAGCCTGGCCCTGATCGCCTTCGGCTATCTCGCCGGGCGGCGGGAGGAGCAGACCCGGGCGGCACTGTGGCTGTTCGGCGCGGTCGCGGCGGCGGGGCTGCTCCTGACGACGGTCACGCACACCTCCCTCGGCCAGTGGTTCACGCTGCTGCTCACGCTGGCCCTGGCGGTCGTGGCGCCGTGGCTGATCGGCCGTTACGTGCGCCAGTACGACCGGCTCGTGCGCAGCGGCTGGGAGCTGGCCGACCGGATGGAGCGGGAGCAGGCGGCCGTCGCCGACCGGGAGCGGCTGCGGGAGCGGTCCAGGATCGCGGGCGACATGCACGACTCCCTCGGCCACGACCTGGCCCTGATCGCGGTCCGCGCGGGCGCCCTTGAGGTCGATCCGGCGCTGGGTCCCGCCCAGCAGCACGCGGCCGGCGAGCTGCGGCGCGCGGCGGCGGACGCGACGGCCCGGCTGCGGGACATCATCGGCGTCCTGCGGGAGGACGACGCCGGGGCGCCGACGACCCCGTCGGGCGAGACGGTCGAGGAGCTGACGGCCCGGGCCCGCGCCTCGGGCCTCGCGGTCACCCTCACCGCCGCCACCCCGGTGCCGACGCTGCCGGGGATGTCGGGCCTCGCCCTGCACCGGGTCGTCCAGGAGGGCCTGACGAACGCGGCCAAGCACGCGCCGGGCGCGGCGGTGACGGTGACCGTCGCCCAGGACGCGGCGGACGTGCGGGTCCGGGTCTCGAGCGGCCCCGGCGACACGACACGGCCCGGCCGTGCCTCCGGCGACACGGCTCACCCGGGCCACGCCTCCGGCACCGCCCCCGACGACACGGCACGTCCGGACCCTGCCCCCGACGGCAGTGCACGCGTCGGCCTCGCCTCCGGCGGCACCGGGCTCGTGGGCCTCGGGGAGCGGGTGCGGCTCGCGGGCGGTTCGCTGGCGCACCGGGTGGCCGGGGACGGCGGGTTCGTCCTGGAGGCCGTCCTGCCCCGGAACCCCCCGGCGCCGCTGCCGGCCGCACCGACCTCGGCGCGGGAGCTGGACCGGGCCCGCCGCGAGGTCCGCAAGGGCCTCGCGCGGGCGATCTGGATCCCGCTCGCGCTCCTCGTCGCGCTCGGCCTGCTGATGGCCGGGGTCGCCGTGTGGACGCAGGCCCGGTCGTACCTGGAGCCGGAGGACTACGCCCGGCTGCGGATCGGGCAGTCGCTCACGGAGATCACCGAGAACGCCGAGGACTGGCCCGACCGCCCGCTGGACGGCCCGCCGGTGCAAGTCCCGGCGGAGCCGCGCGGCATGGACGAATGCCGGTACTACCGGTCCACGATGCTGGCCGCGATCCCGGTGTACCGGCTCTGCTTCGTCGACGGGCACCTCGCCGACAAGGCCGAGGTGCCGTAGGGCGACCGCAGCAGGGCGACGGCCGCCGGGCTACCTCAGCAGCACCCCCGCCCCCTCCCCCGTCGTCTCCCCCGGCAGGGCCGCGAGGCCGAGTTCGGCCGGGTGGGCGAGCAGCGGGTGGGCGGGCAGGACGCGGACGGTGCAGCCGAAGGAACCGGTCCGGTCGAGCTCCAGGGTGCCCGCGTAGGGCAGCCGCCCCTCCAGGTCGGGGCCGCCGGCCGGTTTGAGGGTGACGGTGCGGGTGGCGGCGAGGGTGTCGTCGGCGTCGACTCGGCCGGTGACGGCCTGCACCTCGACGTCGTCGGGCTCCAGGCCGCCGAGCGCGACCCGGACCCGGACGACGGGCGTCGCGCCGAGTTCGGCGTCCACCTCGGCGAGGTCGTCGCCGATCTCCACGTGGTCCACGGCCACCGCCGGCCAGGCCGCCCGGACCCGGGCCTTCCAGGCGGCGAGGTCCCGCGCCCGCCCGGGGGTGAGGGCCCGGCGGGAGCCTGCGGCGGGCACGTACAGCCTCTCGACGTACTCGCGGACCATCCGGTCGGCGAGCACCTTCGGGCCGAGGTCGGCGAGGGTGCGCCGGACCATGGCGGTCCAGCCGGACGGCACCCCGTCGGGGCCGCGGTCGTAGAAGCGGGGGGCGACGCGGCGCTCGATCAGCTCGTAGAGGGCGGCGGCCTCCAGGTCGTCGCGGCGGTCCTCGTCGGCGGCGGCCGCGCCGTCGGCGGTGGGGATGGCCCAGCCGAACTCGGGCTCGTACCACTCGTCCCACCAGCCGTCGAGGACGGACAGGTTGAGGCAGCCGTTGAGCGCGGCCTTCATCCCGCTCGTACCGCAGGCCTCGAGGGGGCGCAGGGGGTTGTTGAGCCAGACGTCGCAGCCGGGGTAGAGGCCGCGGGCCATCTCCATGCCGTAGTCGGGCAGGAAGACGATGCGGTGCCGGACCCGGGGGTCGTCGGCGAACCGGACGAGCTCCTGGACCAACTTCTTGCCCCCGTCGTCGGCGGGATGGGCCTTGCCCGCGACGACGAGCTGCACGGGCCGCTCGGGGTGGAGGAGCAGGGCCCGCAGCCGGTCCTTGTCCCGGAGCATGAGGGTGAGCCGCTTGTACGAGGGGACGCGGCGGGCGAAGCCGATGGTGAGGACGTCGGGGTCGAGGACGGATTCGGTCCAGCCGAGTTCGGCGGCGGCGGCGCCGCGCTGCCGCCAGGAGGCCCGCAGCCGGTCCCGTACGTCGGCGACGAGGCGTTCGCGGAGGGTGCGGCGCAGCTCCCACAGCTCCCGGTCGCTCGCGTCCGGTCCGGTCCGGGCGGCCTCGGGGGCGACCCAGGTGGGGGCGTGGACGCCGTTGGTGATGGAGGTGATCGGCACCTCGTCGGCGTCGAAGCCGGGCCAGAGCCCGGCGAACATGGAGCGGCTGACGGCGCCGTGGAGGGTGGAGACGCCGTTGGCGCGCTGGGCGAGCCGCAGGCCCATGGCGGCCATGTTGAAGACGCCGGGTTCGCCGCCGAGCGGGGTCTCGTCGCCGAGGGCGAGGATCCGGCCGAGGTCGACGCCGGGGAGGGCGCCGTCGTCGCCGAGGTGGCGGGCGACGAGGGCCCGGTCGAAGCGGTCGATGCCGGCGGGGACGGGGGTGTGGGTGGTGAAGACGGTGCCGGCCCGGACGGCCTCCAGGGCGCTGTCGAAGTCGAGGCCCTCGCCCTGGAGTTCGCGGACGCGTTCGAGGCCGAGGAAGCCGGCGTGGCCCTCGTTGGTGTGGAAGACCTCGGGTGCGGGGTGGCCGGTGAGCCGGGTGTACGTGCGGACGGCGCGGACACCGCCGATGCCGAGGAGCATCTCCTGGAGGAGCCGGTGCTCACTGCCGCCGCCGTACAGCCGGTCGGTGACGGACCGTTCGCCGGGGGCGTTCTCCTCGACGTCGGAGTCGAGCATCAGCAGCGGGACGCGGCCGACCTGGGCGATCCAGATCTGGGCGTGGAGGCTGCGGCCGCCGGGCAGGGCGAGGGTGATCCGGGCGGGGGTGCCGTCGGCCTCGCGGAGCAGGGTGACGGGCAGCTCGCCGGGGTCGAGGACGGGGTACTGCTCCTGCTGCCAGCCGTCGCGGCCGAGGGACTGCCGGAAGTAGCCGTGCCGGTAGAGCAGGCCGACGCCGACGAGGGGGACGCCGAGGTCGCTGGCGGACTTGAGGTGGTCTCCGGCGAGGATGCCGAGGCCGCCAGAGTACTGGGGCAGGGCGGCGGCGACGCCGAACTCGGGCGAGAAGTAGGCGACGGCGGCCGGGGCGTCGCCGGGGCGGCCCTGGTACCAGCGGGGGGCGTGCAGGTACTGGTCGAGGTCCTCGGCGACCGCGCGCAGCCGGTCCAGGAACTCCTGGTCGGCGGCGAGCGCGGCGAGCCGGGGCGCTTCGAGGGCGCCGAGGACCCGTACGGGGTCGGCACCGGCCAGTCCCTCGGGCGCGAGGGAGTCGAAGAGCGCCCGGGTGGGCTCGTGCCAGGACCAGCGCAGGTTGTGCGCGAGGTCGGCGAGGGGTCGAAGGGTGTCGGGGAGGACGGGACGCACGGTGAATCGACGGATTGCCTTCACGTTGTCCACCTTCGCAGGCGAGTACGGAGCGGAGCGGGCGCACCACGCTGTGTGCCCGGCGTGCCGCTCCGACGGTACAGGTCCTAGGGAGCGGGCACGACGGTCTCGTACGGGGAGCCCTGGTTGACCGTGGTCGGGTCGAAGGCTCCGGTGGCGGCGTACCGGCCGGCGATGGCGGCGAGTTCCTCGGCGGGGATGACCTGGTGGATGTCGGTGAAGCCGTGCGGGGCGCGCGCGTGGGCGAGGTTGATGACGACCTCGGGGCCGAGCTGCCGGTTGGCGTGCTGGAGCGCGGTCATGGCGGGGCGGCGCTCCCGTTCGTACGCGGCGAGGCCCTCGGCGGGGTCGGGGTGGAGGGCGAGGGCGTGGGCGAGGGCGCGGGCGTCGACGATCGACTGGGTCGCCCCGTTGGAGCCGATGGGGTACATGGCGTGGGCGGCGTCGCCGATGAGGGTGGTGCGGCCGTGGGTCCACCGGTCGAGGGGTTCGCGGTCGACCATCGGGTAGAGGTGGGCGGTGTCGGCGGCGCGCAGGACTGCGGGGACGCTGACGCCGTCGAACTCCCAGCCCTCGTAGTACGGGAGGAAGCTCTCGACGGGGGCGGGCCGGTTCCAGTCGCCCCGCAGTCCCTCCTCGCCGGCGGCGCCGGGGGTGTCGGCGGGCCGGGCGAGGGCCCAGTTCACGAGGACCTCCCTGTCCGGTCCGGTGGGCCGGCCCATCGGGTAGACGACGGCCTTCTGCCGGTCGTCGCCCGCGATGAACATGAAGGAGCCCACGGCCCGCGCGGGCATCCGGGACACCCCCCGCCACACCAGCATCCCGTTCCACGCGGGCCCGCCCTCCGTCGGGTTGAGCGCCGCGCGGACCGCGGAGCGGATGCCGTCGGCGCCGACGAGGACGTCCGGTTCGAGGGAGGCCCGGCCCTTGACGGGTCCTTCGCGGTGCTCGAGGCGTAGCCGGGGCCGCCCGCCCGGGAGCAGTTCGACGCCGGTCACCCGGACGCCCGTGACCAGGGCGGCGGTGCCGAGCCGGGCGCGGACGGCGCCGGCCAGGACCTGCTGGAGGTGGCCGCGGTGGACGGACAGCTGGGGCCAGCGGTAGCCGGCGGCGAGGCCGCGCCGCTCCCGGGATATCAGGCCGCCCGAGCGGTGGTAGTAGCGCAGTTCGCGGGTGCGCAGGGCGCCGGCCTCCAGGGCGTCGAGGAGGCCGAGGGCGTCGAGTTCGCGGACGGCGTTCGGCATCAGGTTGAGTCCGGCGCCGACGGGGCGGATGGCGGGCGCGGCCTCGACGACGGTCACCCGCTCGAATCCGGCGGCGTGCAGGGCGAGGGCGGCGGTGAGGCCGGCGATGCCGCCGCCGGCGATCAGGATGTGCGGGCTCTGGCCGTACTGCGGCCCGTACGGGGTGTGGGGGGACATCTCGGCTCCTACGCGGCCGGGCCGACGGGGGCGCCGGCGGGACGGCGCTGCGCGGTCGCGCGGCGCACCATGGTCTCGTTCTCCCTGGTCAGGTCCAGGATCGAGCGCAGCAGCGCGACGGGGGCCCCGCCGCTGCCCTCCTCGTACAGGCGTATGTCGTCGCTGTAGGCCTTGCGGGCGATGCCGAGGTGCCGGGCCCGGAAGGTCTTCAGGATCCGCAGGACGCGGCCGAGCGCCTCCGCCGAGGCGGTGAGCGCGGGCGGCAGCCGGTCGGCGCCCTCCCAGCTGACGGCCGCCGACAGCTTGCTGACGGCGGAGATCCCGCCCCGGTGCCGGGCGTGGAAGGCGCGCCAGGACGGCAGGGCGTACGGCAGGGACTCGGCGAGGAAGGCGTCGTAGGCGGCGTCGGAGCGGTCGCACTGCCACAGCGTCAGGTCGACCAGCCAGAGCGGGACCTGTGCGGCGGCCGGGCCGAGGTAGTCGCGGCCGGCGATCTCGACCTCCTCGAAGTAGGGGCGGAGGGTGAGCGCGAAGTACTCGGGCGGGACCTGGGCGACGGTGAGGTCGATGGACTCCACCATGGCCCGGACGTGGCCGGCGATGCGGTCGAGGGCGGCCGGGAACCCGGGGTCGTACGGTTCGAGGCGGGCGACCCGGGTGCAGTCCTCGAGCGCCGCGACGAGCCCCGGGAACACCATCCGTACCGCGTCCTGGAGGCGGGCCTCGGTGGGGTGGCCGGTGTAGGTGCGGCGGCGGGGGCCCGTGGGGTTCCAGCTCGTGTAGTGGTGGACGGTGTCCCGGGGGATCATGTCGGTGCGGCGGCCGAGGAGTTCGAGGACGGGCAGGGCCTCGGGGACGGCGGCCAGCGGCTGCACGCCGTGCCGTTTGAGGGAGCCGAGCAGGATGCCGAGGTCCCGCATGGCGGCGAGCGCGCCGCCGACGCTCCATCCGGCGGCCTCCTCGAGGTCGGGCACCAGGGCGCGCAGGGCGACGGTCAGCGCGGCCGCGTCGGCCCGCTCGTTCATCCCGGGCACCGCGGCGAGCAGGGCGTCGGCGCCCAGCGGGTCGGCGGCACGTATGTCCTCGGTCATGTGACGCGGGTCGCCGAACAAGGCAGCGCTCCTTCTTCCGGAGGGATGTGCGGTCAGTGCGGCTCGGGCACCCGCTCCCGTACGCGCGGGCGTACGGAGAGCAGGGCGGCGAGCGCGGCGAAGGCGGCGCCGGTGAGCAGGGCGGCGCGGAAGCCGGCGGTCTCGGCGGCGGCGCGGGCCGCGTCGGCGGCCCCGGTGCGGCCGGCGTCTCCCGTGCGGCCGGTGTCTCCCGTACGGGTGGTGTCTCCCGTACGGGTGGTGGCGACGGCGACCAGGACGGCGAGGCCGAGGACGGAGCCGAACTGCTGGCTGGTGTTGACGAGTCCGGAGGCGAGTCCGGTCTCCTCGGGCGCGGCGTCGGCGGTGGCGGCCACGTTGGTGGTGACCATGACCAGCGGCAGGGCGGCGCCGAGGAGGAGGCTGGGGGCGAGGACGGTGCTCGGATAAGTGCCGTCCGGGGTGAGCGCGAGGGCCAGCCACGCGGTCCCGGCGCACAGCAGGACGAAGCCGAGGGTCATGGCCCGGTGCAGGCCGATGCGGAAGATGATCCGGCCGGTCTGCGGGGCGACCGCGACGACGACGAGGGACAGCGGAAGCAGTCCGAGGCCGCCGCCCAGGGGCGCGTATCCGAGGACGCTCTGCAGATACAGGCTGACCAGGAAGAACATCGGGAACAGCGTGGTCTGGGCGAGCGCGGCGAGGACGTTGGCGAGGCGGAGCGCGGGCCGGGCGAGGACGGAGGGCGGCACCAGCGGGGCGGCGGCCCGGGTCTCGACCGCGGCGAAGGCGAGCAGCAGCGCCAGGCCGGCTCCCCCGGCGCCGAGGGTACGGGCGGAGAGCCAACCGGCCTCGGATCCGCCGACGAGGGCGTAGGCGACGAGGCCGAGGCCGGCGGTCGCGGTGAGCGCCCCGGCGAGGTCGAAGCCGCCGCGGAGGACCGCTCCCGAACGGGGGGCGAGGATCCGGACGGCCAGGGCTGCGAGGACGGCGGCGAGGAGCACGTTCAGCCAGAACGTGGCGCGCCAGCCGAGGAGGTCGGTGAGGACGCCGCCGAGGACCGTGCCGAGGACTCCGCCGAGGCCGCCCATGGCGGCGAAGACGCCGAGGGCCTTGTGCCGGGCGGGGCCGTCGGGGAAGAGCAGGAGCAGCAGGGCGAAGGCGGCGGCCGCGGCGAGGGCGGCGCCGACGCCCTGGACGGCGCGGGCCGCGACGAGGAGGTCGGCGCCGGGGGCGAGACCACCGGCGGCGGAGGCGACGGCGAGCAGGCCGAGGCCGCCGAGGAAGACCCGCCGGTGGCCGAGGAGGTCGGCGACGCGTCCGCCGAGGAGGAGCAGTCCGCCGAAGGCGATGAGGTAGGCGTTGGCGACCCAGGACAGGCCGGTGGAGCCGGAGCCGAGGTCCTCGCCGACGGAGGGCAGTGCGACGTTGACGATCGCGGTGTCCATGATCAGCAGCAGCTGTGTGGAGGCGAGGAGGGCGAGCGCCCCGCGTCCGGGGGGCGTCACCGGGTCGTCCCCAGGCCGTAGCCGTCGAGGCAGGCCTGCGCGAGGCTCTCGCACTCCTCCGCCGCTCCGGCCCGGGTCTGCATGGTCAGGTAGACGTGCGGGGCGCCGTGGTAGAAGCGCTCGTACTGCTCGTGGCGGCCGGCGAACTCCGAACCGAGGGCGTCCCAGGCGAGTTTGAGGAGCTTGACGCGGTCCTCGGCGGGATGGCCGGGCGTCGCGAAGTAGCGGCGGACCAGCGGCCCGAGTTCGGGGTGGAGCAGGTCGCGGCCGCTGGCGGGGAGCTGGACGAGGGCGCCGCCGGCGAGGAGCTTGACGTCCTGGACGGCGCGCGGGTACAGCTCGCCGGCCATGATCCGCTGGGCGAAGGAGATCTCCTGCCCGGGGCGGACGCCGCCGCGCCCGCCGTCGACCTCCTCGTACGAGGCCTCGGCGGCGAGGACGAAGGCCTTGGCCTGGGCGACCATGCCGAGGAGCCGGCCGATCGCCTGGGTGACGGGCGGCAGGTCCCCTGTGCCGTTCGAGCGGGTGATCAGGATCGCGAGGCCGGTGAGGAACTCCAGCTTGGTCCAGAAGCGGGTGGCGGACTGGTGGACGAAGTTGAGGTAGGCGGGGGTCTGCCACCAGATCGCGGCGGTGGTGGCCGGGTCCCGGTAGGTGAGGACGCGTTCCCAGGGCACGAAGACGTCCTCGCAGACGAGCAGCGCGTCGTTCTCGTCGTACCGGGAGGAGAGCGGCTGGTCGAAGACGGACCGGGAGCGCTCCTCGTAGGAGGTGCGGGAGATCAGCTTGAGGCCGGGGGTGTCGAGCCGTACGGAGAAGGTGACGGCGTGCTCGGTGTCGTCGGCGGCGAGCGGCTCGATGGTGCCGACGAGGAGCTCGTCGGCGAAGACCGCGCCGGTGCCGATGGTCTTGGCGCCGCGGACGACGATCCCGCCGTCGCGTTCCTCCACGACCCGCAGGGCGAGGTCGTCCTCGCCGCGGCCGGACGGCGGGTCGGTGAGGGTGAACGCGGTGTGCAGGTCGCCCTCGGCGAGCCGCCGGTGGAAGGCGAGGGCGTGCCCGGCGCCGTCGAAGGCGTCGCCGGTGAAGACGGCGGGCGCGGCGGCGAACCCGGCCGCCCCGGCGGCCATGTAGTCGGGGGTGCGGCCGAGGAAGCCGTAGCTCGCCCGCGCCGTGGTGCGGAAGGCGCGGCGGCGGGCGACGAGCTCCTCGTACGAGCGGGGCACCGCACCGGCGCGGCGCACTCCGCCCTGGACGAGGACGGGGCGGTGCACGGGGTCGTCGGCGAGGTCGTACAGGCCGGCGAAGGAGGCCGCGGAGGCCCGGAAGGCGGGGTGGGCGGTGACGTCCTTGACCCGCTCCCCGTCGAGCCAGATCTCGCGCCCGTCGCGCAGTCCCTCCAGATACTCCTGCCCGGACCTCGTCACCGGTGTGTCGCCTCTCCTCGGGTGCCACGGCTGTTGCCGGTCCCGAGCCTGTCCGGGGGTGCCCCGGACGGACAATGAACGTCCGTCCAGGGGTCCTTAAGAACCGTCCAGGGGCTCCCGAAGATGTCAGGTCGGGCGGATCAGGCGGCCCTGACCTCGCCCGCCCGGTACTCGCCGGGGGTCACCCCGAACCACTTCCGGAACGCGAGGTGGAAGCCGACGGCGCTGCGGTAGCCGACGCGTTCGGGCAGGGCCGACTGCGGGAGCGAGGTCTCGGTGAGGAGCCGGCCGGCCTCCTGCATGCGGCGGGCGGCGAGGTACCGGGCCGGGGAGTCGCCGACGAGTTCGCGGAAGGCGGCGGTGAAGGCGGAGCGGGACATGCCCACCTCCCGGGCGACGGAGTCGATGGTCCAGGGCTCGGCGAACCGGGTCGCCATCATGACGACCGCCCGGCTGATCCCGGGGTGGCGGAGCAGCGGCAGCGAGGCCGGGTTGTCGGCGAGCTCGCGGAGCAGCGGGCGGAGCGCGAGGACGAGCGCCATCTCAAAGGCGCGCAGGGTGATGAGCCGGTCGCCGGGGCCGACGGGCCGGTCGGGGGCGGCGAGCAGCCGGAGGGTGTCGCGGAGCAGCGGTTCGCGGTCGACCTGGTGGCCGTCGAGGACGAGGGCCCAGGGCAGGGAGGTGTAGAGGCCGGTGGCGGCGCTGGCGTCGTAGTGGAGGCCGGCGCACAGGAGGCGGCTCTCGGGTCCGCTGCCCTCGATGACGATCTCGCCGGAGGTGCCGGGCTGCCGTTCGGGCAGGACGGCCTTGAGCGGGACGCCCTGGCGTTCGGGCCGGTCGGAGAGGCGGTGCGCGGCGCCGGTGGGGAAGACGACGAGGTCGCCGGCGTGGAGTTCGACGGGGGCCTCGCCGTCGGCGGTGATCCAGCAGCCGCCCTCGACGACGTAGTGGAGGACGGCGCAGCTGCGTTCGGCGTCGCCCTCGATGGCCCAGGGGGCGCGGACGTGCCAGCGGCTGTCGAAGACGCCGGTGAGCCGGAGGGGTTTGAGGAGCTCGCTCAGCAGGTCCTCGTGCTCGCCGTCGCCGGGCGGATCGAGGGGGTCGCGCCGGTCGAGGGGGTCGCGCTGGTCGTGACGGTCGGTTCCCACGGTTTCCATGGACGATCCTTCAACTTCCGCCCCGGTTTGTTAATTGAACGGCCGAAGCCGTCGCGGGGAGCCTGGAGGGACGCCGACACGACAGCGACGACAGCCTATCGAAGGGCCTTGGACACACATGGACAGTGAGATTCCGATGCGGGTGGCGGTCGTGGGCGCGACCGGCTTCCAGGGCGGCGCGGTGGCCCGCCTCCTCGCCGAGCGGCACCACCGGGTGCGGACCCTGACCCGGCGCCCGGAGGCGGACCGGCCGCCGCTGCCGGGGGCCTTCTTCCTCGCCGGGGACCTGGGGGTGCCGGGGGACGTGCGGCGACTGTTCTCGGGGACCACGCACGCGTTCGTCACGATGCCGCTCGTGTACGACGGGACGCGGGTGGAGGCGTACGCGCGGAACATCGCGGAGGCCGCGCTCGCGGCGGGCACGGAACGGCTCGTGTTCAACGCCAACACCCGGCTTCCGCTGGGCCCGACGGACGTCGCCGCCTTCGAGACGCGGCGGCTCGCGGAGCAGGTCCTGCGGGACAGCGGGGTGCCGCTCGTGGTGGTCAGGCCGCCGGTGTACCTGGACAACCTGTTCTCGCCGTGGAACGGGCCCGCCCTGGTCGACGAGGGCGTCCTCGCCTACCCCCTGCCGGAGTCCGCGCGGACGGCGTGGCTGTCGCACCGGGGCCTCGCGGAGGCGGCGCTCGCGGCGCTCACCCGGGAGGACCTGGAGGGCCGGACCTTCGACATCGGCGGCGACCGCGCCCTGACGGGCCGTGAGCTCGCCGAGGCCTTCGGGCGGGGCCTCGGCCGGACGGTGCGGTACGAGGAGCTGGATCCGGCCGTGTTCGAGCAGGGCCTGGCGCAGCTGCTCGGCCCGGAGACGGCGGCCGGGGTCGCGGGGATCTACCACTACATGGCGAGCGGCGCCGATCCGCTCCTGATGACGGACGACGACGGGGTGTCGTCGGAGGTCCTCGGCCTGGAACCGGCCCCGGTGGAGGAGTGGGTGGCCCGCCAGCCCTGGCAGGTGTGGTCGTCGGACGCGGAGACCCCGGACGCCTCGCCGCGCGCCTGACCCGGAACGCCGATCGAGCCCCGCCCCACAAAGGCGGGGCTCTTTTCTTGTCCGGGTCGTGCGCTTGCCGACGCGACTACGCCCGAGTAGTTAACAAAGCGCCGGATTGCCCGCCCGAGGACCGTGGAAGGCTCCTCCGGTACAACCCCCGAACCCGTCTCCTCCGAGCCTCCGTTCCCCCCTTGTTCATCCCTGTGGACCCGCCATTCGAGTGAACGCGGACAGGAGCCGTCATGCCCGCAACCCGCCGGCCGCCGACGGAGCTAGAAAGAGCGCACCACCACCCGCACCCCCGTAACCCGTCAGGTGATGCTGTGAATCCGCTCATGGGACGCATTCCCGTACTGGACGTCCGCCCGCTGGTCGACTGTGGCCGGCGCCCCGCGAAGGCGGTGGCCGGAGAGACCTTCGAGGTGACGGCGACCGTCTTCCGCGAGGGCCACGACGCGGTCGCCGCCAATGTCGTGCTGCGCGGCCCGTCGGGCCGGCCAGGACCCTGGACCCCGATGCGCGAACTGGCCCCGGGCACCGACCGGTGGGGCGCCGAGGTCACCCCGGACGCCGAGGGCCTCTGGACGTACACCGTGGAGGCCTGGAGCGACCCGGTGGCCACCTGGCGCCACACGGCGCGGATCAAGATCCCGGCCGGGATCGACTCCGAACTGGTCCTCGCCGAGGGCGCCGAGCTGCACGAGCGGGCCGCGAAGGGCGTCCCGAAGAAGGGCGGCGGCCGGGAGGCCGTGCTCGCGGCGGCGGACGTGCTGCGCGACGTGTCGCGTCCGGCGGCCGTGCGGCTCGCCGCCGCGCTCGCCCCGCAGGTGGTCGACGCCCTGGACCGCCACCCGCTGCGCGAACTCCTCTCCGCCTCCCCCGCGTTGCCGCTCCAGGTGGAGCGCGAGCGGGCCCTGTTCGGCTCCTGGTACGAGTTCTTCCCGCGCTCGGAGGGGGTGCGGAAGGTGAAGGGGCGTACGGTCCCGGGGAACTTCCGCACCGCCGCCGAACGGCTCCCGGCGATCGCCGCGATGGGCTTCGACGTCGTCTACCTGCCGCCGGTGCACCCGATCGGCGAGACCCACCGCAAGGGCCCCAACAACTCGCTTTCGGCCGCGCCGAGCGACGTGGGCGTGCCGTGGGCGATCGGCTCGCCGGAGGGCGGGCACGACGCGCTCCACCCGGACCTGGGGACCTTCGAGGACTTCGACGCGTTCGTGGCGAAGGCCCGGGAGCTGCGCCTGGAGATCGCGCTCGACTTCGCGCTCCAGTGCTCCCCCGACCACCCGTGGGTGGAGAAGCACCCGGAGTGGTTCCACCACCGGCCGGACGGTTCGATCGCGTACGCGGAGAACCCGCCGAAGAAGTACCAGGACATCTATCCGATCGCGTTCGACAAGGACATGGACGGGATCGTCGCGGAGACCGTGCGGATCCTGCGCCACTGGATGGACCACGGGGTGCGGATCTTCCGCGTGGACAACCCGCACACCAAGCCGGTGGTGTTCTGGGAGCGGGTGATCGGCGAGATCAACCGGGCCGATCCGGACGTGATCTTCCTGGCGGAGGCGTTCACCCGGCCGGCGATGATGCGGACGCTCGGCGCGATCGGTTTCCAGCAGTCGTACACGTACTTCACCTGGCGCAACACCAAGGAGGAGCTGACGGAGTACCTCACCGAGCTGTCCGGGGAAACGGCCGCGCAGATGCGGCCGAACTTCTTCGTGAACACCCCCGACATCCTGCACGCCTACCTCCAGGAGGGCGGCCGGCCCGCGTTCGAGGCGCGGGCGGTGCTCGCGGCGACGCTGTCGCCCTCCTGGGGCATGTACGCCGGGTACGAGCTGTGCGAGAACACCCCGCTGCGGGAGGGCAGCGAGGAGTACCTCGACTCGGAGAAGTACGAACTGAGGCCCCGCGACTGGGAGTCGGCGGAGCGCGCCGGGACGACGATCACCCCGCTGATCACCGCCCTGAACCGGATCAGGCGCCGCCACCCGGCCCTCCGCCGGCTGCGGAACCTGACCTTCCACGACACCGACAACCCGCAGGTGATCGCGTACTCGAAGCGTTCGGGTTCGAACATCGTTCTGGTGGTCGTCAACCTCGACCCGCACCACACCCAGGAGGCTTCACTCTCGTTGAACATGCCGGAACTCGGCCTCGACTGGCACGAGACCGTGCCGGTGCGCGACGAGCTCACCGGCGAGACCTATCACTGGGGCAGGGCCGCTTACGTGCGCCTGGAACCGGGCGTCACGCCCGCGCACGTACTCGCCCTGCGACCGTCCCCGCAGACCGGAGGGTCACCCACCTCATGACGACTGTCAACGAGCCCGTCCCCGACACCTTCGAGGACACCCCCGCCAAGGACCGCGATCCCGAGTGGTTCAAGCGGGCGGTGTTCTACGAGGTCCTCGTCCGCTCCTTCCAGGACAGCAACGGCGACGGCGTCGGCGACCTGAAGGGCATCACGTCCAAGCTGGACTACCTCCAGTGGCTGGGCGTCGACTGCCTCTGGCTGCCGCCGTTCTTCAAGTCCCCGTTGCGGGACGGCGGCTACGACGTCGCCGACTACACCTCGGTGCTCCCCGAGTTCGGCGACCTCGCCGACTTCGTGGAGTTCGTCGACGCGGCCCACCAGCGCGGCATGCGCGTGGTCATCGACTTCGTCATGAACCACACCAGCGACCAGCACCCGTGGTTCCAGGAGTCGCGGCGCGACCCGGACGGCCCCTACGGCGACTACTACGTCTGGGCCGACGACGACAAGCAGTACGCGGACGCCCGGATCATCTTCGTCGACACCGAGTCCTCGAACTGGACCTTCGACCCGGTCCGCAAGCAGTACTACTGGCACCGCTTCTTCTCGCACCAGCCGGACCTCAACTACGACAACCCGGCCGTGCAGGAGGAGATCCTCTCCGCGCTGAAGTTCTGGCTGGACCTGGGCATCGACGGCTTCCGGCTCGACGCGGTGCCGTACCTGTACCAGCAGGAGGGCACCAACTGCGAGAACCTCCCCGCCACCCACGCCTTCCTCAAGCGGGTCCGCAAGGAGATCGACGACCACTACCCGGACACGGTGCTGCTCGCCGAGGCCAACCAGTGGCCGGAGGACGTCGTCGACTACTTCGGCGACTTCCGCTCGGGCGGCGACGAGTGCCACATGGCCTTCCACTTCCCGGTCATGCCGCGCATCTTCATGGCCGTGCGCCGCGAGTCCCGCCACCCGGTCTCCGAGATCCTGGCGAAGACCCCGGAGATCCCCTCCGGCTGCCAGTGGGGCATCTTCCTGCGCAACCACGACGAGCTCACCCTCGAGATGGTCACGGACGAAGAGCGCGACTACATGTACGCCGAGTACGCCAAGGACCCGCGCATGCGGGCCAACATCGGCATCCGGCGACGTCTCGCCCCGCTCCTCGACAACGACCGCAAGCAGATGGAGCTGTTCACCGCGCTGCTCTTCTCGCTGCCCGGCTCGCCGGTGCTGTACTACGGCGACGAGATCGGCATGGGCGACAACATCTGGCTCGGCGACCGGGACGGGGTGCGGACCCCGATGCAGTGGACCCCCGACCGGAACGCGGGCTTCTCCTCCTGCGACCCGGGACGGCTCTACCTGCCGGCCATCATGGACCCGGTCCACGGCTACCAGGTGACGAACGTCGAGGCGGGCATGGCCTCTCCGTCCTCGCTCCTCCACTGGACGAAGCGGATGATCGAGATCCGAAAGCAGAACCGTGCCTTCGGGACGGGGACGTACACGGAACTCCCGGCGTCCAACCCGGCGGTGCTCGCCTTCCTCCGGGAAGACGGCGACGACCTCGTGCTGTGCGTGAACAACTTCTCGCGGCACGCACAGCCGACCGAGCTCGACCTGCGGCGCTTCGACGGCACCCGGCCCGTGGAGCTGATCGGCGGGGTGAAGTTCCCGGCCATCGGGCAGCTGCCCTACCTCCTGACCCTTGCGGGACACGGCTTCTACTGGTTCCGTCTCAAGAGGGCCTGAGCGACACCCAGTTCGGTTTTCGTCCCGGGTGGGGCGGTTTCCCCCGTCCCACCCTGGGCACTGTGAACCACACACGATCCACGCCACCCTTCAGGTCCATCCGGGCCTTCTTGCCGGGCCCATACGGATCTTCCCTTTCCGACACGTCCCGCACATCCGGACAGTCACAGCCGCCATCCGGGACACTCTGCGCATTTGAACGCATACGAAAGCCACTTGTGCGCCCCGGGGAAAGGACGCGATGCCATGCCGGAGACCGCATCCACCACCCGGGCCCCGGACGCCCTCCTTCCGTCCCTCGCCCCCCTGCTCCACGAATGGCTGCCACGGCAGCGCTGGTTCGCGGGCAAGGGCCGCCGGGTCACCGGATTCACGCTGGACGCGGCCACCGAGCTGCTGCCCCTGGACGGCGCGGGACCCGGCCTCCTCCATCTGCTCGTACGGGTCGAACAGCCGGGCCGCCCGGCCGGAACGCCCGCCGACTGCTACCAACTGCTCCTGGGCGTAAGGACCCAGCTCCCGCCCCGCCTCGCCCCCGCCCTGATCGGGCGGATCCGGCAGGGCCCGCTCGCCGGACGCGCGGTGTACGAGGGCCTGCGCGACCCGCGCCTGGCGGGGCTCCTGTACGAACGGCTGCGCACCCCGGGCCGGACGGGCCCGCTGCGCTTCCACGCCACGACGGCTCTGCCCCCGGCCCTGGCCCCCCGCATGCTGGACGCGGAACAGTCCAACTCGTCCCTCGTCTACGGCGATTCGTTCATCCTGAAGATCTTCCGGAGGGTGAGTCCCGGGGCGAACCCGGACCTGGAACTGCCCCTCGCCCTGGCCGGGGCCGGCTGCGCCCGGGTACCCGCCCCGGTCGCCTGGTACGAGTCGGGGGCCTCCACCCTCGGCGTCCTCCAGCCCTACCTGCGGGACTCCCGGGACGGCTGGCGGCTCGCCCTCGACGCGCTGGCGGACGGGCGGGAGTTCACGACGGAGGCGCGGGCCCTCGGCCGGGCGACGGCGGAGGTGCACCTGGCGCTGGCTTCGGCCCTGCCGACCCGGCGCCTGGCCCGCTCCGAGACCGAGCAGCTCGCGGCCGCGATGGACCGCCGGCTGCACGCGGCGGCGCAGGCCGTCCCCGCGCTCCTGCCGCACGTGCCGGCCCTGCGGGCCGTCTTCGCCGCGGCGAGCGGCGGGGCCGCGGTGCAGCGCATCCACGGGGACCTACACCTCGGGCAGACCCTGCGCGGCTCCGACGGCGGCTGGGCCGTCATCGACTTCGAGGGCGAACCGGCGAAGCCGCTGGACGAACGGCGCAGCCCGCAGCCGACCGTCCGCGACGTCGCCGGAATGCTCCGCTCCTTCGACTACGCGGCCCGCACGCACCGGCCGTGGAACGCGGAGTGGGCGTCGCGGTGCCGGGCGGCGTACTGCACGGGGTACGCGGAGGTGGCGGGCGCGGACCCGCGTGCCGACCCTGCGCTCCTCCGCGCCTACGAGACGGACAAGGCGGTCTACGAGGTCCTCTACGAGGCCCGGCACCGGCCGGACTGGCTTCCGGTCCCGATGTCGGCGATCGAGCGCCTGGCGACCCCCCAGTGACCGCCCCCGTCCCGTGCCGCCCCTCGGCCCCGTCACGCCCACCACCACGCCCGACCGGGCCCTGCCGCCCCATGTGACCGCGCCCGCGCCGGGCTGGGCGGCGCCCTTCACCACCCGCCGTGTGGGGCCCGCGCCCCGCGCTGGGCGGTGCGCTTCGTCCACCCCCGTGTGGGCAATCGTCCCGCAGGGCGGGACGGGTGGGCACACGGGACGGCGCCCCCGGCCGGGCCTAGGCTCCCGCGCCCTGACCCGCACCACCAGCGACGGTGCACGGGGTGCGGGTTCAGGCGCTGGAGCCTCTGGCGCCGGCAAGGGCGCCGTCCGTTGTGCCCACCCGTTCCGCCCCAGCGGAACGACTGCCCACAACGGGGGCGGGCGCCGCCCACAACGGAAGGGCGCCGCCCGCAACGGCGCCCGTTCGGCCGAGTTTCCCCGCACCCCCCTTCACCGTTGCGCATTCGTACCCCCCGTACCCCCAGGAGGCACCCCCGTGACCGCCCGATCCGCAGGCAAGACGGCCGGCAAGACGCCCCGTAAGGCGCCCCCGCTCGACCCCGGCGACCGGGCGCGGCTGCTCGCCGGGGAGCACCACGACCCGCACGGGATGCTCGGCGCGCATCCGGTCAAGGGCGGGGTCGTGATCCGGGCGCTGCGCCCCTGGGCGCAGGAGGTCGCCGTCCTCACGAAGGGCAAGCGCCTCACGATGGACGACGACGGCGACGGGCTGTTCTCGGTGTTCGTCCCGCTGCTCCGCAAGGTGCCCGCGTACGAGCTCCGGGTGCGGTACGACGGGGACGAGATGCCCGTCCACGACCCGTACCGCTTCCTCCCGTCCCTGGGCGAGCTGGACCTGCACCTCATCGGCGAGGGCCGGCACGAGGAGCTGTGGACGGCGCTCGGTTCCCGCGTGATGACCCACGAGGGCGTCACCGGCACCCGCTTCGCCGTGTGGGCGCCGAACGCGCGCGGCGTCCGCGTCACGGGCGACTTCACGCACTGGGACGGCACGGCGCTGCCGATGCGTTCGCTCGGTTCGACGGGCGTGTGGGAGCTGTTCGTGCCGGGGATCGGCGAGGGCGCCGTCTACAAGTACGACATCGCTCGCCCCGACGGCTCGCACACGGTCCGCGCGGACCCGATGGCCCGCCGGACCGAATGCCCGCCGAACACCGCGTCGATCGTCACCGAGTCGCACTACGCCTGGGACGACGCGGAGTGGATGGAGCGGCGCGGGGCGCGCCCGCCGCACGAGGCGCCGATCTCCGTCTACGAGGTGCACCTGCCGTCGTGGCGGCCGGGGCTCACGTACCGCCAGCTGGCCGAGCAGCTGCCCGCCTACGTGCGTGACCTCGGGTTCACGCACGTGGAGTTCATGCCGGTCACCGAGCATCCCTTCGGCGGTTCCTGGGGCTACCAGGTCACCGGGTTCTACGCGCCGACGGCCCGCATGGGCACCCCCGACGACTTCAGGTTCCTCGTCGACGCGCTGCACCGGGCCGGGATCGGCGTGCTGATGGACTGGGTGCCGGCGCACTTCCCGAAGGACGACTGGGCGCTCGCCGAGTTCGACGGACGTCCGCTGTACGAGCACGAGGACCCGCGCCGTTCGCACCATCCCGACTGGGGGACCCTGGAGTTCGACTACGGCCGCAAGGAGGTGCGGAACTTCCTGGTGGCGAACGCCGTGTACTGGTGCCAGGAGTTCCACATCGACGGGCTGCGCGTGGACGCCGTCGCGTCGATGCTCTACCTGGACTACTCGCGGGAGCACGGCGAGTGGCTGCCGAACGAGTTCGGGGGCCGGGAGAACCTGGACGCGGTCCGCTTCCTGCAGGAGATGAACGCCACCGTCTACCGCCGCTGCCCCGGCGTCGTCACCTTCGCCGAGGAGTCGACCGCCTGGGACGGGGTGACGCGGGCGACGGACCAGGTGGGTCCGGGCGGCTTCGGCGGTCTGGGCTTCGGCATGAAGTGGAACATGGGCTGGATGCACGACTCCCTGGAGTACGTGCAGAAGGAGCCGGTGCACCGCAAGTACCACCACCACGAGATGACGTTCTCGATGGTGTACGCGTACAGCGAGAACTACATCCTGCCGATCTCGCACGACGAGGTGGTGCACGGCAAGCGGTCGCTGGTGTCGAAGATGCCGGGCGACTGGTGGCAGCAGCGGGCCAACCACCGCGCGTATCTGGGCTTCATGTGGGCGCACCCGGGCAAGCAGCTGCTCTACATGGGGCAGGAGTTCGCGCAGGGCGGGGAGTGGTCGGCGGACCACGGCCCGGACTGGTGGCTGCTCGATCCGGCGTACGGGGCGGAGGCGGACCACCGGGGGGTGCGGGATCTCGTGCGCGACCTGAACACGGTGTACGCGGCGACGCCCTCGCTCTGGGAGCGGGACACCGTCCCGGACGGTTTCCAGTGGGTGGTGGGGGACGCGGCCGACGACAACGTCTTCGCGTTCCTGCGGTACGACGGCTTCGGCTCGCCGCTGCTCGCGGTGTGCAACTTCTCGCCGGTGGTGCGGCACGACTACCGGCTCGGGGTCCCGGACACGTTCGCGGCCTGGGCGGAGGTGCTGAACACGGACGCGGCGCGGTACGGCGGCTCGGACGTGGTCGGCACCGACCCGGTGAAGACCGAGTCGGTGCCGTGGCACGGCCGTGAGGCGAGCGTGCGGATGACCCTGCCGCCGCTCGCGACGGTCTGGCTCAGGCCGGCGTGACGGCCGGCCTGATGACGCCCATCCGCTGAGTGGCCCGGGTGAGCGCCACGTACAGGTCGTTGATCCCGTGCGTGGCGCCCTCCCGGATGCCGTCGGGGTCGACGACGAGGACCGTGTCGAATTCGAGGCCCTTCGCCTGCCGGGGGTCGAGGAGGACGACCGGCCGGGTGAGGTCGGGCTTCGGGCCGTACGAGGCCTCGGGGAGGGCGGCGATCAGGCCGGGGTGCAGCTCCGCCGGGGCGATGACGGCGGTCCGGCCCTCCTCGCGGAGTTCGGCGGCGACCGCGTCGGCGGCCTCCTTCACCGGGTCGTCGACGGTCCGGTCCCAGGGCTCGACGCCGGTGGAGCGCACCGAGCGGGGCGGTTCGAAGCCGGGTTCGGCGGCCCGGCGGGTCTCGGCGGCGACGGCCATGATCTCGGCGGGCGTGCGGTAGTTGACGCCGAGGCGGACGTGCTGCCAGCGGTCCTCGACGTACGGGCCGAGGATGGACTGCCAGGCGCCGACGCCGGCCGGGTCGCCGGTCTGGGCGGGGTCGCCGACGAGGGTCATGGAGCGGCTGGGGCTGCGGCGCATGAGGAGCCGCCAGGCCATGGCGGAGAGCTCCTGGGCCTCGTCGACGATGATGTGGCCGAAGGCCCAGGTGCGGTCGGCGGCGGCGCGCTCGGCGGCGGTGCGGTGGTCGGCCTCCTCGTGGCGTTCGGCGAAGCGTTCGGCGTCGATGATGTCGTGGGCGGAGAGGACCTCGGAGGCGTCCTTGTCGAGCTCCTCCTTGTCCTCGAACTCGTAGGTGCGGGAGGCGAAGGAGACGTCGAGGACGCCCTGCGCGTACTGGATCTGCTTCTGGCGTTCGGCCTCCTCGGCGGCGCGGAGGGCGGAGTCGTCCTCGCCGAGGAGTTCGGCGGCCTCGTCGAGCAGGGGGACGTCGGCGGGGGTCCAGGGGCCGCCGTCGCGCCGGATCGCGGCGGCGTCGTCCTCGTCGTCGAGGTGGGTGGGTTCGGCGAGGTAGTCGGCGAGGAAGCCCTGCTGGGTGAGGGGCGGCCAGAGGGTGTCGATCGCCGTGTGGACGTCGGGGTTGGCGGCGATGCCCTTGGCGAGCAGGGCGATGTCGTCGGGGCCGAGGAAGTTGGGGCCGCCGTAGGGGTCGGCGCCGATGCGGTCGGCGAGCTGTTCGGCGAGCGCGTCGAGGATCCGGAAGACGAAGTAGGGGCGGGCGAGGTTGTGCGGGAGGAAGGTCTCGCGGGCCTTGTGGCGGGCTTCGAGGGCCATGTCCCAGTCGATGACCAGGTCGCCGTCCTCGTGCGGGACGATCAGCGGTTCGCCGCGCTCGGGGACCTGCTGGCGGTCCCGTACGGCCGCGGCGAGGGCGTCGGCCATGCCGGCGGCGCCCTTGACGGCGGCGGCGCGCGGGGTGTCGGTGCCGGTGGCGCGGACGCCGGGGAACAGCTCGGCGGGGGTGGCGAGGAGGACGCCGGTCTCGCCGAGGGAGGGCAGGACGTTGCCGATGTAGCCGAGGAAGGCGGGGTTGGGGCCGACGATGAGGACGGCCCGCTTGGCGAGCTGCTCGCGGTGCGCGTAGAGGAGGTACGCGGCCCGGTGCAGGGCGACCGCGGTCTTCCCCGTCCCGGGGCCGCCCTCGACGACGAGGACCCCGCGGTGCGGGGAGCGGATGATGGCGTCCTGCTCGGCCTGGATGGTCTGCACGATGTCGTGCATGCGGCCGGTGCGGGCGGCGTCGAGCGCGGCGAGCAGCACTTCGTCGGCGTTCCGGCTCTCGTGGCCGGTGCGGGTGGCGTCGGCGAGGTCGAGGACCTCGTCGTGGAGGGAGACGACCTCGCGCCCCTTGGTGGTGATGTGCCGTCGGCGGGTGAGGCCCATCGGCTCGTACCCGGTGGCGAGGTAGAAGGGGCGGGCGATCTCGGCGCGCCAGTCGACGACGAGCGGGGTGCGGTTCGGGTCGTCCTCGCGGATGCCGAGCCGGCCGATGTGGTGGTCGCGGCCGTCCTTGAAGACGAGCCGGCCGAAGCAGAGCCCGCTCTCCCCGGCGTTGAGCGCGGAGAGCAGCCCGGACTGCTCGGCGACCATCACGTCCCGTTCGAGGCGTCCCTGGCTGCTGCCGACCCCGGGGGTGCGGAGGGCCTGCTCGACGGCGGCTTCGGCCTGGTCCCTCAGGTCGTCGAGTCGTGCGTAGAGATCGGTGATGAATTGCTGCTCATTCCGAAATTCCTCGGTTGACAATTCGACTCCCGGCGCGATACAGTGCGTTTATTGAACTTCTCCGCGTCTTCGGTGCGCCCAAATGAGCACGCCGGACACGGAATCTATCAATATACGCGAGGCGATACCCCGACTGTCAATTCTAGTCGGGGTATTTCTGTATGCCTCGGCGGAGCGGGCGGCCCTGTGGAAAAGCGGGTGCGCCCGGCGGCCGCCCCTTGCTACGGTCCCCGCATGAAGCGCGCTGCGATGAGGACGACGACGCCGGAGAGTGTCCCGGCGCGCTGACCGTTGTTCCAGTGACGAAGCCCCGGGGCGAGTGCCCCGGGGCTTCGCGCTGTGGTCACTCGCCCGACGTACGCGAGGAGACCACCGTGCACGACCACCGCAGGCTCGGCCGCGAGCTGAACATCTTCGACACCGACCCGCTGATCGGCTCCGGGCTGCCGTACTGGCTGCCCGACGGCGCCGTCGTACGCCACGCCCTGGAGGAGTACGTCCGGGAGGCCGAGCGCCGGGCCGGGTACCGGCACGTGTACTCCCCGGTCCTCGGCAAGCGCGAGCTGTACGAGATCTCCGGACACTGGGCGCACTACAGCGACGACATGTTCCCGCCCATGGACCTCGGCGGCGAGCAGTTCCTCCTGCGGCCCAGCCTCTGCCCGCACCACGCGCTCATGTACCGCTCCCGCCCGCACAGCTACCGCGAGCTGCCGCTGCGCATGGCCGAGCTCGGCGGCATGTACCGCTCCGAGCTCTCGGGCGTCCTCGGCGGTCTCACCCGGGTCCGGGCGATCCAGCTGAACGACGCGCACGTCTTCTGCACCCTGGAGCAGGCCGCCGGGGAGGCCGCCGCCGCCCTGGAGCTGATCCGGCGGGCGTACGGGGCGCTCGGCATCGTGCCCGCCCGGTACCGGCTCTCGCTGCCCGGGCCCGGCGGCAAGTACGTCGCCGCCCCCGAGCTGTGGGAGCGGTCCACCGCCCTGCTGCGCGAGGTCCTCGACGCCTCCGGGCTGCCCTACGAGGCGGCGGAGGGCGAGGCCGCGTTCTACGGGCCGAAGATCGACGTCCAGGTCGCCGACGGCGCCGGCCGCGAGTCCACCCTGTCGACCGTGCAGATCGACTTCCACCAGCCCGAGCGGTTCGACCTCCACTACATCGGCGCGGACGGCGCCAAACACCGGCCGGTGATGATCCACCGCGCCGTCATCGGCAGCGTCGAACGGGCCGTCGCCCACCTCCTGGAGCAGCACGGCGGCGCCTTCCCCGCCTGGCTGGCCCCGGTCCAGCTGATGATCCTGCCGGTCTCGGAGGCCGAACTCCCGCAGGCGGACGCGCTGGCCGCGCGGTGCGTGGAGCGCGGGCTGCGGGCGGAGGTCGCGGGCCCCGAGCGGGGCAGCCTGGGCGCCCGCGTCCGGGAGGCCAGGCTCGTGCCGTACCAGGCGGTCGTCGGCGCCCGGGAGGCCGCCGACGACCTGGTGGCCCTCCGGCTGCGCGACGGCCGCCGACTGCCCGCCGCACCGGCCGAGGAGATCCTCGGCCGGATCGGGGAGCTGGCCGGCGCGCACAGCACCGAGCTGTGGTCCTAGGACAGCACGTCCTCCAGGTCGGCCAGGAGGCGGCGCTTCGGGCGGGCGCCGACGATCGACTTCACGGGCTCGCCTCCCCGGAAGACCATGAGGGTCGGGGTCGCGAGGACCCCGTACTTCAGGGTGGTCTCCGGGTTGCGGTCCACGTCGATCTCCACGATCCGCAGCCGCGCCGCCTCCTCGGAGGCGAGCGCGCCGAGCACCGGCTTCAGCTGCCGGCACGGCCCGCACCACTCCGCCGTGAACTTCACCAGGACCGGCAGCCCGGCGCCCAGCACCTCCGTGCCGAAGTCCGCGTCCGTGACCTCGGCCACGCCCTCCGCGTACGTCTTCATCCCGTCACCCCTCCGTATCCGTGTCCGTCACCGCTTCGAGTTCGCACCGGGGCTCCGGGCCGTGCGGCAGTTCCGCCTCGGCCCGGAGCAGCTGGGCGCCCACCTGGGCGCGTACCGCCTGGAGCTGTTCGATGAGCCCGTCCAGTTCGGCGACCTTCCGCCGGTAGACGGCGATCGACGCGGGACAGGAGTCCCCCGCCGGGTGCCCCGCGCGCAGGCAGTCGACGAACGGCCGGGTCTCCTCGAGCTCGAACCCGAAGTCCTGCAGGGTCCTGATCTGCTGGAGCAGCCGCAGGTCGTCCTCGTCGTACGTGCGGTGCCCCTGGTCCGTACGCCGGGCGGTGAGGAGACCGCGGGACTCGTAGTACCGCAGGGTCCGCGTGGTCGTCCCGGCCCGCTCGGCCAGCTCTCCGATGCGCATGTCCCCGACGGTAGGCCTTGACGCCGACGTCAAGGCAAGCGACGGCGTCAGGCCGGCGGGAGGAGGGGCTTCCGGACCACCGGGGAGGACAGCACGATGGAGGTCGTGGTCCGGCCGAGGGCCGAGGTCTGCTCCAGGACGTCCTCCAGGTGGACGGTGTCGGTGACGGCGACCTTGAGGATCCAGCAGTCCTCGCCGACCACGTGGTGCACCTCCAGGACCTCGGGGCGGGAGGTCAGCTCCAGGGTGCGGGGGTGCTTGAGGTTGTAGCCGCCGTGCGGGTTCACCCGGATGAAGGCCTGGATCCCGTAGCCGAGCAGGGCCGGTGAGACGTGGGCGCCGTAGCCGGTGACCGCCCCGCTCGCCTCCAGGCGGCGGACGCGCTCGGTGACGGCCGCGGGGCTGAGCCGGACGCGGCGGCCGAGCTCGCTGAGCTTGATGCGCCCGTCGGTCTGGAGGAGGTCCAGGATCTGCCGGTCGATGGGGTCGAAAGCGGCTGCCGAGGTTTCGTCGGCGACGGCCCGCGAATGCCGTGGTTCCTTCGGCGGTACGGCCTGCACTCCCATGTTTCCCCCTTCAATCGGCGAGCGCACAACGTAACACTTGGGTTCGGAAACAAGGGAGTTGGGATTCATGGACGTTCTGGTCATCGGCGGGAACCGCTATTTCGGAAAGCGGCTCATCGCGCTCCTCCGGGAATCCGGGCACCGGATCACGGTGCTCAACCGGGGTTCTTCCGCGGCCCCGGAGGGAATCGAGCAGTTGGTCGCCGACCGCGACGACGAAGCCGCCCTGGAATCCGTTCTCGCAGGCCGTTCCTTCGACGTCGTCGTGGACCAGGTCTGCTACACCCCGCGCCAGGCGGAGATCGCCCGGCGGGTGTTCGGGACGCGCACCGGCCGCTATGTGATGACCTCGACGGTCGAGGTGTACGAGTACGAGGACTCGCCCGTACCGGTCGCCGAGGCGGCCCTCGACCTGGCCACGGTGGCCGTCGACACCGGCCTGCCCTGGGAGGACCCGGAGTTCCTGGAGGCGCACTACGGGGAGGGGAAGCGGCAGGCCGAGGCGGTCTTCGCGGCGGGCACGCCCTTCGCGTGGACCTCGGTGCGGGTGGCGCACGTCCTGGGCGGTGCGGACGACTTCACGGGCCGTCTGGACCATTACGCGCGGCGCATCCGGGCGGGCGAGCCGATCGCGGTGCCGGTGGTGAACCACCCGGCGACGTACGTGTACGTGGAGGAGATCGCGGCGTTCCTCGCGTGGGCGGTCGAGGCGGACTTCACCGGCCCGGTGAACGCGCACTCTCACGGCCCGCTCACCACGGCCGACATCTGCGCGGAGATCGAGAGGCTGGTGGGGGGCCGGACGGTGTTCCAGGAGGTGGAGGTCGGCGAGGTCTCGCCGTTCTCCTTCACGCGCTCGTACGGCATGGACAACTCCCGGGCGGTTTCGCTGGGTTATGCGTTCGGCGATTCCGGCGCATGGCTGCCGAAGGCAGTGGCGGAGACGATCGGAGGGGCGCGCTGATGCGGTACCGGATGCTGGGCGACGTACGGGTCGGAGCCATCGGATTCGGCACGATGCCGCTGTCCATCGAGGGCCGGCCGGACGAGGCGCGGGCCGTCGCCACCGTGCACGCGGCTCTCGACGCGGGCGTGACGCTGCTCGACACCGCCGACTCCTACCACCCGCCGGGCGGCACACCGGGCGAGGGCGAACTCCTCGTGGCCCGGGCCCTGGCCTCGTACGGCGGCGGCACGGACGGCGTGCTCGTGGCGACGAAGGGCGGCCGGGGACGCACGGCGGACGGCGGCTGGACCGTGGACGGCCGGCCCGAGCACCTGCGGCGGGCGGCGGAGGGCTCGGCGCGGCGGCTCGGCGGCGACGCGATCGGCCTGTACCAGCTGCACAAGCCGGACCCGGCGGTCCCATACGCCGAATCGCTGGGCGCGGTGCGGGAGTTGCTGGACGCGGGCACGGTGCGGTCGGCGGGCATCTCGAACGTGGACGTCGACCAGATCCGGCTGGCCCGCGAGATCCTCGGCGACCGGCTGGTCTCCGTACAGAACCGGTACTCGCCGGCGGTACGGGACAGCGAGGCGGAGCTGCGGCTCTGCGCTTCGCTCGGCCTCGCGTTCCTGCCGTGGAGCCCGCTGGGCGGCATCTCGCGGAGCTCCCTGGACGGGGCGTCGGCCCTGGAGGAGGACCCGGAGTTCGGCGCCTTCCACCGGGTGGCGCGGGCGCACGGGGTCAGCCCGCAGCGGGTGGCCCTCGCCTGGCTCCTGACCCGCTCGCCGACGGTCCTCCCGATCCCGGGGGCGAGCCGGCCGGAGACGGTACGGGATTCGGCGGGGGCGGTGTCACTGGTGCTCTCGCCGGAGGAGCTGGCGGCCCTGAACGGCATCTGACGCGAGGAGGGCGACCCCCCTCGATGGGGGGCCGCCCTCCTCCCGGGCCCCGGATCCGGCTCAAGACCCGGGACCCGGGGCCTCACCGGGCCCCGGGGCCTCAGACGCCCGCGCGGGCCTTCTCTTCGCCCTCCGCGCGCTGGTCCGGCACCGGCGCCGGCCCGTGGTCGTCCACGAGCGTCGTCTCGTCGAAGGGGATCCGCCCCGCCAGGACCTCCGCCGCCCGCTCCTTGTCGATCTCCTTCGTCCACGTGCCGACGAGCACCGTCGCCACCGCGTTGCCGGCGAAGTTCGTCAGGGCGCGCGCCTCGCTCATGAAGCGGTCGATGCCGACGATCAGGCCGACGCCGTCGACCAGCTCCGGCCGGTGCGACTGGAGGCCGCCCGCGAGCGTCGCGAGTCCGGCGCCGGTCACGCCCGCCGCGCCCTTCGAGGCGATGATCATGAAGACGAGGAGGGAGATCTGCTCGCCGATCGACAGCGGGTTCCCCATCGCCTCGGCGGTGAAGAGCGAGGCCATCGTCAGGTAGATCGCGGTGCCGTCGAGGTTGAAGGAGTAGCCGGTCGGCACGGTGATGCCGACGACCGGCTTGCTGACGCCCAGGTGCTCCATCTTCGCGATGAGCCGCGGCAGCGCGGACTCGGAGGAGGACGTCGAGAGGATCAGCAGGAACTCGCGGCCCAGGTACTTCAGGAGCGACCAGATGTTGATCCCGGCGATCAGGCGGAGCAGCGTGCCGAGGACGAGGAAGACGAAGAGCCCGCACGTCAGGTAAAAGCCGATCATGATGACGGCCAGCGACTTCAGCGCCGCGGCGCCCGTCGCGCCGACGACCGCCGCGATCGCGCCGAACGCGCCGACCGGCGCCGCCCACATGATCATGCCGAGGATGCGGAAGACGAGCTTCTGGATGTGTCCGATCCCGCGCAGAACCGGTTCACCGGCCGCACCCATCGCCTGGAGCGCGAAGCCCGCGAGAAGCGCGACGAGGAGGGTCTGCAGGACCTCGCCCCCGGTGAAGGCCGAGACGAGGGTGGTCGGGATGATCCCGAGCAGGAAGTCCGAGGTCGACTCGCTCGCGCCCTCGGCCTGCTTCGCGCCGGCCTCGGCGAGCTCCTTGGTGAGGTGGAGTCCGGAGCCGGGCTCCAGGAGGTTGCCGACGAGCAGACCGATCGCGAGTGCGACGGTCGACATCACGAGGAAGTAGCCGAGGGCGAGACCGCCGACGGCGCCGACCTTCGCGGCCTTGCGGACCGAGCCGACGCCGAGCACGATCGTGCAGAAGATGATCGGCGAGATCATCATCTTGATCAGGTTGACGAAGCCGGTGCCGATCGGCTTGAGCTCGACGGCGACGCCCGGCGCCAGGAATCCGACCGCGATGCCGAGCAGTACGGCGCCGATGACGGCCAGATACAGATAGTGGGTGCGGTCCCGGCGTGCGGCCACGGGGTCCTCCTCGTGCTGATGGGTGTCCACGTCCCGGTGGACCTCCGCGACTATCCATCAGCCTGTGACCCGGGTCACGGTTGCGTACGTTTCGTTCACGACCGAAACGACGGTCCCGACGACGGACCCGACGACGGACCCCGGCGGGAAGGGCACGATTCGGGAACGCGGTACCGCCCGCGACCGTTCCCACGTGCACACTTACCCGCATGCGCCTCCGCCTCCCCCGCCCCCGCAGCCTGGCCGGCCAGCTCTTCGCGATGCAGGTCGTGCTGGTGGCCGTCGTCGTGGCGGGATGCTCGGTCTTCGCGTACCTCACGGACCGGGCGCAGGCCGAGGAGACCGCGCGGCGCCAGGCGACGGCGACCGCCGCCGCCGTCGCCGACTCCCCGTCCGTGCTCGCCGCCGCCCGCTCCGCCGACCCGACGGCCGCCCTCCAGCCGTACGCGGAGTCGCTGCGCCGGCACGCGGGCGTCGCCTTCGTGGTGGTCATGGCCCCGGACGGCACCCGCTGGACGCATCCGGATCCGGCGCAGATCGGCCGCACGTACCTCGGTCACATCGAGGAGGCGCGCCGGGGCCGGCTCTACTCCGAGACGCACCTGGGCGTCCTCGGCCCCTCCGTGCGGACCGTGGCGCCCGTCCTCGACCACGGCCGGGTCGTCGCCCTGGTCAGCGCGGGCATCACGATCGACAAGATCAGCGAGCAGGTACGGGAGCAGGTGACCGCCCTGCTCTGCATGGCGGGCGCGGCGCTCGTGCTCGGCGGGGCGGGGACGTACGTGGTGAACGCGCGCCTGCGCCGCCACACGCACGGCATGAACGCGACCGAGCTGAGCCGGATGCACGACTATCACGAGGCCGCCCTGCACGCGGTCCGCGAAGGGCTCGTGATGCTGGACGGCCGGCGGCGGATCGCCCTCATCAACGACGGCGCGCGGGAGCTGCTCGGCCTGGACGAGGGGGTCGTCGGCCGCCCGGCCGCCGAGCTCGGCCTGCCGGCGTCCCTGACGGGGGCGCTGCTCTCCTCGGAGCCGCGCGTCGACGAGACGCACCTGACGGCCGACCGGGTCCTCGTGGTCAGCACCCGCCCGGTGGTGGGCGGGGAGCGGCGCGGCACCGTCGTCACCCTCAGGGACCGCACCGAGCTGCAGGCGCTCTCCGGCGAGCTGGACTCCGAGCGGGGCTTCACGGAGGCGCTCCGCTCGCAGGCCCACGAGGCGGCGAACCGGCTGCACACGGTCGTGTCGCTGATCGAACTGGGCCGGGTGGCGGAGGCCGTGGAGTTCGCGACGGCGGAGCTCGAGCTCGCCCAGGCGCTGACCGACCGGGTCGTCGACGCCGTCGGCGAACCGGTCCTCGCGGCGCTGCTGCTCGGCAAGGCGGCGCAGGCCAACGAGCGGGGCGTGGAGCTGCTCCTCACCGAGGACAGCCGCATCGACGACGGCCGGGTGCCGGCGGCGCTGCCCTCCCGGGACCTGGTGACGATCCTCGGCAACCTCATCGACAACGCGGTGGAGGCGGCCGGCGGGACCCCGCACGCGCGCGTGACCGTCACGGTCGCGGCCCGCGCGGGCGACGGCGAGCTGCTGCTCCGGGTCGGCGACAGCGGCCCCGGCGTCCGCCCCGCCGACCGGGAGGCGGTCCTCGGGCGCGGCTGGTCCACCCGGGGCCCCGGCCGCGGCCTCGGTCTCGCCCTGGTGGGCCAGGCGGTCTCCCGCGCGTCGGGCACGCTGGAACTGGCGGACGCGGAGGAGGGCGGCGCGCAGTTCACCGTACGGCTGCCGCTGCCGCGAGAGGGCCGGGCCGGCGAGGAAGAAGAGGTGATCGCGTGAGTACGAGTCCGCTCCGGGTCCTCGTCGTCGAGGACGATCCCGTCGCGGCCGACGCCCACGCGCTCTACGCGGGGCGCGTCGAGGGCTTCCGGGTCGTCGGGGTCGCGCACTCGCGGGCCGCCGCCGTACGGATCCTCGACCGGACGCCGGTCGACCTGATCCTGCTCGACCTCTACCTGCCCGACGGGCACGGCCTCCAGCTCCTTCGCGCCCTGCGGGCCGCCGGGCACTCCGCCGACGTCATAGCCGTGACCTCCGCCCGCGATCTGGCGGTCGTCCGCGAGGGCGTGTCCCTCGGCGTCGTCCAGTACGTCCTGAAGCCCTTCGCGTTCGCCACGCTCCGGGACCGGCTCGTCCGGTACGCCGAGTTCCGGGCGGCCGCCGGGGAGGCCTCCGGGCAGGACGAGGTGGACCGGGCGCTCGCCACGCTCCGGGCCCCGCACCCCGCCACGCTCCCCAAGGGGCTGAGCGGCCCGACGTTGGAAGCGGTCACCCGTACCCTCCGCGCCACCCCGGCGGGGCTCACGGCCGCCGAGGCCGGGGCGGCCGTCGGGATCTCCCGGATCACCGCGCGCCGCTATCTGGAGCACCTGGTCACCGGGGGCCGGGCCGTGCGCGCCCCGCAGTACGGGCAGATCGGGCGGCCCGAGCTCCAGTACCGCTGGCTCGACGGTCCGGCGGGCCGACACTGAGCGACCCCGCGGTTACCGCCCGGTTCCCATGTTCCTACGACGCTGCACGTTGGGGGAACGCACCGTAGCCAGCCGTCACTTCTCGTATCTACCGTGGCCGGGTGCACCAACCCTCCCCACCCTTCGACGCCCCGGCCGCGCGCCGTCTCCGCGAGGGACTCGGCATGGCCCCCGACCACGTCGCCTACGGCCTGCGGGCACAGTACGGCCTCTTCGTCGCCCCCGAGACCGTGGTCGCCTGGGAGCGCGGCCGGGCGATCCCGAACGAGCAGGAGCTCACCGCCCTCGCGGGCGTCCTGTGGTGCTCCCCCGTGGACCTGATCGCCGCCCCCGCCAGCCTCCGCGAGCACCGGGTCGCGCGCGGGCTCGCCGTCGAGGACCTCGCCCGGCGGGTGGGCATGTCGGCCTCCGCGTACCAGCGGATGGAGGACGAGGGCGGCTGGCGCGGCAACGAACGCCAGACGGCCGCCCTCGCCGAGGCGCTCGGCCTCACCCCGCGCACCCTGATCACCGCGACCGGCGGCGACGGGCCCCTCGCCGAGCTGCTGCGCAGCGCGGCCACCACCCGCTGGCAGGCGTACGTGAAGCCGATCGTGAAGTTGGTGCCGCTGCCCAAGCGGATCGTGGAGTCCGCGCTCCAGCAGCTCCACACGGACTACCACGCGCAGATGACCGCGATCAGCAGCTGGGGCGCCTCGGGGTGGTCGACCGGCGACGAGGGGCGCGCCTACCTGGACGAGATCACCGACCACTTCTGGGCGGAGGTGGGTCCCTGACGGGGGGTCCTGGCGGTGGATCCGTGACGGTGGGTCCTGGTGGTGGGTCCGTGACGGTGGGTCCTGGCGGTGGGTCCGTGACGGTGAATCAGGCCCGTACATTGGCGCCGTGAGACGACACATAGACTTCGACCGAGTCCACAACTTCCGTGACCTGGGCGGCTATCGGACCGCCGACGGCGGCACCGTGCGGTGGGAGGCCCTCTACCGCTCCGACTCCCTCGGCAAGCTCGCGGACGCCGACCTGGAGCGCTTCCGGGCACTGGGCGTGGGCACGGTGATCGACCTGCGCTACCCCTGGGAGATCGCCGAGAAGGGCCGACTGCCGGAGACCGAGGGGGTCTCCTGGCACAACCTCTCCATCGAGCACCGCTTCTACCACCAGGAGTCCATCGACCCCGCGCTCGACCCGTGGCGCTACCTCGCCGACCGGTACGCCGAGGTCGCCGAGGACGGGGCGGAGGAGCTCCGTACGGCCCTGGAGCTGATCGCCGCCGCCGAGGAACCGCTCGTCTTCCACTGCCACTCCGGGAAGGACCGTACGGGTCTGCTCGCGGCCGTCGTCCTCGGTCTCCTGGACGTCCCGGACGAGGAGATCCTCGCGGACTTCGCGCTCACCGAGCTGGCCACGGAGCGGCTGACCGACGACTGGCGGGCCGCACACCCCGGCAAGGAGCCGCGCTGGCCGGGCTTCGGCCGGGCGCCCGCCGACGTCATCCGGCTGTTCCTCGCGGACCTGCGCGAGCGGTACGGCTCGGTGTACGAGTACGTCACCGGCCACGTCGGGCTCGACCCGGCGGTGGTGACGGCGCTCAGGGCCCGGCTGGTGGAGATCCCCTAGGGCCTGTCCGGCCGGTCGTCAGTCCTCCCGGTCGAAGTCGAAGAGCTGGCCCGCCGCGTCCGGGGCGCAGGGCGCCTGGGCGAGGCGGGCCCAGGCGGCCGAGCGGTCGCCGACGACGGTGACGCAGCTGCCGGGGGTCGCCGAGCCCACCGGAACGATCCGGTAGCCCTCGACGGGGGTGCCGTACGCCTCCAGGGTGAAGGCCTCGATCCGGGTCGGGTCGCCGCACCCGGAGTCCTCGTACGCGGCCCCGGGTATCCGGCCGCCGGAGGCTATGCCGGAGCAGCCGGGGCCGGAGTCGGGGTGGTCCGAAACGATCCTCCACCGGCCGCCGCCCAGCTCCGCCAGCGAGTAGCGCGGGAGGCCCGCGGCGGCGCACGGCAGCTGGTGGACCTGGCCGGTGCGGGTGCCGCGCCGCTCGCCGAGGCAGTACTCGGTGCCGGCCACCCGGATGCGGACGTCCCCGGCGGCGGGTGCGGTGGGGGTACGGGGCGGGTGCCCGGCACGGCCGTCCTTCAGGAAGCCGACGACCGTGGCGCCGGCGAGCACGAGGCCCGCGAGCGCGATCGCCGAGACCAGGCCGCGCCGTATCCGGGACCGGGGCCCCGGACGGGCCTCGCCGGGTGCCGGTTCTTCGGGGGCGGCGGGCCAGGCGGGCGGTTCTCCGGGGTCCTCGGCGGGGCTCGGTGCCTCCCGTGGGTCGGGAACGTGCTCCCCCGGCGTCATCCGCGCCTCCCCCTTCCGCCGGACAGGGTCGGGACGTGTCCGGGACAGGCCCCAAGCCTTGTTGATCCCGCGCCGGGGCTCAAGGGCGGAATCCGGCATTTCCGGGGGTGGTGCCGTGTACGACGGAGTGGCCCCGACCGTCCGCGGGGGACGGTCGGGGCCACTCGGGTCGTTCAGGGTCCGGGGCCGGGTCCGGGGCCAGAGGCTAGAAGACCGACTCCGCCTCGCGCATGCGGTCCTCCGGGACCGTCTTCAGCTGGGTCACGGCATCCGCCAGCGGCACCATCTCGACGTTCGTGCCGCGCAGCGCCGTCATCCGGCCGAAGTCGCCGCGGTGCACGGCCTCCACCGCGTGCCAGCCGAAGCGGGTGGCGAGCACCCGGTCGTACGCGGTCGGCGTGCCGCCGCGCTGGACGTGGCCGAGGATGACGGGGCGGGCCTCCTTGCCGAGGCGGCGCTCCAGTTCGTACGCGAGGGCCGTGCCGATGCCCTGGAAGCGCTCGTGGCCGAACTGGTCGATCTCGCCCTTGTCGTAGTCCATCGTGCCCGCGGCGGGGTGGGCGCCCTCGGCGACGCAGATGACGGCGAACTTCTTGCCGCGGGAGAAGCGCTCCTCGACCATCTTGACCAGGTCGGCCGGGTCGAAGGGCCGCTCGGGCAGGCAGATGCCGTGGGCGCCGCCGGCCATGCCGGACTCCAGGGCGATCCAGCCGGCGTGCCGGCCCATCACCTCGACGACCATCACCCGCTGGTGGGACTCGGCGGTGGTCTTGAGCCGGTCCATGGCCTCGGTGGCGACGCCGACGGCGGTGTCGAAGCCGAAGGTGCGGTCGGTGGAGGAGATGTCGTTGTCGATGGTCTTGGGGACGCCGACGACCGGCACGCCGGCCTCGTGGAGCATCCGGGCGGCGGTGAGGGTGCCCTCGCCGCCGATCGGGACGAGCGCGTCGAAGCCGCTCTTCTCGATGAGCTCCTTGGCGTTGTCGCAGGCCGCGCGGAAGCGGTCGCGCTCCAGGCGGGAGGAGCCGAGGATGGTGCCGCCGCGGGCGAGGATGCCGCTGACGGCGTCGAGGTCGAGGCGGCGGTAGCGGCCGTCGAGCAGGCCCGCGTAGCCGTCCTCGAAGCCGATGACCTCGTCGCCGTAGTGGGTGACCGCCCGGTGCACGACCGACCGGATCACTGCGTTCAGGCCGGGGCAGTCGCCGCCTGCGGTGAGAACTCCGATGCGCATCGTGCTTGGTCTCCTGCTCGGTCGCGGTCCGTTGTGAGCCACCTCGATTCTCACACGCCGTTACCGGCGGGCGCGCTCGTCGGGCGTCCGCGCGTCCCTCCCGGCGGCCCCGCGGAGGCCTTTCGTCCCGGCTTCCCGGGCCCTTCGTCCGGCGGGCGACGTAACCATCGGCGGGGGTATTGTCAAGGGGGTAATGCCGCCCTATCGGGGCTTTCTGAGCACTGGCGATTGACGCACGGGCCGCGGAGAAGGTGCCGCGAGGGCACCCTTCCGGCCCCTTCCGCAGGACTGGACAGGAGACCACGGCGTGACGCGCAGCGTGTACGTGACCGGGATCGACCGCGGTGACGGCCGCCAGGTCGTCGAGCTGGGAGTCATGGAGCTCCTCACCCGCCAGGTGGACCGGGTGGGGGTGTTCCGGCCCCTCGTGCACCACCGTCCCGACCGGCTCTTCGACCTGCTGCGCGCCCGCTACCGGCTCACCCAGGACCCGTCGACGGTCTACGGCATGGACTATCACGAGGCCTCCGCGCTCCAGGCCGAGCGGGGCACCGACGAGCTGGTGTCCCGGCTCGTCGACCGCTTCCACGCCGTCGCCCGCGACTACGAGGTCGTCCTCGTCCTGGGCACCGACTTCGCCGCCACCCAGCTCCCCGACGAGCTGGCGCTCAACGCGCGCCTCGCCAACGAGTTCGGCGCCTCCGTCATCCCGGTGGTCGGCGGCAAGGGCCAGCCCGCCGAGTCCGTACGGGCCGAGGCGCGCAACGCCTTCCGGGCGTACGACGGGCTCGGCTGCGACGTGCTCGCGATGGTCGTCAACCGGGTGGCCGGCGAGGACCGCGAGGCCATCGCCGAGCGGCTCGCGACCCGGCTCCCCGTGCCCTGCTACGTCCTGCCCGACGAGCCGGCGCTCGCCGCGCCCACGGTCGCCCAGATCACCCACGCCCTCGGCGCCTCCGTCGTCCTCGGCGACGACGCGGGGCTCGCCCGTGACGCGCTCGGCTTCGTCTTCGGCGGCGCGACGCTGCCGAACGTCCTCAAGGCGCTGACCCCGGGCTGTCTCGTCGTCACCCCCGGGGACCGGGCCGACCTCGTCGTCGGCGCGCTCGCCGCGCACTCGGCCGGCACCCCGCCGATCGCCGGCGTGCTGCTCACCCTGAACGAGCGGCCCGGCGAGGAGATCCTGACCCTGGCCTCCCGGCTCGCGCCCGGCACGCCGGTCATCTCCGTACCCGAGACCAGCTTCCCCACGGCGGCCGAGCTCTTCTCCCTCGAGGGCAAGCTGAGCGCGGCGACCCCCAGGAAGGCGGAGACCGCCCTCGGCCTCTTCGAGCGGAACGTGGACACCGCCGACCTCCTCAAGCGGGTCTCGGTCGCGCGCAGCGGCCGGGTCACCCCGATGATGTTCGAGCACGAGCTGCTCGAACAGGCGCGGGCCGACCGGCGCCGGGTGGTGCTGCCGGAGGGCACGGAGGAGCGGGTGCTGCGCGCCGCGGACGTGCTGGTCCGCCGTGGCGTCTGCGACCTGACGCTGCTCGGCGACGTGGAGGCCATCCGCAAGAAGGCCGCCGACCTGAGCGTGAACCTGGGCGACACGCAGCTGATCGACCCGCAGACCTCGGAGCTGCGCGACGCGTTCGCGGAGAAGTACGCGGCGCTGCGGGCCCACAAGGGCGTCACCGTCGAGCTGGCGTACGACGTCGTCTCGGACGTGAACTACTTCGGCACCCTCATGGTCCAGGAGGGCCTGGCCGACGGGATGGTGTCGGGATCCGTGCACTCCACGGCGGCGACCATCCGGCCCGCCTTCGAGATCATCAAGACGAAGCCGGACGCCTCGATCGTCTCCTCGGTGTTCTTCATGTGCCTCGCCGACAAGGTCCTCGTGTACGGCGACTGCGCGGTCAACCCGGACCCGGACGCCGAGCAGCTCGCCGACATCGCCGCCCAGTCGGCGGCGACCGCGGCCCGCTTCGGCGTGGAGCCGCGGATCGCGATGCTCTCGTACTCCACCGGCACCTCGGGCTCCGGCGCCGACGTCGACAAGGTGCGGGAGGCGACGAAGCTGGTCCGCGAGGCGCATCCGGAGCTGCGGATCGAGGGCCCGATCCAGTACGACGCGGCCGTCGAGCCCTCCGTCGCGGCGACGAAGCTGCCGGGTTCGGAGGTGGCGGGCCAGGCGACCGTGCTGATCTTCCCGGACCTCAACACCGGCAACAACACCTACAAGGCCGTGCAGCGTTCGGCCGGCGCCGTGGCCGTCGGCCCGGTGCTCCAGGGCCTGCGCAAGCCCGTGAACGACCTCTCGCGCGGCGCGCTCGTCAGCGACATCGTCAACACGGTCGCCATCACGGCGATCCAGTCCCAGGTCCCCTCGCAGGGTCAGGAGCTCCCGGCATGACGACCCCCACCCGTGTACTGGTCCTCAACTCCGGTTCCTCGTCGGTGAAGTACCAGCTGCTCGACATGAAGGACGACAGCCGGCTCGCGCAGGGCCTGGTCGAGCGGATCGGCGAGGAGACCTCCCGGCTCGTGCACACCCCGCTGCAGGGCGGGGGCGGCGAGAAGCGCGAGAAGACCGGGCCGATCGCCGACCACGCGGCCGCGCTGAAGGCGGTCGCCGAGGAGCTGGCGGCGGACGGTCTGGGCCTGGACTCCCCCGAGCTGGCGGCGATCGGCCACCGGGTGGTGCACGGCGGGCTCCGGTTCACCGAGCCGACGGTCGTCGACGACGAGGTGCTCGCGGAGATCGAGCGGCTCGTGCCGGTGGCGCCGCTGCACAACCCGGCGAACCTCCTCGGCATCCGTACGGCGATGACGCTGCGCCCGGACCTGCCGCAGGTGGCGGTCTTCGACACCGCCTTCCACACCACGATGCCGGAGTCGGCGGCGCGGTACGCGATCGACGTGGAGACCGCCGACAAGCACCGGATCCGCCGGTACGGCTTCCACGGCACCTCGCACGCGTACGTCTCGCGGGAGACCGCGCGGCTGCTCGGGAAGGAGCCGGAGGAGGTGAACGTGATCGTGCTGCACCTGGGGAACGGCGCCTCCGCCTCGGCGGTGCGGGGCGGCCGGTGCGTGGACACCTCGATGGGTCTGACTCCCCTGGAGGGCCTGGTCATGGGCACCCGCTCGGGCGACATCGACCCGGCGGTGACCTTCCACCTGAAGCGGGTGGCGGGCATGTCGGCGGACGAGATCGACGTACTGCTGAACAAGAAGTCCGGTCTGGTGGGGCTCTGCGGCGACAACGACATGCGGGAGATCCGCCGGCGGATCGACGAGGGCGACGAGCGGGCGGCGCTCGCCTTCGACATCTACGTCCACCGCCTGAAGAAGTACATCGGCGCGTACTACGCGGTGCTCGGCCGGGTGGACGCGGTGGCGTTCACGGCCGGGGTCGGCGAGAACGCCGCGCCGGTGCGGGCGGCCGCGATCGCGGGCCTGGAGGAGCTGGGGCTCGCGGTGGACGCGGATCTGAACTCCGTACGGTCCGACGAGGCCCGGATCATCTCGCCGGTGTACGCGCGGGTGGCGGTCGCCGTGGTGCCGACGGACGAGGAGCTGGAAATCGCTCAGCAGAGCTACGCACTGGTGACCGGAAAAGTGAACGCCTGAGCGGACCCCCGCCCATTTGTACTTTCCGCCAGACGGAATATTCCGCAGTGAAACAAACCGATAGGATCCGCCTCATGCGCCGTTCCAAAATCGTCTGCACGCTGGGCCCCGCCGTCGACTCGTATGAGCAGCTGAAGGCTCTCATCGAGGCCGGTATGAACGTGGCCCGATTCAACTTCAGCCACGGGTCCCAGGCCGAGCACCAGGAGCGGTACGACCGCCTCCGGCAGGTCTCCGCGGACATCGGGCGCGCCGTCGGCGTCCTCGCCGACCTCCAGGGCCCGAAGATCCGCCTGGAGACCTTCGCCGAGGGACCGGTCGAGCTGGTGCGCGGTGACGAGTTCACCATCACCACCGAGGACGTCCCCGGCGACAAGTCGATCTGCGGCACCACCTACAAGGGTCTGCCCGGCGACGTGGCCAAGGGCGACCAGGTCCTGATCAACGACGGCAACGTCGAGCTGCGGGTCGTCGAGGTCGACGGCCCCCGCGTCAAGACCATCGTGGTCGAGGGCGGTGTCATCTCCGACCACAAGGGCATCAACCTGCCCGGCGCGGCGGTCAACGTCCCCGCCCTGTCGGAGAAGGACGTCGACGACCTCCGCTTCGCCCTGCGGATGGGCTGCGACATGGTCGCCCTGTCCTTCGTCCGCGACGCCAACGACGTCAAGGACGTCCACAAGGTGATGGACGAGGAGGGCCGCCGGGTCCCCGTCATCGCCAAGGTCGAGAAGCCGCAGGCCGTCGAGAACATGGCGGACGTCGTCGCCGCCTTCGACGCGGTCATGGTGGCCCGTGGCGACCTCGCCGTGGAGTACCCGCTCGAGAAGGTCCCGATGGTGCAGAAGCGCCTCGTGGAGATGTGTCGCCGCAACGCCAAGCCCGTCATCGTCGCCACCCAGATGATGGAGTCGATGATCACCAACTCGCGGCCGACCCGCGCCGAGGCGAGCGACGTCGCCAACGCGATCCTGGACGGCGCGGACGCGGTCATGCTGTCGGCCGAGTCCTCGGTCGGCGCCTACCCGATCGAGACCGTGAAGACGATGTCGAAGATCGTCGCCGCGGCCGAGGAGGAGCTGCTCTCCAAGGGCCTCCAGCCCCTGGTCCCGGGCAAGAAGCCGCGCACCCAGGGCGGCTCCGTCGCCCGCGCGGCCTGCGAGATCGCCGACTTCCTGGACGGCAAGGCACTGATCGCCTTCACCCAGTCCGGCGACACCGCGCGCCGCCTGTCGCGCTACCGCACGCAGCAGCCGATCCTCGCCTTCACGACGGACGAGGGCACCCGCAACCAGCTCACCCTGAGCTGGGGCGTGGAGTCCTTCCTGGTCCCGTTCGTCGACAACACGGACGCCATGGTCGACCTCGTGGACGCCGAGCTCCTCAAGCTCCAGCGCTACAACGCCGGCGACACCATGGTCATCACCGCCGGCTCGCCCCCCGGCGTCCCCGGCACCACCAACATGGTCCGCGTCCACCACCTGGGCGGCGCCGAGAGCGCCTGACCCGCGTGACGCACGACGAAGCCCCCGTCCGGATCGGACGGGGGCTTCGTCGTGTGCGGCTCCCGGAGCGGTACGGGGGTCAGCTGGGCTCGATCGTGTTGCGGAGGCCCGGGATCTTGAGGGTGCCGCCGAACTGGCCCGCCTGCTTGAGCTTCACGTTGGTGAAGAAGGCCCAGGGGACGTCCAGTGGGGGCGGGGACTCGGGACCGAAGGTGATCGGGACGATGCCGAAGAGGTTGCCCTTCAGCTCCTCCGTGTACATCGTCACCGTGCCGTTGCGGATGGTCGAGGTCGAGCCCTTGTCGGAGCGGACGTGGGCGGTGCGGCCGTCGGAGTGCTCCGTCAGCTGGTGCAGGTCCTTGATGTCCACCGAGGACGCGGTGAACTTCAGCACCTTCTTGATCTTGCCGCTGCCGGTCTTCACCTCGACGATGCCGTGGTACTTCAGGCCGGTCAGGTTGAGCAGCGAGCTCTCCAGGCGCCACGGCTCGTCCGGCAGCAGCGGGATGCCCGGCTCCAGGTCGGCGTCGGCGAGCGCCTGCGCGTCGAGCTCGGGGCACGGGAAGCGGGGCTTGGCCCCGTCGGGTATGTCCGTGTCCTTCTGGGCTTCGAGGCTCTTGGCGCCGTCGGAGAGCTCCTCGACCTTCGCGCCGGTCTTCGCGGCGGCCTCCTCGATCGCCGTCCTCGTCCGCTCCGTGGCCGGGTTCTCCGCGGTCTTCGGCTTGGCGGGAGCGGAGGCCGTGGCGGTGGCGGTCGGGGCGGGCGCGTCGGTCGCGGGCGCCTCCGTCTGCTGCGGCGCGGCCGTGGTGGGCGCGGCCGTGGGCGCCGCCGTCGTGGGCGTGGCCGTCGGCGTCTTGTCCGGGCCGTCGAAGAGGTCCTTCAGGGCGTCACCCAGGCCCAGCGGGTCCAGCGGGTTCTTGGACTGCGTCGGCGAGGGGGTGGCCGTGGGGGTCGCGGTGGGCGCGGGGGCGGTCTGCGCGCGCTCCTGCGTCTGCGGCACGGCCGTCCGGCCGGTCTGCGTCGGGGTGGGCGTCGGGACCCCGGACGGCGTCGCGGTGGGGGACGGCGTGGCCGTCGCCGAGGGGGTGTCCGTCGGCCTGACCGTGGCGGTGGCGGTGGGCTTGGCGGTCTCCGTCGGCTTCGCCGTCTCGCTCGCCTCCGGCGTCGGCTCGTCCGAGCGCGTCACGCAGGGGCCGGGGGCGAAGGGGATGTCCTTCTCGTCGGCGAGGGCGAGCTTGGGCGTGAGGCCCATGCCCACGAACACCGCGGTCGGCATGGCCGCCAGGGCCATCGCCTTCCCCGCGGGGCCCTGGATCCTGTTCAGCAGCGACTTGCGCGGGGCCGCGTGCCGCGGGCCCTGCTTCGCGAGCGCCGACTGATTCTCGTCACCCCGCACTGTTCCTCCCGCCGTTGGCGTCGATCGTCGTTTCGGTCGCCTGCTGCTCCGGCTCGCGCTGCTCGGGGACCACGGCCGCGGGCACGACCTCGGTCCCGGCCTCCGCGCCGACCTCCTCCGAGGCCTCCGGCCGACCGTCGTGCTGTGCGTCCTCGGTCTCCTCGACCGGGGGTGCGGGTGCCCAGGAGGCGGACAAGGCGCCGCCGATGAGGGCGAACAGGAATCCGATGACGAGGCCGCCGAAGTTCGACACCGGGATGGAGACGAGCGCCAGGACGATCGCCGCGATGCCCGCGAACACCCGGACGACGGGCTGGAACCACATCGTCAGACCGAGGGTGATGAGCAGCACGCCGATGATCAGCGCGCCGGCCCCGGCGGTCGTCTGCATGGCGAGCGTGACGTTGCCGAGCCGCATGTCCCCGTACGGGAGGTAGGCGATCGGTACGCCGCCGATCATGGTGAACAGTCCCGCCCAGAAGGGCCGGGTCTGCCGCCAGACCTTGAACCGGTTCTCCTTTTTGGGGACTTCGCGGGAGGCGGGGTACTCGGCGCTCATGGAACAGCTCCCTGGAAGCGGTGTTGCTGAGAAAGATGAAGAGAAGGAACCTGGCGGGTGGGACCGCACGCGACGGCCCCACCCCTCCGGACGGAACGGTCCTCAGGGACCGGCCGGTCCTAGTAGCACTCGGCGTCCGTGCCCCGGTGCAGCGACAGGTGCAGGTCGGGGAGCTTGAAGGTGCCGGCCGTGGTGGCCCAGGCCTTCTGCTGCACGTTGTTCAGCGTGGCCTGCTCGGCGCGCTGGCCGAAGCCGTACGGGTTGGCCTTGGTGTTGGGCTGGATGCCCGGCTTGCCCGGCGACTTCGGGAGGGCACCGGCCGCGACGCCGATGTCGATGTTGCTGAACTCGGCGTCGGCCTTGAGCTCGGAGACATCGAGGTAGATGCCCTTCGCGTAGACCTTGTCCTCGTCCTTGCCGGTCTTGGCGGCCTCGGTGCCGGCCTCCAGGCGGAGGGTGACGTCACCGACGAACGGCACCTTCGGCGTGACGACCGACTGGCACATGTTGGTGATCCAGGCCTCGGAGAAGCCGGACACGGCCACCGGGGCGGCGAAGTCCTTGCCCTCGAGGTCCTTGCCCGCGTCCACGCTGCCGTACTGGACGAAGTCCGTACCGACGAGGCTGTTGGCCTTGACCTTGAATTCCTGGCCGGAAATGCTGAAGGACGCGGCGAGCGCACCCTGGGCGAGGCCGACACCGATCGCGGCCGTCGCGGCCACGCTCGGGACCATGACGACGGCGAACCGCTTCCATCTGGTCCCGCCACGAACCTGGGACTTCATGAGAATTCCTCCTTCTCGGACGTACATCTCCGGAGGGGCCCCGGGGGGCCACCCTGGGATGGGAGAAGAGCTACGTCCTCGGGAAGGAGAGCGCCGAGGCATCAGGCGGCGCGATGCGCGTCCGAATCACCGGCGATCACCCCCGAGCGACAACCATGGGCCACGCCTTGGAGCGTGACCTGATCGGACAGGCCCCGTTCGGTGAGAGCGGGAACCCCCCTGTCCGCGACCGGTGCCGGAACACCGGTCCACTCGGTGGGGACCCTCGCCGCGATCCCGGTTGGTCTCCGGGGGCTGCGGTTCGGACCGAGCGTCGCCGATCGTGGTCCATTCCGGGCCCCCGCACAAGGGGGTTCGTTACTGGGCAGTAACGGACGGATAACCACGTCATGGCGGGACGGGACCGAACGGGCACGCTGGGTGCGTTCGGGCGACGGGGAATGTCAGGAGATCATCGGATGAATGCGGACAGAACGCCGGGTTCGATTTACTGCAAGTAACAGCGGCCGCGATTACCAAGTTTTGGTAAAGCGCGGCCGCCTTTTGTCACCCTGCTGCCAAATCGTCGGACGATCCGGCGCGTACGGCAGCTAGAACAGCACCCGCGCGAGGGCCTGCCGGGCCGCCGTCACCCGCGGGTCGTCGGCGCCGATCACCTCGAACAGCTCCAGGAGACGCAGCCGCGCCGCGTTCCGGTCCTCGCCCGCCGTGCGGCGCACGGTCTCCACGAGACGACCGAAGGCGTCCTGCACGTGACCGCCCACGAGGTCGAGGTCGGCGGCGGCGATCTGCGCGTCGACATCGGCCGGATCGTCCGCCGCGTTCTTGCGGACGGTGCCGGCGTCCAGACCCTGCACGCGCTGGAGGAGTTCGGCCTGCGCCAGGCCGAGCTTGGCCTCCGGGTGGGCCGGGTCGTCGGCGAGCACGTTCTTGTACGCCTGGACGGCACCCGCCAGGTCACCCGCGTCGAGCGCGGACATGGCCGCTTCGAGGAGGGCGTCGTACGGGCCGGCCGGCCGCGCGGAGGCCCCGCCGGCCTCGGAGGCGTCCGCGTCCACGGTGATCCCGGTGAGACCGAAGCGCTCCTCGCCGACCTGGATCAGCTGGTCGAGGGTCTCCCGGATCTGCGCCTCGGGCACCGCACCCTGGAACAGCGGCAGCGCCTGACCGGCGACCACCGCGAAAACGGCCGGAATTCCCTGGATGCCGAACTGCTGCATCAGCATCTGGTTGGCGTCGACGTCGATCTTCGCGAGCAGGAAGCGGCCGTTGTACTCGACGGCGAGACGCTCCAGGAGGGGGCCGAGCTGCTTGCACGGCTCGCACCACTCGGCCCAGAAGTCGAGGACGACCGGGACCTCGGCGGAGCGCTGGAGCACATCGCGCTCGAAGCCGGCCTCGTCGACGTCGATCACCAGGGCCGACGGGGGCACCGCGGCGGAACCACCCTGCCGGGCGGCCTCGGCGCGCACCTGCTCCGCCTTCGCCTTGGCCTCTCCGGCCGCCTTCACCGCGGCGAGGTCGACGACGCCGCTCATGGACATGTTTCGGGGCTGCATGGATACATCCTCCCCCTTCCGCGCGCGTAACCGGTAAGCCATGGCTGAACCGTGCCGTCCGCGCATCTCCCGCCGGTGTGCGAGACGCGTGGACGACACGGTTCTTCGTCTTCGTTCGGCACCGGGTCCCCACCCGGCACCTTCTGTCGCGCCGGGTCCCCACCCGGTGCTGTGTGGTTGTCGCTCAGGCCGCTCAATGCCTTTCGCTACAGGTCGTAGCGTAACTCCAGGGAAGGATCCGGCGGGAGGGCGCGCGCCCGATCCGTACGGTGAACTGCCTCACATCACCGGCCTCTGGCGGTATACCTACCGGCGGGTATGGTCACTTTTCATGTGTAGTCGCACCAAGCCCCACCGCAGCCGTACCGGGCGCCCCCGCTCCACCGAGGCCGACACGGCCATCCTGGAGGCGACCCGCGCGGCCCTGGTCGAACTGGGCTGGTCCAAGCTCACGATGGGGGACGTGGCCGGCCGCGCCGGGGTCGCCAAGACGACCCTCTACCGCCGCTGGGCCAACAAGAACGAGCTCGTCGTGGACGCCGTCGCCGTCCTCTTCGACGAACTCGAACTGCCCGACCTGGGTTCCCTCCAGGCCGACATCGAGCACGTGGTGCTGCAGTTCGCGGCGCTCCTCGAACGGCCCGAGACGAAGACGGCCCTCATGGCCGTCGTGGCCGAGTCGACCCGGGACGAGCCGCTGCGCGAGCGCATCCGCGCCTCCATAGTCGACCGCCAGAAGCGGCTGGTCCTCGCGGGCCGCGAGCGGGCCCAGCAGCGCGGCGAACTCCCTCACCACTTCGACCCGGTCGCCGTGGACGCCACCGACGACCTGATCTTCGACGTCGTCGCGGGCGCGGTCGTGCACCGCGCCCTGGTCAGCGCCGAACCGGTCGACGCCCCCTGGGCGACCCGCCTCTCGGCGCTCCTGATGGGCGGCCTGGGCGCGGCGGCGACGGCCGGCGGCTGAAAGTCGCGCGCAGCATCCGCCGCCACGCCCTACGGTGACGGCCGTGACGACTCAACTCACGGACTCCGTCCGCGCCTTGCTCGACGACGTCAACCCGGCCGTGCTGGCCACGATCCAGCCCGACGGCTCCCCGCAGACCTCCGTGGTGTGGGTGGGCCGGGACGGCGACGAACTCCTGATCTCCAGCCGGGACGGCCGCCGCAAGATCGAGAACATCCGGTCCGACGCTCGGGTCAGCCTCACCGTCCACGACCGCCACGACCCCCTCGTCTACGCCGAGATACGGGGTACGGCCACGGTCGCCGAGGACACCGGCCGGGCGCTCGCGGTGGCGCTCGCCGAGCAGTACGAGGGCGAGGGCGCCGGGCAGGAGTACCGGGAGCTGCCGCCGGAGGAGGTCCGGGTGGTCGTCCGGATCACCCCGACGAAGGTCCTCGGCACGGCCGCGAAGTAGGTCACCTCATGCGGCAGGGGCGGTACGGGAGTTCCCGTACCGCCCCTGCCGTGCCGTGGAGGATCAGAAGCCCGGGGGCTCCGTGTAGACGCCCCACTCGTCGCGCAGGGCGTCGCAGATCTCGCCGAGCGTGGCCTCGGCGCGGACGGCGTCCAGCATCGGGGCGATCATGTTCGAGCCGTCGCGGGCGGCCTTGAGCATGGCGTCGATGGAGGCGCGGACCTTGGCGTCGTCACGGCGCCCCTTGCGCTCGCCGAGGACGCGGACCTGCTCCCACTCGACCTCGTGGCTGACGCGCAGGATCTCCAGGTCGCCGGTGACGGAGCCGTGGTGGACGTTGACGCCGACGACCCGCTTGTCGCCCTTCTCCAGGGACCGCTGGTACTGGAAGGCGGACTCGGCGATCTCGCCGGTGAACCAGCCGTCCTCGATGCCGCGCAGGATGCCGGAGGTGATCGGGCCGATCGGGTGCCGGCCGTCCGGGTGGGCGCGGCGGCCGCGCTCCTTGATCTGGTCGAAGATCTTCTCGGCGTCGGCCTCGATGCGGTCGGTGAGCTGCTCGACGTACCAGGAGCCGCCCAGCGGGTCGGCGACGTTGGCGACGCCGGTCTCCTCCATCAGCACCTGCTGGGTGCGGAGCGCGATCTCGGCGGCCTGCTCGCTGGGGAGCGCGAGGGTCTCGTCGAGGGCGTTGGTGTGGAGGGAGTTGGTGCCGCCGAGGACGGCGGAGAGGGCCTCGACCGCGGTGCGCACGACGTTGTTGTACGGCTGCTGGGCGGTGAGGGAGACGCCGGCGGTCTGGGTGTGGAAGCGGAGCCACTGCGCCTTGTCGGTCTTGGCACCGTAGACCTCCTTCATCCAGCGGGCCCAGATGCGGCGGGCGGCGCGGAACTTGGCGATCTCCTCGAAGAAGTCGAGGTGCGCGTCGAAGAAGAAGGACAGGCCGGGCGCGAAGACGTCCACGTCCAGGCCTCGGCTCAGGCCCAGCTCGACGTAGCCGAAGCCGTCGGCGAGGGTGTACGCGAGCTCCTGCGCGGCCGTCGCCCCGGCCTCGCGGATGTGGTAGCCGGAGACCGAGAGCGGCTTGTACGCGGGGATGTTCGCCGCGCAGTGCTCCATCAGGTCGCCGATGAGGCGCAGATGGGGCTCGGGCTCGAAGAGCCACTCCTTCTGCGCGATGTACTCCTTGAAGATGTCGGTCTGGAGCGTGCCGTTGAGCACGGCCGGGTCGACGCCCTGGCGCTCGGCGGCGACGAGGTACATGCAGAAGACGGGCACGGCGGGGCCGCTGATCGTCATGGAGGTGGTGACGTCGCCGAGCGGGATGTCCTTGAAGAGGACCTCCATGTCGGCGGCGGAGTCGATGGCGACACCGCAGTGGCCGACCTCGCCGAGGGAGCGGGGGTCGTCGGAGTCGCGGCCCATGAGGGTCGGCATGTCGAAGGCGACGGAGAGGCCGCCGCCGCCGGCGGCCAGGATCATCTTGTAGCGCTCGTTGGTCTGCTCGGCGTTGCCGAAGCCGGCGAACTGGCGGATGGTCCAGGTCCGGCCCCGGTAGCCGGTCGGGTGGAGTCCCCGGGTGAAGGGGTACTCGCCGGGCCAGCCGATGCGCTCGAACCCCTCGTAGGTGTCGCCGGGGCGGGGCCCGTACACGGGCTCCACCTCGTCCCCGGAGAGCGTGGTGAAGTCGGCGTCCCGCTTGCGGGCCTTGTCGTAACGGGCCTGCCAGCGACGGCGGCCTTCCTCGATGGCGTCAGCGTCCATGCTTCGAATTTACTAGGACGTCCTAGTAAATGTCGATGGCAAACCCCCGCACATCAGTGCGGGGGTGAATGCTCAGGCCTTGACCGGCTCCGGCCGCGCGCCGCCGACCAGCGGAAGCGTCTCCGCGACGACCTTGCGCTCGACGAAGAACGCGGCGGTGGGGATGGTGCCGGAGACCAGGACCCACAGCAGCTTGCCGAACGGCCACTTCGCCTTGGAGCCCAGGTCGAAGGCGAAGATCAGGTAGATGATGTAGAGGACGCCGTGGAGCTGCGAGACCGCGAAGGTCAGGTCCTCGCCGACGCCGAAGCCGTACTTGGCGACCATGCACGCGCACAGGACGAGGAGCATGACGGCGGTCACGTAGGCCATGACGCGGTAGCGGGTCAGCACGCTGGATTTCATGCCGTCGAGCGTAACGGCACGATCCGGGCGATCTTCGCGCGGGTACGGGGTGCGGTCAGCCCTCGTCGAAGTCGCCCGCCGCGACCCGCAGCGGGCGCAGCATCGCGAAGATCTCCGCGCACTCCTCGGCGTCGTACGCGCCGAGGCCGAACTCCATCTCCATCAGGTCGCGGGTGGCCGCCTCGACCACCTCGCGCCCCTTCTCGGTGATGGAGGCGAGGGTGCCGCGCCCGTCGTTGGGGTTGGGCCGCTTGCTCACGAGCCCCGACCTCACCAGCCGGTCCACCGTGTTCGTCACCGAGGTCGGGTGGACCTGCAGCCGCTCGCCGATCTTGGACATCGGCAGCTCCCCCGCCTTGGAGAAGGTGAGCAGGACCAGGGCCTCGTACCGCGCGAAGGTCAGCCCGTACGGCTTGACGACCGCGTCGACCTCCGCGAGGAGGATCTGGTGGGCGCGCATGATCGAGGTGATCGCGGCCATCGAGGGGACCGGGCCCCAGCGCTTCTGCCAGAGTTCGTCGGCTCGGGCGATGGGGTCGAAGGGGAGACTGAGCGGCTTCGGCACCCGTCGACCATACCGACTGGTCATATGCCGGTCAGCCCCGTCTCGCCTTTCGGTCGCCGCGCAGGTCACCGTCTCCGGTCGCCCGCAGCTCGACGGCGGCGACGAGGAGGCAGAGCGTGCCGAGGACGCCGGCACCGGCGACGACCACGTGCACGGAGGCGAACTCGGCGGCGACCCCTGCCCCCGCCATACCGACGCCCTGGACGGTCATCATGCCCGCGGTCATCAGGGTCATGGCCCTCCCCCGCTGCTCCTCGGGGACGGCGGCGACGAACCAGGCGTCGAGGCCGAGGGTGTACGCGCCGGTGGCGCCGGCCAGGAAGAGCGCGACGGCCGCGAGGGCGACGCCGGGCCGGGGCGCGTACAGGAGGTACGGCAGGACACCGGCGACGGCGAGCGGCAGCACGATCCGGGAGCGGGCGGCGGCGGAGAGGAACGATCCGGCGAGGAGCTCGCCCGTGATGGTCCCGACGGGCAGGGCGCACATGAGGAGGCCGAGGGCGGCGGTGGAGACGCCGATCTCGTCGGCGTAGGGGGCGGCGAGGGCCTCGGGGACCACGGCGAAGAGCGGCGGCACCCAGAACATCAGCATCAGGGCGCGCACGCGCCGGTTCCGCAGCACGGCCCAGGTCCCGGAGAGCCCTGGCGAGTCGCTCCCCCGGGCGGGACGGCGGGCGGTCCCGAGGCGCAGCAACAGCGCGGAGGCGAGGAAGGTGGCGGTGGTGACGACGAGGGCGCCGCGCGGCGGGACGACGGTGAGGAGAACACCGCCGGCGGCGAAGCCGGTGAGCAGCGCACTCTGCGACACGATCCGCAGCAGCGACCGCCCGAGGACGAACAGATCGCCCTCGCCGAGGATGTCGGCGAGGGTCGCCGTGCGGGTGCCGTTGAAGACGGGCGAGACGACGGCGATGGCGCAGCGCAGCACGAGCAGGACGGCGACGGGGGTGGCGGGCACGACCATGAGCGCGACGCAGCCGGCGCAGACGAGGTCGCAGACGACGAGGATCCGCCGGGGCGGGAGCCGGTCGGTGAGCCCGGCGAGGAGGGTGCCGCCGACGAGGTACGGCAGGAACCCGAGCGCGAAGGTGAGGGAGGAGAGCAGCGGCGACCGTGTCATGTCGTACACGAGCACGGTGAGCGCGAGCTCGCTGACGACGACCCCGAGCAACGAGAACAGATGCGCCACGAACACGAACCGGAACTCGCGGACGGCGAAGACGGCGCGGTAGCCGGGGCGGGGGTCGGGGGCGCCCACCTTGCCGGGCGCGGCCGCGAGGCCGGCGGTCGGAGCGGGGGCAGGCGCGCTCTCGGGACCGGTGCCCCCGCCCGGGGCGGCGCCGAAGGCGCCGGGAACGGCGGGGCGCGCGGGGGCCGCCGCGGCCGTGGGAGCCCCGGCCTGCGCCGGGGCCGCGGGCGCGGTGGTGGCTGTGGCAGGCGCCGAAGGTGCGGGGGCAGGGGTGTTCGCGGGCGCCGTCGTCGGCGTCCGGGTGTCGTTCTCGGGCATGGGCGCAGCCTGCCGGGCGCAGGGGCCGCGCCCTAGACTTTCGGCTCCAGCCGAATGTTCAGCCGCGTCCCCCGGAGGGCCCCGTGCCGTACCACCTCCGTTTCGGTGAGGCCGACCCGCTGCGGATACGGTTCGCGATCTCCCCGCTCTGGGAGACGCACTCCGCCGTGCGCGTCCTCGCGCGGCCCGCGAAGCAGGGCTACCACCTGCCCTGGATGCGGCGGATCGCCGGCGCCGCGCGGGAGCTCGATCTCGGGCCGTTGCAGCTGCTCATGCCGCTGCGCGGGCACAGCCCGGACTTCCTCTACCCCCCGCCCCTCGGCCCCGCCGCCGCCTTCGAGGACGAGATCGCCGCCGTACGGGAGACCGATCCCGCGCTCGTCCTGGACGACTTCGAGCGGGCGCTCGCGGAGACCCCGGGGGCGGCGGACACCCCGGAGGGGCGGCGGCTGCTCGCGGATCCCGCCGGCGCGGTGCTGCGGCTCGCGGACCTGCTGAAAGCGGCCTACGAGGCGCTGATCGCCCCGGAGTGGCCCCGGCTGCGCGCGCTCCTGGAGGCGGACGTGGCCTACCACTCGCGGCGGCTCGCGGAGGGCGGGCTCGAACGGCTCCTGGGCGAGCTGCACCCGGCCTTCGACTGGGCGGCGGAGACGGCCACGCTGCGGGTGGACTATCCCGGGGAACACGACCGGCCGCTGGACGGGCAGGGGCTCGTCCTGATGCCGTCGGTGTTCACCTGGCCGGACGTGGTGAGCGGCTTCGATCCGCCGTGGCAGCCGACGGTGGTCTATCCGGCGCGCGGGATCGGCGGGCTGTGGTCCGAGCCCCGGGACCGCACCCCCGATGCGCTGGCCCGGCTGCTCGGTCCGGTGCGGGCGGACGTCCTGTGCGCCCTGGCCGAGCCGATGGGGACCACGGCGCTCGCCCATCTCCTGGGCAGGGCGCCGTCGTCCGTCTCCTCGCACCTGGCGGTGCTGCGGGACGCGGGGCTGCTGACCTCGCGGCGGTACGGCCACCAGGTGCTGTACGAGCGGACGCCGCTGGGCATCGCGGTCTCGCAGCCGGAGGCGGCGTGACGCCGGGCCGCAGCGCGGAGCCCCCAGGTCCTGGGGCAGGACCCGGGGGCTCCGTCCGTTCGAAGTCCCTTCGGAACAGTGCGGCGTCAGGCGCCGAGGTGGCGCTCCACCGTCTCGACCTTCGTGGTCAGGCCGTCCGTCACGCCCGGGCGGATGTCGACCTTCATGACCACCGAGACGCGCGGCGCGCGGGCCTCGACGGCGGCGACGGCGCGCTTCACGACGTCCATGACCTCGTCCCAGCTGTCGCCCTCGATCGAGGTGAACATCGCGTCGGTACGGTTCGGCAGGCCGGACTCCCGGACGACCCGGACGGCGTCGGCGACGTACTCGCCGACCTCCTCCCCCACGCCGAGGGGGGTGACGGAGAACGCGACGATCATGCCTTCACCGCGCTCTCGGCCTGCTCCGCGCGGGCGCGGGAGGCGATGACCGCGTCCGCGGCCGCGCGCTTCAGCTTCCGCTCGGCGTAGAAGCCGCCGAAGGGCAGCACCGAGAGGACGAAGTAGAGGGCGGCGGTGCCGAAGCTCCACTTGGTCTTGTTCCAGGCGTCCAGCCAGAAGAGGACGTACAGGACGAAGAGCGCGCCGTGGACCGCGCCCATGACCGGAACCGCGTTGAAGTCCGTCGTCCGCTTGAGCACCGAGCAGACCAGCAGGAGCAGGAACGAGACGGCCTCCGGCGCGGAGACGAGCCGGAGCCTGTGGAGGGAGGAAGCGGTCTTGATGTCCACGGAGGGGGTCACCTTCGTTCGATCTTGTGAACGGATGCACAAGGGCCCGTCCATTGTGCACGGCGACTTTGCTGTCCCTTTAGCCGGGGGCCCAGTACCTTCCTCGGGTGGCAACGTTCCGACTCCAAGGCAGCAAGGTGCTCGCGGTCTCCATGACCGGCGACGCCGTCAAGGCGAAGAACGGCTCGATGGTCGCCTACGACGGCCAGATGGCGTTCAAGAAGATGAGCGGCGGCGGTGAGGGCCTGCGCGGCATGGTGACCCGCCGGCTCACGGGTGAGCAGATGGAGGTGATGGAGGTGCGCGGCCAGGGGACCTGCTGGTTCGCCGACCGGGCCTCCGAGATCAACCTCGTCTCGCTGCACGGCGACAAGCTCTGGGTGGAGGCGAGCAATCTGCTCTGCACGGACGCGGGGCTGCGCACCGGCACCTCCTTCACGGGGCTGCGCGGCGGCGCCACCGGCAACGGTCTGTTCACGACCACGGTCGAGGGCACGGGCCAGGCGGCGATCATGTCGGACGGTCCGGCGGTGGTGCTGCGGGTGACCCCGCAGTACCCGCTCCAGGTCGACCCGGGCGCGTACATCGCCCACCAGGGCAACCTCCAGCAGCACTTCCAGTCGGGTGTGACCTTCCGCACCCTCATGGGCGAGGGCGGCGGCGAGGCCTTCCAGATCCGCTTCGAGGGCGACGGGCTCGTCTACGTCCAGCCGAGCGAGCGGAACACGATCGGCGGTGACGTCTGATGCCGTTCCGCGAGATCAACTCGAAGATGGTCGAGGCGACCGTCATCCCCGGGCAGCGGATGTTCAGTCAGCGCGGCGCGATGCTCGCGTACCGCGGCGACGTCACTTTCACGCCGAACATGGCGGGCGGCCAGGGCGGCCTGATGTCGATGATCGGCCGCCGGGTGGCCGGCGAGGCGACCCCGCTGATGTCGGTCGAGGGCAACGGCACGGTGATGTTCGGGCACGGCGGGCACCACGTCCACGTGGTCGCGCTGGCCGGCGACACCCTGTACGTCGAGGCGGACCGGCTGCTCGCCTTCGACGGCACCCTGGAGCAGGGCACGATGTTCATGGGCTCGCAGGGCGGGATCATGGGCATGGTCCGCGGCCAGGTGACCGGCCAGGGCCTGTTCACCACGACCCTGCGCGGGCACGGCTCGGTGGCCGTGATGGCGCACGGCGGGGTGATCGAGCTGCCGATCGCCCCCGGCCGCCCGGTGCACGTCGACCCGCAGGCGTACGTGGCGCACCGCGGCGACGTGCAGAACAAGCTGTCCACCGCGCTGGGCTGGCGCGACATGGTGGGGCGCGGCTCGGGCGAGGCCTTCCAGCTGGAGCTGAGCGGCAACGGTGTGGTGTACGTGCAGGCCTCGGAGGAAAAGCTGTGACCGGTCCCGTGATCCACGATCCGATGACCCTGCCGTCGGACGACAACGTCAATGCGTACACCTTCTGCGTGGAGCTCAAGGGCTCCCAGTGGTTCCTGCAGAAGGGGAAGATGATCGCCTACTACGGGCGGATCGAGTTCAACGGCATCGGGCACGGGCGGCTCGACCGTCTGGTGCGGACCTCCTTCCACTCGCCGCTGCACGCGAGCGACTGGGTGGTGGCCGAGGGCAGCGGGAAGATGCTGCTGGCGGACCGGTCCTTCGACGTGAACTCGTACGACCTGGACGAGGGCAATCTGACGATCCGGTCGGGCAATCTGCTGGCCTACCAGCCCTCGCTGGCGCTGAAGCAGTCGATCGTGCCGGGCTTCGTGACGCTGATCGGCACGGGCAAGTTCGTGGCCGCGTCGAACGGCCCGGTGGTCTTCATGGAGCCGCCGCTGCGGGTGGACCCGCAGGCGCTGGTGGGCTGGGCGGACTGCCCTTCGCCCTGTCACCATTACGACCACGGCTACATGACCGGCGTAATGGGCGGCGTCCGCGCGCTGACGGGCATCGGGGGCACCTCGGGCGAGGAGCACCAGTTCGAGTTCGTGGGAGCGGGTACGGTACTGCTCCAGTCGACGGAGCTGCTGATGGCGGAGCGGTCGATCGGTGCGCCGCCGGCGCAGGCGGGGGTGCCGGGCGGGCACGGGGCGGCTGGTTCCGGCCAGGGGCCGCTGGGTGCGGTGCCGCGACTTCCCGGCCAGCTCGGTGACCTCCAGCGTCGCTTCGGTCTGTGAGCGGTAGTCTGCGGAGTGTGACGTCATCGAACGCGCGCTCCCAGACTTCGTCAAGTATTCAACTTCTTAGGTAGAATCCATACATGGAGACCGAGACCGCCACCCCCTGGCTCACCGACGGCGAGCAGTGCGCCTGGCGCACGTTCCTGGACGTCCAGAGAATGCTGACGTACCAGCTGGAGAGGGACCTCCAGCCCTTCGGCCTGACGATGAACGACTACGAGATCCTCGTGAACCTCTCGGAGTCGACGGAGCGGCGGCTGCGCATGAGCGACCTCGCCGCCGCCACCCTCCAGTCGAAGAGCCGGCTCTCCCACCAGATCACCCGGATGGAGAACGCGGGGCTCGTACGCCGGGAGAACTGCGAGTCCGACCGACGCGGGCTCTACGCCGTCCTGACCGACGACGGCATGGACACCATGCGCAAGGTCGCCCCGCACCACGTCGAGTCGGTGCGCAAGCACTTCATCGACCAGCTCAGCGGCGAGGCCCTCGGCGACCTCCACCAGTCCCTGAAGCCCGTCGCCGAGCAGCTCCGCGGCCGCCGCGGCAAGCCGTGACCTGACAGAGATGAGAAGGGCCCCTCCGATGACCGGAGGGGCCCTTCTCGTACGTGCCGGAGGTCAGTTTCCGGTCAGGCTCGCGACCAGCTCGTCCGAGGCCGCGTACGGGTCGAGGGCGCCCGCCGTGATCCGCTCGGCGAGGGCGTCCAGACGCCGGTCGCCGTGCAGGTCGCCGATGCGCTCGCGCAGGGCCGTGACCGCGATGGTCTCCACCTCGCGCGCCGCACGGGCCCGGCGACGCTCCGCCAGGACCCCGTGCTCCTCCATCCAGGCGCGGTGCTTCTCCAGGGCCTCCACGACCTCGTCGATGCCCTCGCCGCGCGCCGCGACCGTCTTGACGATCGGCGGCCGCCAGTCGCCCGCGGCCCGCGCCTCGCCGAGGCCCAGCATGTGGTTGAGCTCCCGGGCGGTGGCGTCCGCGCCGTCCCGGTCCGCCTTGTTCACCACGTACACGTCGCCGATCTCCAGGATGCCCGCCTTCGCGGCCTGGATCCCGTCACCCATGCCCGGGGCGAGGAGCACGACCGAGGTGTCGGCCTGCGAGGCGATCTCCACCTCCGACTGCCCGACGCCGACGGTCTCCACGAGGATCACCTCGCAGCCGGCCGCGTCCAGGACGCGGATGGCCTGCGGGGCGGACCAGGCGAGCCCGCCCAGGTGGCCGCGGGTGGCCATGGAGCGGATGTAGACGCCCGGGTCGGAGGCGTGCTCCGACATCCGGACCCGGTCGCCGAGGAGCGCTCCCCCGCTGAACGGGGAGGACGGGTCGACGGCGAGGACGCCGACCCGCTTGCCCGCCCGGCGGTACGCGGAGACCAGCGCGGACGTCGACGTGGACTTGCCCACGCCCGGCGAGCCGGTCAGGCCCACCACGTACGCGCCGCCGGTGAGCGGCGCGAGCGCCGCCATCACCTCGCGCAGCTGCGGGGACGCCCCCTCCACGAGCGAGATCAGCCGGGCCACGGCCCGCGGCCTGCCCTCCCGTGCCTGGGCGACGAGTTCGGGGACGTCCACCATGTGCGACTGCTCCTTGCCGGTTGAGCCGGGTGCTTACTTGCCGTTGCCGGGGACGCGCACGATCAGCGCGTCGCCCTGACCGCCGCCACCGCACAGGGCGGCCGCGCCGACGCCGCCGCCGCGCCGCTTGAGCTCCAGGGCCAGGTGCAGCACCAGACGGGCGCCGGACATGCCGATCGGGTGGCCGAGCGCGATGGCGCCACCGTTGACGTTCACCTTTTCGGGGGTGACGCCGAGGTCCTTCATGGACTGGTGCGAGACGGCGGCGAAGGCCTCGTTGATCTCGATCAGGTCGAGGTCGGAGACCTCCAGGCCCTCCTTCTTGAGGGCGTGCAGGATCGCGTTGGACGGCTGCGACTGGAGGGAGTTGTCCGGGCCGGCCACGTTGCCGTGGGCGCCGATCTCGGCGATCCACTCCAGGCCCAGCTCCTCCGCCTTGGCCTTGCTCATGACGACCACGGCGGCGGCGCCGTCGGAGATCTGCGAGGCGGTGCCGGCGGTGATGGTGCCGTCCTTGGTGAAGGCCGGGCGGAGCTTGCCGAGGGACTCGGCGGTGGTCTCCGCGCGGATGCCCTCGTCCTTGGAGAAGACGACCGGCTCGCCCTTGCGCTGCGGGATCTCGACCGGGGTGATCTCGGCCTCGAAGATGCCGTTCTTCTGGGCGGCGGCGGCGCGCTGGTGCGAGAGGGCGGCGAGCTCGTCCTGCACCTCGCGGCCGATGCCGAGGCGGGTGTTGTGCTTCTCCGTGGACTCGCCCATGGCGATGCCCTCGAAGGAGTCGGTGAGGCCGTCGTACGCCATGGCGTCGAGCATCTCGATGGCGCCGTACTTGAAGCCCTCGCGGGACTTCGGCAGCAGGTGCGGGGCGTTGGTCATGGACTCCTGGCCGCCGGCGACGACGATGTCGAACTCGCCGGCGCGGATCAGCTGGTCGGCGAGCGCGATGGCGTCGAGACCCGACAGACACACCTTGTTGATGGTGAGCGCGGGGACGTTCATCGGGATGCCGGCCTTGACGGCGGCCTGGCGGGCGGGGATCTGCCCGGCGCCCGCCTGGAGCACCTGGCCCATGATCACGTACTGCACCTGGTCGCCGCCGATGCCGGCGCGGTCGAGGGCCGCCTTGATGGCGAAGCCACCGAGGTCGGCGCCCGAGAAGGACTTGAGCGAGCCGAGGAGGCGACCCATGGGCGTGCGGGCGCCCGCGACGATCACTGAGGTGGTACCGGTCGTTCCAGACATGAGGCACGGCCCCTTGGGATGAGGAGTGAACGAGGGTTTACCGCCAATGTACTGAGCGGTGCGGCGAACGGTCACCGGCCCGATGGTGTGATCGCGCGCACGTTGCGTAACCACCGTTCCGGCGGTGCACTGGAGCCATGCTGACGCGTATCGACCACATCGGGATCGCCTGTTTCGACCTGGACAAGACTGTCGAGTTCTACCGTGCCACGTACGGTTTCGAGGTCTTCCACTCCGAGGTCAACGAGGAGCAGGGCGTCCGCGAGGCCATGCTCAAGATCAACGAGACCTCGGACGGCGGGGCCTCGTACCTCCAGCTCCTGGAGCCCACCCGGGAGGACTCGGCGGTGGGCAAGTGGCTCGCCAAGAACGGCGAGGGCGTGCACCACATCGCGTTCGGCACGGCCGACGTCGACGGGGACGCCGCCGCCATCCGCGAGAAGGGCGTACGGGTCCTCTACGACCAGCCGCGGATCGGCTCCATGGGCTCCCGGATCACCTTCCTCCACCCCAAGGACTGCCACGGCGTCCTCACGGAACTGGTCACCTCGGCCGAGCCGTCCGCTGACCACTCCTCAGCGGAGCACTGACCTCCGGATTCCTGGCCCGGTAGAGTGGGCGGCTCCGGGCCGGGGCCGGTCGGGGCCGCTCCGTGCGGCATCGAAGTCGGGATGTCGGGGTCGTCCGATCTGCCACGATTCCCCGGGGGTCCGTCCTCGGCCGTGAGGGCGTGCTCGTAAGAGTGTTGCGACCAGGGGACGGATGGGACCGCGCAGTGCGGGGCTACGAACACCAGGAGAGCCGCCGAGCTGAAGACGACCATCTCGCCAGGTTCGAAGCCGAGATGGACCGGCTGAAGACCGAACGCGAGAAGGCCGTCCAGCATGCCGAGGACCTGGGCTACCAGGTCGAGGTCTTGCGCGCCAAGCTCCACGAGGCGCGCCGCACCATCGCGTCCCGGCCCGCGTACGACAGCGCCGACATCGGCTACCAGGCCGAGCAGCTGCTGCGGAACGCGCAGGCGCAGGCCGAGCAGCTCCGCCAGGACGCCGAGCGCGAGTTGCGCGAGGCCCGCGCCCAGACCCAGCGCATCCTCCAGGAGCACGCCGAGCACCAGGCCCGGCTCCAGGCCGAACTGCACAACGAGGCCGTCCAGCGCCGCCAGCAGCTCGACCAGGAGCTCAACGAGCGCCGCCAGACCGTCGAGGCGCACGTCAACGAGAACGTCGCCTGGGCCGAACAGCTGCGCGCCCGCACCGAGTCCCAGGCCCGCCGCCTGCTGGAGGAGTCCCGCGCGGAGGCCGAGCAGTCCCTCGCCGCCGCCCGCGCCGAGGCCACCCGGCTCGCCGAGGAGACCAGCCGCCGCGTCGGCACCGAGGCGGAGGCCGCCCGTGCCGAGGCCGAAGCGATTCTGCTGCGCGCCCGCAAGGACGCCGAGCGGCTCCTGAGCGCCGCCTCCAGCCAGGCGCAGGAGGCCACCAGCCACGCCGAGCAGCTCCGCTCGACCACCGCCGCCGAGACCGACCAGGCCCGCCGGCAGGCCACCGAGCTCTCCCGCGCCGCCGAACAGCGCATGCAGGAGGCCGAGGAGAAGCTCCGGGTCGCCCGCGCCGAGGCCGAGAAGGCCCTCACCGAGGCCAAGGAGGCCGCCGCCCGGCAGCTCTCCTCCGCCGAGCAGGTCAACGAGCAGCGCACCCGCACCGCGAAGACGGAGATCGCCCGGCTCGTCGGCGAGGCCACCAAGGAGGCCGAGGCCCTCAAGGCGGAGGCCGAGGAGAAGCTCCGCGAGGCCACCGCCCAGGCGGAGAAGCTCGTCACCGAGGCCACCGAGAAGGCCGTCACGGCCGCCGCCGAGGACTCCGCCGCCGCGCTCGCCAAGGCCGCCCGCAGCGCCGAGGAGATCCTCACCAAGGCGTCCGAGGACGCCCGGGAGACCACCCGCAAGGCCGCCGAGGAGGCCGAGCGGGTCCGCCGCGAGGCCGAGACCGAGGCGGACCGGCTGCGCGCCGAGGCCGGGGAGCAGGCCGACGAACTGCTCGGCTCGGCCAAGGACGACACCAAGGAGTACCGCGCCAAGACGGTCGAGCTCCAGGAGGAGGCCCGCCGGCTGCGCGGCGAGGCCGAGGCCCTGCGCGCCGAGGCCGTCGACGAGGGCGAGCGGATCCGCTCCGAGGCCCGCCGCGAGGCCCTCCAGCAGATCGAGGAGGCGGCGAAGACCGCCGAGGAGCTCCTCACCAAGGCCCGTACGGACGCCGAGGAGCAGCGCACCAAGGCCGGCGCCGAGAGCGAGCGGGTCAAGTCGGAGGCGATGGAGCGCGCCCAGACGCTCCGCACCCAGGCCGAGGAGACCCTGGAGCGCACCCGCGCCGAGGCCGAGCGGCTGCGCGCCGAGGCCGAGGAGCAGGCCGAGTCGGTGAAGACCGCGGCCGAGGAGGCCGCCGCCGGGCTGCGCGCGGACGCCGAGCGGGCCGCCGAGGCGCGCCGCGCGGAGGCCGCCGAGGAACTGACCCGGCTGCACGCCGACGCCGAGGCGAAGGTCGCGGCCGCCGGTGAGGAGCTCAGCGAGGCGCGGGCCGAGGGCGAGCGGATCCGGCGCGAGGCCGCCGAGGAGACGGAGCGGCTGCGCGCCGAGGCCGCCGAGCGGATCCGTACGCTCCAGGAGCAGGCCGAGCAGGAGGCCGAGCGGCTGCGCGCCGAGGCCGCCTCGGACGCGTCCACGACGCGTACGGAGGCCGAGGCCGCGGCGGTACGGCTCCGCACGGAGGCCTCCGAGGAGGCCGAGCGGCTGAGGTCGGAGGCCCAGGAGACCGCCGACCGGCTGCGGGCCGAGGCCGCGGCCGCCGCCGAGCGGGTGGGCGCCGAGGCCGCCGAGGCCCTTGCCGCCGCGCAGGAGGAGGCCGTCCGGCGCCGCCGGGAGGCCGAGGAGACCCTGGAGTCGGCCCGCTCCGAGGCCGGCCGGGAGCGCGAGCACGCCCGGGAGCAGTCCGAGGAGCTCCTCGCGGCCGCCCGCAAGCGGGTCGAGGACGCGCAGGCCGAGGCGCAGCGCCTGGTCGAGGAGGCGGACACGCGGGCGACCGAGATGGTCGCCGCGGCCACGCGAGCCGCCCAGGAGGTGCGGGACTCCGTCGCCGGGCTGCGCGAGCAGGCCGAGGAGGAGATCGCCGGGCTGCGTTCCGCCGCCGAGCACGCGGCCGAGCGGACGCGCACCGAGGCGCAGGAGGAGGCGGACCGGGTCCGCTCCGACGCGTACGAGGAGCGGGAGCGGGCGTCCGAGGACGCCGCCGCCACGCGGGCGCGTGCCCAGGAGGAGTCGGAGGCCGCGAAGGCGCTGGCGGAGCGGACGGTCACGGACGCGCTCGCCGAGGCGGAGAAGCTGCGGGCGGACACCGCCGAGTACGCGCAGCGGGTACGGACGGAGGCGACGGACTCGCTCGCCTCGGCCGAGCAGGACGCGGCCCGCACCCGCGCGGACGCCCGGGACGACGCGAACCGGATCCGTTCGGAGGCCGCCGAGCGCGCCGAGACGACGGTCGGCGAGGCGCGCGCGGAGGCCGAGCGGATCGCGGCCGAGGCCGCCGAGCTGCTCGAGCAGGCCGAGCAGGTCAAGGTCGATGGGGAAGCGCACGCGGAGGCGCTGCGCGACGCGGCGCTCGCCGACGCCGAGCAGGTCCTCGACGAGGCCCGCAAGGCCGCCGACAAGCGACGCGCGGACGCCGCCGAGCAGGCGGACGCCCTCATCGGCGAGGCCACCACCGAGGCCGAGCGGATCGCGGCCGAGGCCGCCGAGCTCCTCGAGCAGGCCGAGCAGGTCAAGGCCGAGGGCGAGGCGCAGGCTGAGGCGCTGCGGGCCGAGGCCCGTGCCGAGGGCGAGCGGGTCCTCGACGAGGCCCGGCAGGCCGCCGACAAGCGCCGTACGGACGCCGCCGAGCAGGCCGACACGCTCATCGGGGAGGCGACGGCCGAGGCCGAGCGGCTCACCGCCGAGGCGGTCGAGCTCATGGAGACGACCGAGCAGGACGCCGCGCGCCTCCGGGCCGAGGCCGAGCAGGTCAAGGCCGAGGGTGAGGCGCAGGCGGAGGCGCTGCGGGCGGAGGCCCGTGCCGAGGGCGAGCGGGTCCTCGACGAGGCCCGGCAGGCCGCGGACAAGCGGCGCGCGGACGCGGCCGAGCAGGCCGACGCCCTTGTCGGCGAGGCGACGGCCGAGGCCGAGCGGATCGCGGCCGAGGCCGCCGAGCTGCGCGAGACGACCGAGCGGGACGCCGAGCGGCTGCGCGCGGAGGCCGAGCAGGTCAAGGCCGATGGGGAGGCGCACGCCCAGGCCCTGCGGAACGCCGCGCTCGCCGACGCCGACCAGATCCTGGACGAGGCCCGCAAGGCCGCCGACAAGCGCCGTACGGACGCCGCCGAACAGGCCGACACCCTCGTCGGCGAGGCGACGGCCGAGGCCGAGCGGATCGTGAACGAGGCGGCCGAACTGGCCGATTCGGTCGGCGCGGACGCCCGTGCCGAGGCCGAACGCACCGTCGCCGCGGCCTCGGAGGAGGCCGAGCGGCTGCGCGCCGAGGGCGCCGAGGCGATCGCGGAGGCCCTGCGGGACGCCGAGCGGATCCGTACCGAGTCGGAGCGCGTGAAGGCCGACGCCGCCGCCGCGGGCGAGCAGATGCGCGCGGAGGCCCGCGAGGAGGCGGACCGGATCCTCGACGAGGCCCGCGAGGCCGGGGCCCGGAAGCGTTCCGACGCGGCCGAGCAGGCGGACCAGCTCGTCGCCAAGGCCCAGGAGGAGGCGCTGCGCGCCACCACGGAGGCCGAGTCGCAGGCGGACACGATGGTCGGCGCGGCCCGCAAGGAGGCCGAGCGGATCGTCGCCGAGGCGACCGTCGAGGGCAACTCGCTGGTGGAGCAGGCCCGTACGGACGCGGACGAGCTCCTCGTCGGGGCGCGCAGCGACGCGACGGCCATAAGGGAGCGGGCCGAGGAGCTGCGGGGCCGGATCGAGGGCGAGATCGAGGAGCTGCACGAGCGGGCGCGGCGCGAGTCGGCCGAGCAGATGAAGACGGCCGGCGAGCGCGTCGACAAGCTGGTGAAGGCGGCCGAGGAGCAGCGCGCCGAGGCGGAGGAGAAGGCCAAGGAGCTGGTCTCCGAGGCGAGTTCGGAGGCGAGCAAGGTCCGGATCGCCGCGGTCCGCAAGGCGGACGGGCTGCTGAAGGAGGCCGAGCAGAAGAAGGCCTCGCTCATCGCGGAGGCCGAGGCCATCAAGGCGGAGGCCGAGCGGATCCGTGCGGAGGCCGCGGCCGAGGCCGAGAAGACGGTCGCGGAGGGCCAGCGCGAGCTGGAGGTGCTGACGCGTCGTCGCAAGGACATCAATGCCGAGATCTCCCGTGTCCAGGACGTCCTGGAGGCGTTGGAGTCTTTCGAGACGCCGTCCGCCGGAAAGGACGGGGTCAAGGCGGGTGTGTCGTCGGGTTCCACTCGTACGGGTGGCAAGTCCCAGGACGGCTAGCCACTCAAAAGGCTGGACATTCTCCAGATCAAACGGGCATACGCTCGATGACACGCCGCTTCGGCCCCTAGGATTCCCTCTAACACCTCACCGGTCTCATTCGACAGGAACCCCATGAGCGACACTTCCTCCCCCTTCGGCTTCGAGCTCGTGCGGCGCGGTTACGACCGCGGTCAGGTGGACGACCGCATTACCAAGCTCGTGGCCGACCGCGACAGTGCCCTGTCCCGCATCACCTCTCTGGAGAAGCGGATCGAGGAGCTCCACCTCGAGACGCAGAACGCCCAGGCGCAGGTCACCGACGCCGAGCCGTCGTACGCCGGTCTCGGCGCCCGTGTCGAGAAGATCCTGCGGCTCGCCGAGGAGGAGGCGAAGGACCTGCGTGAGGAGGCCCGTCGCGCGGCCGAGCAGCACCGCGAGCTGGCCGAGTCGGCCGCCCAGCAGGTGCGCAACGACGCGGAGTCCTTCGCGGCCGAGCGCAAGGCGAAGGCCGAGGACGAGGGCGTCCGGATCGTCGAGAAGGCGCAGGGCGAGGCCAACACGCTGCGTGCCGAGGCACAGAAGGACGCGCAGTCGAAGCGCGAGGAGGCGGACGCCCTCTTCGAGGAGACCCGCGCCAAGGCCGCCCAGGCCGCCGCGGACTTCGAGACGAACCTGGCGAAGCGCCGCGAGCAGTCGGAGCGGGACCTCGCCTCGCGTCAGGCGAAGGCCGAGAAGCGCCTCGCGGAGATCGAGCACCGCGCCGAGCAGCTCCGCCTGGAGGCCGAGAAGCTGCGCACGGACGCGGAGCGCCGGGCCCGTCAGACGGTGGAGACCGCGCAGCGCCAGGCCGAGGACATCGTGGCCGACGCGAACGCCAAGGCCGACCGGATCCGTTCGGAATCGGAGCGCGAGCTCGCGGCGCTGACGAACCGCCGCGACTCGATCAACGCGCAGCTGACCAACGTCCGCGAGATGCTGGCGACGCTGACCGGTGCCGCGGTGGCGGCGGCCGGCTCCCCGATCGACGACGAGCGCACGGCCGGCGTCCCGGCCCAGCAGTCGCGCTGAGCATCCCTCGGGCGCAGGGCCAAGCACCCCCGGGCGTAGAAAAGACCCCCCGTCATTCCGGTGGCGGGGGGTTTTGCGCGCCCTTAGTTTGGGACGCATGATCGAGCTTGAGGGCCTCACCAAGCGCTACGGGACGAAGACCGCGGTCGACCACCTCTCCTTCCAGGTCCGGCCCGGCGTGATCACCGGCTTCCTCGGGCCGAACGGGGCGGGCAAGTCGACGACGATGCGGATGATGCTCGACCTGGACAACCCGACGAGCGGGACGGTCCGGATCGACGGCAAGCACTACCGGGACCTGGCCGAGCCGCTGAAGTACATCGGGGCGCTGCTCGACGCCAAGGCGATGCACGGCGGCCGTTCGGCGTACAACAACCTGCTGTGTCTGGCGCAGTCCAACCGCATCCCGGCGAGCCGGGTGGACGAGGTGCTCGACCTGGTGGGTCTGACGGCGGTCGCGAAGAAGAAGTCGAAGGGTTTCTCCCTCGGCATGGGGCAGCGGCTCGGCATCGCGTCGGCGCTCCTGGGCGATCCCGAGATCCTGATGTTCGACGAACCCGTCAATGGTCTGGACCCCGAGGGAATTCACTGGATCCGCAATCTGATGAAGGCGTTGGCGGCCGAGGGCCGGACGATCTTCGTCTCCAGCCATCTGATGAGTGAAATGGCGCTGACGGCCGATCACCTGATCGTGATCGGGCAGGGAAAGCTGCTGGCCGACACGTCGATGGCTGATTTCATCCAGCAGAATTCCCGGACTTATGTGCGAATGCGTTCGCCGCAGCAGGAACGGCTGCGGGACGTGCTCCACGCCAACGGATTTCTCGTGATCGAGGCGGGCGGCGGCGCCCTCGAGGTGGACGGGGCGAGCACGGAGAAGCTGGGCGAGCTGGCGGCGGAGAACGGGCTCGTGCTGCACGAACTGAGTGCCCAGCGCGCCTCCCTCGAAGAAGCGTTCATGCAGATGACGGCCGCCGCGGTGGAGTACCACGCGCACGGCACCGACGTACACGGCGGCACCGGCGTCCACAGCGACGCCGGGGCGCCGGGCCCCCAGTGGGGCACGACCTCCGAGGGAGCCTGATCGATGGCAGTGGCATCCGCGGTCCTGCAGTCCGAGTGGACCAAGATCCGGACGGTGTCGTCGACCGTCTGGACGCTGGCGAGCGCCTTCTTCGTCACGGTGGCGATGGGCGCGGGGCTGAGCGCCCTGACGAACGCCACCTTCAACGACATGAGGGCGGTCGAGAGGGCCACCTTCGACCCGACCCTGATCAGCTTCTCCGGGATGATCCTGGGGCAGCTGGCGATGGTGGTCTTCGGCGTCCTGGTGGTGGGGACCGAGTACTCCTCCGGCATGATCCGCACCTCGCTGGCCGCCGTGCCGCAGCGCGCGACCTTCCTCTTCTCGAAGGTCGCGGTGGCGGGCGGGCTCGCCCTCCTGGTGGGGCTCGCGACGAGCTTCACCGCCTTCTTCCTGGGGCAGGCGCTGCTCGGCGGGCACCGTGCCTCGATCGGCGACGACAACGTGCTGCGCGCGGTGATCGGCGCCGGGCTCTACATGGGCCTGATCGCCCTGTTCTCGATGGGCGTGGCGGCGATGCTGCGTTCGTCGATGCTGTCGCTCGGCATCCTGGTGCCGTTCCTCCTCCTGGTCTCGAACATCCTCTCGGCGGTCCCGAAGGCCAAGGAGGTGGCGCTCTACTTCCCGGACCAGGCCGGCTCGAAGGTCATGCGGGTCGTCCCGGACGCGATGAACTCGGAGGAGGCGCCGTACGGCCCCTGGGGCGGGCTCGGGATCATGGTGCTCTGGGTGGTGGCCTCGCTCATCGGCGGCTACCTGGTGCTGAAGAAGCGGGACGCCTGATCGCGGGCGCCTGATCGCGGGACGCCCGGCTGCGGGACGCCCGACTGTGGGCGCCTGATTCCCCTCCCGTGATTCCCCGAGCTTGGCCGGAACCGTCAACGCCTGGATAAGCTCCTAGCTCATACGGGGGGCTCCGGCCACAGGCCGCCACGCCCCGACATGGATGCGACCGACCTGTCGATGGGGCTGGAGAATGATCGAGGCAGTCGGCCTGACGAAGCGCTACGGCGCCAAGACGGCCGTGTACAACCTTTCCTTCCAGGTGAGGCCCGGTGTCGTCACCGGCTTCCTGGGGCCCAACGGATCCGGCAAGTCGACGACGATGCGCATGATCCTCGGGCTCGACCGGCCCACCGCGGGCCACGTCACGATCGGCGGCCACCCCTTCCGGCAGCTGCCGAACGCCCCCCGCCAGGTCGGCGCGCTCCTCGACGCCAAGGCCGTGCACGGCGGCCGGAGCGCGCGCAGCCATCTGCTGTCGCTCGCCCAGCTGGCCGGCATCCCGGCCCAGCGCGTCGACGAGGTCCTCGGCGTGGTCGGCCTCCAGGACGTCGCCAAGCGGCGCTCGAAGGGCTTCTCGCTCGGCATGGGCCAGCGCCTCGGCATCGCGGCGGCCCTCCTCGGCGACCCGCAGGTGCTGCTCTTCGACGAGCCCGTCAACGGCCTGGACCCCGAGGGCATCCTCTGGGTGCGGAACCTGATGAAGAAGCTGGCCTCCGAGGGCCGCACGGTCTTCGTCTCCAGCCACCTCATGAGCGAGATGGCGCTGACGGCCGACCACCTGATCGTGATCGGCCGGGGGCAGCTGCTCGCCGACATGCCGGTGAAGGACTTCATCTCGGCGAACTCCGCCGACTTCGCCCGGGTGCGGACCCCGGGCACCGAGCCGGCGCAGCGGGAGAAGCTGACGTCGGTGCTGATGGAGGCCGGCGGCCAGGTGCTGTCCGAGCCGGACGGGGCGCTGCGCGTCACGGGCCTGCCCCTGCCGCGGATCAGCGACCTGGCGCACGGCGCGGACGTACGGCTCTGGGAGCTGTCCCCGCACCAGGCCTCGCTCGAGGAGGCGTACATGCGGCTGACGCAGGGCGCCGTGGACTACCGCTCCACCGACGACCGCCTCGTCCACCTCCAGCCGCCCGCGCAGCCGGGGCAGCCGGGGTACGGGATGCCGCCGCAGCCGCCGGTCCAGGACGTGCCGCAGGAGGGCTGGTACGCCCCGCCGCCGCCCGGACAGAACCCGTACGCCGGCGGTCCGCAGGCCGCGGCGCCGGCCCCGTACGCCCCTCCGGCCGCCGCGCCGGCGCCGTACGCCCCGCCGGCCGCCGCCCCCGGTCCGTACGCCCCTCCGGCCGCCCCGCAGCCGAGCCTCCCGCAGCCGAGCGACACCACCAAGGACGCCCGATGACCGCCCCCGCCCACCACCAGGCCCCGGCCTCGGCGCCGTACTCCTACGTCTCCCCCATCCCGGTCCGCGCCGCGCACCTCGGTGACGCGCTCGCCTCCGAGTGGACGAAGATCCGCTCGGTGCGTTCGACGATGTGGACGCTCGGGGTGATGATCCTGCTGATGCTCGCCATCGGCCTGGGCGTCGCGGCCATCGCCTCGGGCGCCGACGTCGAGATGGGCGGGCAGTCCGCGCTCGCCTTCGGCTTCTTCGGGATGCTGCCGGCGTCGATCTGCGTGATCACGCTCGGCGTCCTGACGATCGCCTCCGAGTACGGCACGGGCATGATCCGTACGACCCTGACGGCCTGCCCGAGCCGGGCCCGGGTGCTGACGGCGAAGGCGATCGTCTTCTTCCTGCTGGTCTTCTCGGTCACCACGGTGATGGCGACCCTGGTGGCGATGGCGCAGGTCGCCCTCGTGGACACGGCGGCGACGCCGACGACCGGCGAGTGGCTGCGGGCGACGGTCGGCGCGGGCGCCTACCTGGCCCTGCTCGGGCTGCTCTCGCTCGCGGTGGGGACGGTCATCCGGCACTCGGCCGGCGCGATCACGGTGATGATCGGTCTGCTGCTGCTGCCGCTGGTGGCGGGCATGTTCATGATGGCCGAGGCGCTGCAGTCGGTGCAGAAGTTCCTGTTCACCTACGCGATCCCCTCGCAGATGATCGCGCTCTACAACGACGCCCCGCAGTTCGGCGACTCCGGCCCGGCGGGCTGGGAGGCGCTGCTGATCATGGCCGCCGTCGCGGCGGCGGCCCTGGGCGGCGCGTACGCCCTGCTGAACAGCCGGGACGTGTGATCAGGCCCTAGTACCTCGGCGCGTTGCGGGACCGCTGCACCCTGCTGGTGCGGCGGTCCTTCGCGTTCCAGCAGGCCTTGTGCCAGTGGCGGCGGTCGTCGACGCCGCCCCACTCCGGCCAGGCGACGACGTGCGGGGCGCCGGGCGGGATCTCCTGGTCGCAGCCCGGGCAGCGGTAGCGCTTGCCCGGTGCGCTGGCCCCGGCGACCAGCCGGACGTACCACTCCTCGCCCTGCCAGGTCTCGGTGCGCTGCACACCGCCGTACCGGTCGCCGTGATCGCCCTGCTGCTGCGCGGGCTTCTCGCCGCCTCGGGAGCGGTTGTGACGCGGGGACACGGGCACACCTCACGGGGTCTGGGAACACGGACCGTTCCCTCCAGCCTACGGGCCGCCATCCGGTGCCCCGGGCCCCGCCCGGGACGGCTTAGCCGAAAATCGCAAGAACTTCATGAACGGCCGTTGCCTTTGGCACGTGTCAGACGTTGGTGCCAGTGCGGGGGGAGATACGCGTCGGCCGCAAGGAGGCAGAAGGCGATGCGCGTGGGTACGTTCGTTCTGGCAGCCCAGTTCCCGGGCCAGGGCCAGGGGGAGGCACTGCACCGGGCGGTGCGGACCGCCGAGGTCGCCGAGGAGGCGGGGCTCGACTCCGTCTGGCTCGCCGAGCACCACTTCGTGCCGTACGGGGTCTGCCCCTCGGCCGTGACACTGGCCGCACTGCTCCTCGGCCGCACCCGGCGGCTCCGGGTCGGCACGGCGGTGAGCGTGCTGCCGACCGTCCACCCGGTGGCCCTCGGCGAGCAGGCGGCGCTGCTGCACCTCACCTCGGGCGGCAGGTTCACCCTCGGGGTGGGCCGGGGCGGTCCCTGGGTCGACCTGGAGGTCTTCGGCGCGGGCCTCGATGCGTACGAGAAGAGGTTCCCCGAATCGCTCGATCTGCTCCTTCGCTGGCTCACCGAGCCGCGCGTCGGCGCCGAGGGGGAACGATTCGCTTTCCGTGAGGTGCCCGTCGTGCCCCGGCCCGACGAGCTGATCGGCGGGGCGGCCTCCCCCGAGGTGGTGGTGGCCTGCACCTCGCCGAAGAGCGTCAGGCTCGCGGCGGAGCGCGGACTGCCGATGCTGCTCGGCATGCACTGCGGCGACGAGGACAAGGCCGAGATGGTCGCGGCCTGGGCGCGGTGCGCGCGGGAGGCCGGGCGGGCTACGGAGGAGATCGCGCGGATCGGTGCCTGCCACGTCTCGGCGGGGGTGGCGCAGCTCGCGGACCGGGGCGCGGACGCGGCGGAGGCGCTGGTGAAGGCGATGCCGGGCTGGCTGAAGCAGGGGCTCGACGCGCATGTGACGGTGGACGGCCGGCACCGGGTGATGCGGGACCCCGTCGCGTACACGGAGCTGCTGTGCGGGCTGCACCCGGTGGGCACGCCGCGGCACGCGGCGGACCGGCTGGCGGCGACCGCGGAGCGTACGGGCATCACGCGCTTCGCCCTGCTCGCGGAGGGCTCGGGCGACCTCGCGGCGACCGAGGAGAACGTCCGGCGGCTGGGCGCGGAGGTCCTGCCGCTCCTGGTGTGATCCTGTTCCGGACCGTGCTGCCGCTCCTGCACCTGTCGGCGGCGATGCGCGTCGGCTCGCATCGATCGCGTCCTCCCGCGGTGTGGAGCGGCAGCACCATGTCTCAGCAGTCGCGCAGTTCGGGCGACTGGTTCAGCAGCTGTCCCCGTACGGACGTGAAGCGGGCGAGGCGCTCGTCCACCGACGGGTCCAGCGGGAAGACCGCCACGCGGTGGCAGTTCTGGAAGGCGAGACGCACCCCGAAATGCCGCTGCAGCGCACCACGAATGGCATCGCTCGCGAGCGCGCGCAGCAGCTGACCACGTGCCTGCTCATTCGGCGGCGGCGTCTGGTTGTCGGCGAACTCTCCGCCGTCGACCTTCAGCTGTGCCACCAGAGAACTGATCATCTCCCATGCGTAGGGCAGGGAGGTCCGGACGCAGTCGACGAAGTCGGCTTCGTCGACCTCGCCTCGCTCGGCCTGTTCCAACAGGGCCGGTGAGACGTCGAGCGACATGGGTTCTCCTCTCGCGACCCCGCGGACGGGGTCTTGCGGGCAGGGACGAAGGCCGACGTACGCCACGCAGCGTGCACGGACGACGACCTCCAGCTTCCACGGTAAGCGCGCGGTCCGGGCGACACCAGAAGAATGGGCACACAACCGGCTGATAACCGACGGGTGTTCGGCCAACGACCACCCCCACGGGGTGCGCGGCCGATGCCCGAATCGCGCGGAAGAGCGCCCGTCTTGTAGCGTTGGCGACCATGCGTCTCGTCATTGCCCGTTGCTCCGTGGACTACGCGGGTCGACTCACGGCCCACCTGCCCTCCGCGCCCCGTCTGATCCTGGTCAAGGCAGACGGCAGCGTCTCCATCCACGCGGACGACCGGGCGTACAAACCGCTCAACTGGATGTCCCCGCCGTGCACCCTGAAGGAGGGTGTCGACGGTGAGGCGGGCATCTGGACCGTGATCAACAAAGCGGGCGAGAAACTGATCATCACGATGGAGGAGATCCTCCACGACTCCTCGCACGAGCTGGGCGTGGACCCGGGTCTCATCAAGGACGGCGTCGAGGCGCACCTCCAGGAGCTGCTCGCCGACCGCATCGAGACCCTCGGCGAGGGCTACACCCTGATCCGCCGCGAGTACCCGACGGCGATCGGCCCCGTGGACATCCTGTGCCGGGACGCCGACGGCGCGACGGTCGCGGTGGAGATCAAGCGGCGCGGCGAGATCGACGGCGTCGAGCAGCTGACCCGCTACCTGGAGCTGCTCAACCGCGATCCGCACCTGGCACCGGTGAAGGGCGTCTTCGCGGCCCAGGAGATCAAGCCGCAGGCGCGGGTCCTCGCGACGGACCGCGGGATCGGCTGCGTGGTCCTCGACTACGACGCGCTGCGCGGCATCGAGGACGACAAGCTGCGGCTGTTCTAGCGGCGGCGGGAGTACGAGTACGGGGACGGCCCCGGGTGCGGTGAGCGCGCCCGGGGCCGTCGCCTTGTCCGTACGGGGGTCAGGACGGCGACTCCGAGGCGGAGGAGGCGTTGAGGATCGTGGTCTCGCTCGCCGGGGGCGCGGTGGTCGTCGGCGGGGCCGTCGTCGGCGGCTCGGTCGTCGGCGGCGGGCTGGTGGTGGTCGTCGGCGGCTTCGGCGGCGTGGTCGTCGGCCTCGGGGGCGTCGTCGTCGGGCGCGGCCCGCCGGTGGTGGTGGGGGCCGTCGTCGTGGCTCCCCCGGTGGGCTCCGTCGTCGCGGTGGGGGACGTCGTCTCCGACGGGCTGTCCGAGGGTGACGGAGAGCCGGACTCGGACGGGTCCGTCGAGGCGGACGGCGAGCTGCTGTCCGAGCTCGACGGGCTCGGGGAGTCCGAGTGCGTGGCCTTCCCGGTCTCGCCCGGGTCGGTCTCGCCCTCGGCGGGCGGCTCCTCGCCGTCGAGGCCGTCGTCGGTGCCGCTCTCGCTCGCGGTGCTGTCGGAGGTGACGCGGTCGGTGGCGGGGTCCTCGCCGTTGCCGGAGGTGGCGCCGAGGGTCACGACGGTGCCGAGGACGGCGACGAGGAGCGCGCCCGCGCCGACGGCGACGAGGTTGCGGCGGGCGCCGCTGAGGATGCCGCCCTTGAGGCCGGTCCTGCGGCCGCCGCTCCCGGCGGTGTCGGGGCGGGTGATGACCGTCGGGCCCTCGTCGGCGAAGTCGGGGAACGCGGGGGCCGGGGCCGCCGCCGGGGTCCGGGCGGGTCCGGCCGGCAGCGGGGCCGTGACGGCCTCGGCTCTCGGGAGGGCGGGGCGGGCGGCCGGGCCGCGCAGGGCGGGGGTGCCGCGCGGCGGGGAGACGGGCTCCACGGCGGCCGCGTGGTCTCCGGAGAGGTCGGCGACGAGGGCGAGCGCCCGGCGGCCGGCGACGGTGCCACGCTTGTCGGCGAGCGCCCCGCGCATGCCGATGGAGGCCTCCAGTTCGGCGCGGGCGCGCTCCAGGTTTCCGGCGCAGATCGCGAGGACGCCGAGCTCGTGGTGGAAGTAGGCCTCCTCGGCGACCTCGCCGGTGAGCCGGGCGGCTTCCTGTCCGGCGCGCAGGGCCCGCTCCCAGGCACCCCAGTGGAGTCCGGCGGCGAAGGCGGGTGCGGCGGCGCGGGCGAGGAGGACGGCGGTGGCCCGGTGTTCGGCGGCGGTGTCGCCGGTGCCGGGGATCAGCGCGGTGAGGGCGGCGAGCAGGGCGTCGGACTCGGCGGCGGCCCGCTCGGGGGTGACGGAGGGGTGGGACGCCCACCAGGCGTAGTGCTGGGCGGCGGTGTGGGCGCGGTCGGCGGCCCCGTGCTCGTAGCCGTGGGCGAGGAGCTGGGTGAGGACTCCGGCGGAGAGCCGGTAGCGGGGGCCGACCGGGGAGAGCAGTCCGCAGGCCATGAGTTCGCCGAGGGCGGCGTCGGCGTGGGTGTCGCCGACGAGGGCCGGGAGGTGGGCCTGGTGCGGGACCTCGCCGCCGAGGGCGACGGCGAAGCGCAGGGCGGCCTGGGCGGAGCGGCTGAGGCGGGAGGCGAGGAGCGCGGCGGGGGCGGCGCCCTCGCCGAGGCTGGGCAGCGGTATCTCGCGGAGTTCGACGTCGGGGTCGTCGACGCCGTCGAAGGCGGCGGCCGCGACGGCCGCCGCGGCTGCGGGGTCGGCGGGTCCGAAGGCCTCTTCGAGGGCGCCGAAGGCGTCGAACTCGGCGGGGGTGACGCGCAGCTTGTCGCGCTGCCGGAGCAGGGCGCCGGCCTGGACGAAGCGGAGCGGGAGGCCTTCGGACTCGAACCACAGGTCGCCGGCCCAGTTGACCTCCTCCTCGGTGAGGGTGCGGCCGACGGCGCTCTCCAGGAGCTGGAGGGCGGCGGCGCGGCCGAGGCCGGCGAGGAGGACCTCCTCGATGGGGGCGTCGGCGGAGGGGGCGGGCGTGTCGGGGCCCGCGGCGAGGAGGAAGGCGCACTCGGGGGCGGCGGCGAGGAGCTCGTCGAGGGCGGCGCCGCCGAACTCCAGGTCGTCGACGACGACCACGGCGCCGACGTCGCCGATCCGGTCGAGGAGGCCGGCCCGGTCGGGGCGGTGGTCGGGGGCGTACCGGACGGCGGTGAAGAGCTCGTGGAGGAGTTCGGTGGGGGTGCGGTGGTGGCCGGAGAGGCGGACGACGCCGTCGGGGGCGAGGTCGGCGCAGTCGGCGGCGACGGCGTCGAGGAGGGCGGTGCGGCCGGATCCGGGGGCGCCGACGACGCGGGCGCAGCGACCCCGGCCGAGGATGCCGGCGAGCCGTTCGCGTTCCTCCTGGCGTTCGAGGAGGGGCAGCTCGGGCGCGGCGGGGCCCGGCAGGACGGGCGGGGCGGCGGCGCGGGCGGCCTCGGCGCGCTCCTCGGGGGTGCGGGGGCGGGGGGCGGCCGGTTCCTGCCCGGGCGGGCAGGGTTCGATCTCGCTGCCGTCGACGGGGTTGACGGTGAGGAGCAGTTCGCCGGAGACGAGCCGGACGACGCGGGCACGCGCGGGCGTCTGGGCAGGCGCCGGTGCGGGCACGCCACGGCCCTGGCGGGCCTCCTCGCCCTCGGTGTCGTGACCGTACTCCTCCGACCCAGGGTTGATCGGGTCCATGGTCCAAGCCCCCAAGAAGCGGTGTGCGGTACCCGCCGGGTGGGTCCGTCAATGTGCAGGCGACCGAACCCTAGACCGTGCTCGGGCGCTCGGGAACAGCCGGGGTGCCCCCGAGACCAAGACGTCACGGTCTTGTGAGGATTGAGCGTGACGCCTGTTTCACACAGCTGCTTCACACACGACGGGTACCCCCGGGGGGTGTCACACGCGGGGCAGGGACTCCAGGGCGAGGCCGCCCTCGATGGCGAGGATGCGGTGCAGTCGGGTGGCGACGAGGAGCCGCTGCATCTGGGGCGGCACCCCGCGCAGGACGAGGCGCCGGCCGCAGCGGCCGGCCCTCCGGTGGGCGCCCATGATGACGCCGAGTCCGGTCGCGTCCCAGGAGTCGAGTCCGGTCAGGTCGAGCACCAGGTCGCCGACTCCGTCGTCGACGGCCGTGTGCAGGACCGTACGGGCGTCCGCCGCGCTGCGGACGTCGAGGCGGCCCCCGACGACCAGCTCGACGTGGTCGCCCCTGATGTGCATATGCGCTCCCCGAGAGTGCTCCGTCTTCGCAACAACTGACTGCCGCACCGGCAGATACGTTGCGCCTTGTCAGCTAACCGATACCGAAATTCACCCCACGGAGTGAGGGCGGGGTGATGGGTCCGGATCAGTACTTGTAGAAGCCCTGCCCGCTCTTGCGGCCGATGTCACCCGCGTCCACCATCCGGCGCATCAGCTCCGGCGGCGCGAACTTCTCGTCCTGGGACTCGGTGTAGATGTTGTTGGCGGCGTTCACCAGGATGTCGATGCCGGTGAGGTCGGCGGTGGCGAGCGGGCCCATGGCGTGGCCGAAGCCGAGCTTGCAGGCGATGTCGATGTCCTCGGCGGTGGCGACGCCCGACTCGTGGAGCTTGGCGGCCTCGACGACGAGGGCCGAGATGAGGCGGGTGGTGACGAAGCCGGCGACGTCGCGGTTGACGACGATGCAGGTCTTGCCGACGGACTCGGCGAACGCGCGGGCGGTGGCGAGGGTCTCGTCGCTCGTCTTGTAGCCGCGGACCAGCTCGACGAGCTGCATCATCGGGACGGGCGAGAAGAAGTGGACGCCGACGACGGCCTCGGGGCGCTCGGTCACCGCGGCGATCTTGGTGATCGGGATCGCGGAGGTGTTGGAGGCGAGGACGGCGCCGTCCTTCACGATCTTGTCGAGCGAGCGGAAGATGTCGTGCTTGACGTCGAGGTTCTCGAAGACGGCCTCGACGACGACGTCCGCGTCGGCGACGGCGTCGAGCTCGGTGGTGGCGGTGATCCGGCCGAGCGCGGCCTCGGCGTCCTCGGCGGCGAGCTTACCCTTGGCGACGAACTTGTCGTACGACGCCTTGATGCCGTCGGTGCCGCGGGTCAGGGCGGCGTCGGTGACGTCACGCAGGACGACGTCCCAGCCCGCCTGTGCCGAGACCTGTGCGATGCCGGATCCCATGAGTCCGGCCCCGATGACGGCAAGCTTCCTGGCCACGATCTTCCACCCCTCGACAGCTGTTCACTTCTGGCTCTCCGGCGGAGATTAGCGGTCGCGGGGCCCCATGTGACCGCGAAGTAATGCGCGTCACGCCCTCTTTGACGGACGTCACACTCGCGACACCCCTCAGACCCGGCCCGGCACCCCCGTACGGTCGCGGCATACCCCTAGGGGGTATAGAGTCTTCGGCATCCGTCCGGCGGTCGACGCCTGGAGAGGAGGTGCCGTCATGCGTCCGTACGCCCTGGGAGCCGCGCCCGCCCCGCTGCTGCTCCTGACCGGCATGGTCAGCCTGCAGTTCGGGTCCGCCTTCGCCAAACGACTGTTCGAGGAGACGGGGCCGGCCGGCGCGACCCTGCTCCGGCTGCTCATCGCCGCCGCCCTGCTCTGCCTGCTGTCCCGCCCCGCGCCACGGCTCCTGCGCACCCACTGGCGACTGCTGCTCCCGTACGGAGCCGTCTTCACCGTCATGCAGTTCGCCTTCTACGAGGCCACCTCCCGACTCCCGCTCGGCGTCGTCGTGACGCTGGAGTTCAGCGGGCCGCTGCTGCTCGCCGCGCTCACCTCGCGCCGCGCCCTCGACCGGCTCTGGGTCGCGGTCGCGGCGGTCGGGCTCCTCGTGCTCGGCGGGACGCGGGGCATGGACGATCCGGTCGGCCTCGCCGCGAGCCTGCTCACCGGCGCCGCGCTCACCGGGTACATCCTGCTCGGCGCCCGCGTGGGCCGCGCGGTCCCCGGCGGCTCCGGCCTGGCCCTCGGCATCTCGATCGCCGCCGTCCTCGCCCTGCCCACCGCACCGGCGCTCGGCCTGCCCTCCCTCGACGTCCTCCTGCGCCCGGGGGTGCTCGGCACCGCGCTCGCGGTCGCGGTCCTGACGACCGTCATCCCCTTCTCCCTGGAGTTCGCGGCGCTGCGCCGGATGCCGCCCCGGGTCTTCGCCGTGCTGTCCACGGTGGAGCCCGTCATCGCGGCCCTGGTGGGCCTCGCGCTGCTCGGCGAGCACCTCTCCGCCGCCCAGTGGGCCGCCGTGCTCTGCGTGGTGACGGCGGCGGTGGGAACGGCCGTGCCCTCGTCCACCGCCCCGCCCGACCAACCCCCCGCATCATCCGATCGATCCCCGTCCCGGAAGAACGGAGTGCACAGTTGAACACCATTGCCACCCCCCGAACCCGCCACACCGTCCCGCCCCGCGTCGAACCCCTCCTGGAGACCGTCGACCGCTCGGCGCGTTCGGCGTTACTCGTCGCCGGCGGCTACTTCGAAACCGCCGCCGGCATCGGGGAGTTCTCCCTGAGCTCCTTCGCCCTGGCGCAGGAGACCGGCGCCGCCGCCCGCCGTCTGCACCGCGGCAACAAGGTGGTCTACGACGTCATCGTCAACGACCTCGGCATGTCCTGTTCCGACGAGGTCTGTACGTTGCCGGCCGCCCCCTCGGCGCCGGCCGACGTCTCCCCGCTCACCGCCCTCGCGGCCGGTGCCGGGACCTCCTTCACCGTCACCCGCGAGCGCACCCTGCGCAATCGCGCCGCCCGTGCCATGAAGCGCCGGCTGCGCGAACCGGCGGAGCACCCGCTGTTCGTCCTGGAGGGTGACGAGATCCTCTTCCGCTCCCGCCAGTACGCGAAGGTGCTCGCCGGGACCGTCAAGGACGACCACGTCGTCCCGCGCTGCCCGCTGATCGTCGCCGAGTACTTCGCCCGCTACTTCGCCCGGCTGCGGGCCGCCTTCCCGGACTGCGCCCGCCGCCACGTCGTCGACATCAACTCGCTCGCCGACCGGGACAAGGTCACCAAGGGCGCCGAGATCTACCTCCGCACCCAGGCGGACCCCGACGAGGAGATCGTCCTCGTCTTCGCGGACGCGGCCTGCGCCGATCCGATCGCCCTGCCCTACACGGCGTACGACTTCTGACGGCCCTCTGACGGGAGTACAGGTATGGCCACGATCTATCTCGACCATCAGGCGACCACCCCGGCGGACCCCGCGGTCGTCGAGGCGATGAGCTTCGCCGCCACCCACTGCTTCGCCAATCCCTCCAGCCCGCACGCGGCCGGCATCCGCGCCTTCCGCGAGGTGGAGCGGGCGCGCGGGGCCGTCGCCCGGCTGATCGGGGCGGCGCGCAGCGAGATCTACTTCACCTCCGGTGCGACCGAGGGCAACAACCTCGCGATCAAGGGGGTCGTCACGCCCGGCGAGCACCGCCATGTGGTGACGACGGCGGTGGAGCACAAGTCCGTACTCGACAGCTGCCGTTCCCTGCGGGCGGCGGGACACGAGGTGACCGTGCTGCCCGTCGACGGCGAGGGCCGGGTGTCGGCGCGTCAGGTCGCGGCGGCGCTGCGGCCGGACACCGCGCTGGTCTCGGTGATGCTCGCGAACAACGAACTCTCCACCATCCAGCCGGTGGCGGAGATCGGCGCGGTCACGCGCGCCGCCGGGGTGCCGCTGCACTGCGACGCGACCCAGGGCGTGGGCTCGCTGCCCGTCGACGTCCGGGCGCTCGGGGTGGACCTGCTCACCTTCTCCGGACACAAGATCTACGGTCCGAAGGGCGTCGGCGTGCTGTACGTGTCCAACGGCCTGTCCGACCGGGCCCCGCTCGCGCCGCTCCTGCACGGCGGCGGTCAGGAGCGCGGGCTGCGGGCGGGCACGGTCAACACCGCCGCCGTCATCGGCCTGGGCGCGGCCGTCGGCGTCCTCGCGGCGGGCCGGGAGGAGGAGTCGGCCCGGCTCGCCGGGCTGCGGGAGCGGTTCCTGGCCACGCTCGCGGAGCTGGTGCCGTACACCCTGAACAGCGGTACGGGCCCGGGGTTCCTGCCGCACGCGGTGAACCTGTCCTTCGAGGGCACGGACGCCCAGCAGCTGCTCCTGGAGGTCACGGACATCGCCGTGTCGACGGGTTCGGCGTGCAACAGCTCGGCGCAGGAGCCCTCGCACGTCCTGACGGCGGCCGGTCTGGCGCCGGAGCGGATCCGGGGCAGCATCCGGGTGGGCTTCGGCCGCTTCACCACGGAGGAGGACGCGGTCCGCGCGGCCCGCGCGCTCGCGGCGGGCGTCTCGGGCCCGGCGGCCCGGACGGCCGCCTGACACCTTGAGGTCGCGGTGCACGAACGGGCTCAGCCGCCTGACACCTTGAGGTCGCGGCATGCGAACGGGCTCAGCCGCCTGACGCCCTGAGGTCGCGGTGCACGAACGGGCTCAGCCGCCTGACACCCTGAAGTCGCGGTGCGCGAACGGGCTCAGCCCTCGCGCACCGCGTACGTCAGGACCTTCTCGCTCAGCAGTTCCTCGATCTCGTCGAGGAGGACGAGGGCCTCGCGGGAGACGGTGGTCGCCTTGCGTCCGGCGGTCATCTCGCCGGTGATGTAGCCGACGACGGCACTCTCGACCCAGGCGAGCTGGCCGCCGACGAGCAGCGGCAGCGGATCGTCGGCGGCGGCGCCGGTCTCCTCGCGGAGGGTGGTGACGACGGCCTCCTGGACCTGGTCCCGCAGCTGGAAGAGGCGGGCCTTGAGGGTGGGCGCGTGCTCGATGACGTTCATGAAGCGGTCGAAGCCGTCCATGAGTCCGTACGCCGGGGAGACGGCCCCGATGTCCTGGCGCAGCTCGCGCAGGACCGCCTGGGCGGCGGACTCGCCCCGGTCGCGGCCGCGGATCATCCGCGCGAGGCGCAGGGTGACGCCGTCCATCCGGTCGAGGAAGAGGTCCTCCTTCGCCGGGAAGTAGTTGTACACGGTGTTGACGGAGACGTCCGCCGCCTCCGCGACGTCCGCGACGGTCACGGCCGTGAAGCCGTGCTCCAGGAAGAGCCCGGTCGCGATGTCGGAGATCCGCTGCTTCGTCTCGCGCTTCTTGCGTTCCCTGAGTCCCTCGGCCATGGACCCATCGTAGGCAATCCTAGGCTCCCTGAAATTTCGGTGCCTCTGAATTTTTGGTGGCGTTGCAAAATTTCAGTGACTCTGTTTTTGTGGTCGCCATGCCCATCATCAGCACGTCCGGACTCGCCCGGACCTTCACGACCAGGAACGGCCCCGTGGAGGCCGTCCGGGGGGTCGACCTCACCGTGCGGCCCGGCGAGATCCTCGGACTCCTCGGCCCCAACGGCGCCGGCAAGACCACCACCCTCCGGATGCTCACGACACTCCTCCCGCCCACCGGCGGCGCCGCCACCGTCGCCGGCCACGACCTCGTCGGCGACCCCGCCGCCGTACGCCGGTGCATCGGGTACGTCGCCCAGTCCGGCGGCCTCGACCCCCAGGAGACCGTCCGCTCCGAGCTCGTCACGCAGGGCAGGCTCTACGGCCTCGACCGGGCGCGCGCGGCGGCCCGCGCCGAGGAACTCGCGGCCGACCTCGGCCTCACCGAGCTCCTCGACCGGAAGACCCCGGCGCTCTCCGGCGGCCAGCGCCGCCGCGTCGACCTCGCGATGGGACTCACCCACCGCCCGGAGCTCCTCTTCCTCGACGAGCCGACGACCGGCCTCGACCCCGGCAGCCGCGCCGACCTGTGGGCGCTGGTGCGACGCCTCCGCGACGAGCACGGCACCACCGTCGTCCTCACCACGCACTACCTCGACGAGGCCGACGCGCTCGCCGACCGGCTCGTGATCGTGGACAAGGGCACGGTCGTCGCCGAGGACACCCCCGCAGGACTCAAGGCCGCGCACGGCGTGACCACCCTCCAGGAGGCCTTCCTCGCCGTCACCGGCCGCGGCCCGGCCCCCGTCGACACCACCCCCGTAGCGGTCTAGGAGACCCGTGATGCTGTTCCGCGACACCGCGCTGCTCTTCGGGCGCTACGCCCGCCAGACCCTGCGCTCCCCGTTCCAGATCTTCTTCGGCGCCCTGATGCCGCTGCTCTACCTGCTCTTCTTCGGACCGCTGCTCACCGGCCTCCCGCTGGGCCGCGAGGGCGACTCCTGGCAGATCCTCGTCCCCGGCCTGCTGCTCCAGCTCGGCCTCTTCGGCGCCTCGTTCGCCGGCTTCTCGATCATCATGGAGAAGAACTGGGGCGTGTTCGACCGGATGCGGGTCACCCCGGTGAGCCGGCTCGCCCTGCTCCTCGGCCGGGTCCTGCGGGACGCCGCGCTCTTCGTCTTCCAGGCCGTCCTGCTCGTCCTGGTGGCGATCCCCATGGGCCTGCGGGCACCCGTCGCCGGGATCCTCGCCGGCTTCGGCTTCGTCGCCCTGCTCTCCGCCGCGCTCGCCTCCCTCTCGTACGCGCTCGCCCTGAAGCTGCGCACCCCGCAGGAGTTCGGCCCCGCGATCAACACGCTCGCGATGCCGGCGATGCTGCTCTCGGGCCTGATGCTGCCGATGGCCCTCGCCCCCGGCTGGCTCGACGTGCTCTCGCACTTCATGCCGTTCCGCTATCTGGTGGACGCGGTCCGGGAGGCGTACACCGGCCACTACACGACGCCGACCATGCTGTACGGGGCGCTCGTCGCCCTCGGACTGACGGCGCTCGCCGTGACGGTCGGCACACGCACGTTCCGGAGCGCCGGAGCGTAACTACGCTGGACCCATGGTCAATCTGACGCGCATCTACACCCGTACCGGCGACAAGGGCACCACGGCGCTCGGCGACATGAGCCGGACCGCCAAGACGGATCTGCGGATCTCGGCCTACGCCGATGCCAACGAGGCCAACGCCGCCATCGGGACGGCCATCGCCCTCGGGCAGCTCGACGAGGAGCTGGTGAAGGTCCTGGTCCGGATCCAGAACGACCTCTTCGACGTGGGCGCCGACCTCTGCACGCCGGTGGTGGAGAACCCCGAGTACCCGCCGCTGCGCGTCGAGCAGTCCTACGTCGACAAGCTGGAGGCCGACTGCGACCGCTTCCTGGAGCAGTTGGACAAGCTGCGCTCCTTCATCCTGCCGGGCGGCACGCCCGGGGCGGCCCTGCTGCACCAGGCCTGCACGGTGGTCCGGCGGGCGGAGCGCTCCACGTGGGCGGCCCTGGAGGTGCACGGCGAGACGATGAACGCCCTGACGGCCACCTATCTCAACCGGCTCTCCGACCTTCTGTTCATCCTGGCCAGGACGGCCAACAAGGAGGTCGGTGACGTGCTCTGGGTGCCCGGCGGAGATCGCTAGGCCGAATTCCGGGCATGCCCTTGCCGGGGGTCCGGGGGTTGTCCCCCGGGGGATGCAGCATTCTTGCCCGCACCGCGAACAAGGAGGTCGGGGACGTGCTCTGGGTCCCGGGCGGCGACCGCTGAACCGGAGTCCGGGTCCTTCTTCCGCCAGATCAGGTAGCTGAGCGCGATCAGGCCGTGGATGCCGACCGCCCGCCAGGCGGCGAACATCCAGCTCCAGAGGCTGTCGGTGTTCCCGGCGTCGCCGACGTACCAGACCGCGAGGAGCAGCAGGACGGTGGCGACGGCGCCGCCCACCAGCGAGCCCAGCCAGACCCTGCCCTCGTGGCGGGCGCGCGCCATGCCGTACCGGGGCGGCTTCGGGGGCGGCGGGCCGCCGCCGAGGCGGTGGGCGGCGTGCCCGTCGAGCCACTTCACGGTGCGGTGGCCGTGGCCGACGGTGTAACCGATGTAGAGGGCGGCGAGGCCGTGCTCCCAGCCGGGATCGGCGCCGTTCTTGAGGTCGATCGCGGTGACGACGAGGAGCACGACCTCCAGGAGCGGCTCGCACAGCAGCAGTGCCATACCCGTCCGGGGCATCTTCAGGAGGTAGCGGGTGGCGAGGCCGGCGGCCAGCAGGACCCAGAAGCCGACCTCGCAGATGACGATCAGCGTGACGATCACGGCGGTTCCCCTTTCGGTGCCCCTTCAGCGTCCCGTGGGTCCGCGCCCGGTTCGTCGTCGCCGATGAGGAACCGCGTCTACATCCTTCGATGGAGGGACGGATCGGCCCGAGCGAGGAGGTACGCGCGCGTGGCGCCGTGTTGGATGAGTACGTGACACTCCCCCGCCCGCACCGCGTCGACCTGCTCATCGCCGCCATCGGCCTCGTAGGTGGTCTGCTCCTCTGGTTCTTCGGCCTGCACACCCAGGTGGACCGGCTGTTCACCGAGCGCTGGGCGACCCTGGTGCCGCTCGTGGTGATGGCCGGGTGCGAGGCGGTGCGCCGGACGGCGCCCCGGGCGGCGCTGACCGTCGGCACGCTCGCGATCGTCGCGGACCAGTTCACGTACGGGAGCCTGGCCACCGTCCTGATGTTCACGGACGTCGTCTACGCGGCCGTCGTGTACGGGCCGACCGCCCACGCCCGCCGCGTCCCGTACTCCACCGGCCTGGTCACGGTCGGGGTGACGATCGGCTTCCTGGTCTGGTGGCAGAACGCCTACGCGCTGCTCGTCGGGGTCATCACCGGCATGATCTCCTTCCTCCCGGCGATCACGGGCGCGATCGTCCGCAACCACCGGGAGGCGGCGGACGCCGCCCGGCTGAGGGCCGAACAGACCGCGCTGCTCGCCGAGATGGACCGGGCGCAGGCGGTGGTGGCCGAGCGGGCACGGATGGCACGGGAGTTGCACGACATGGTGGCGAACCACCTGTCGGCGATCGCGATCCACTCCACGGCCGCGCTCTCCCTCGACGAACCGACCACCACCCGGCAGGCCCTGACGGTGATCCGGGAGAACAGCGTGGCGGGCCTCGCCGAGATGCGGCGGCTGATCGGGCTGCTCCGGGACAGCAGCGGGGACGGGGAGCCGGGGGCGGTGCCGAGCCTCGACGCGCTGGACGGTCTGCTCGCCCGGGCCCGTACCAACGGCTCGTCCGGCGGTCTGGAGTTCGTACTGGAGGACACCCGGCCCCCGGACGGAGCCGCCCTGCCGGCGCCGGTGGAGCTGGCCGCGTACAGGATCGTGCAGGAGTCCCTGACCAACGCGGTGAAGCACGCCTCCCCCGGTACGGTCACCGTGCGGGTGGGACGGAGCGACGGGGTCCTGACGGTGGCCGTCGACTCGCCGTACGGGAAGCGGCCGGGGCCGTCGGCGCCCGGGACGGGTTCGGGTCTGGTGGGGATGCGAGAGCGCGCGGAGCTGCTCGGCGGGGAGTTCCGGGCGGCGGCCGCGGGAGCGGTCTGGCAGGTGCGGGCCGTGCTGCCCGCGGACGAGAAGGCGGGGAACGCATGACGATCCGGGTGGTGGTGGCCGAGGACCAGTCGGCGGTACGGGCGGGGCTCGTGCTGATCCTGGGCAGCGCGCCGGACATCGAGGTGGTCGGCGAGGCCGCGGACGGCGAGCGGGCGGTGGAGCTCGCCCGCGAACTGCGCCCGAACCTGGTCCTGATGGATGTGCAGATGCCCCGGATGGACGGGGTGACGGCGACCCGTCTGGTGGTGTCGGAGGGTCTCGCCGACGTGCTCGTCCTGACGACCTTCGACCTCGACGAGTACGTCTTCGGGGCACTGCGGGCCGGGGCCTCGGGCTTCCTGCTGAAGGACACGGACGCGAAGGACCTGATCACGGCGGTGCGGACGGTGGGGCGCGGCGAGGGGCTGATCGCCCCGGCGGTGACGCGGCGGCTGATCGCGGAGTTCGCGGCTCCGAGCCGTCCGGTGGCGGACGCGGCCGTACTGGACGTGCTGACGCCCCGGGAGCGGGAGGTGCTGTCGGCGCTCGGCCTGGGTCTGTCGAACGCGGAGATCGCGGTACGCCTGGACATGGCGGAGGCGACGGCGAAGACGCACGTCAGCAAGGTGCTCGGGAAGCTGGAGCTGCGGAGCCGGGTCCAAGCGGCCGTATTGGCACAGGAGTTGGGGATTTAGCAGATCTTTGCCGACGTTGGTCTGGACCTCTTGACGATTGGTCCAGACCTTCCTACGCTCGCGGGGCGCGCGCACCTTCGGACCACCCCCACCTTGTCCGTCCGCAACTTGAGGAGCACCGTTGAGCACTCAAGCACCGACGCGCAGAGCAGGGTTCAGACACCGGACCGCCGCCGGACTGACCGCCCTGATCCTGCCCCTGGCCGCCATGGTCGGCCTCGCCTCCCCCGCCGAGGCCGCCGCATCGGCCACCGCGACCTACACCAAGACCCAGGACTGGGGCACCGGCTTCGGCGCCAACTGGACCATCAAGAACACCGGCACCACCACCATCAACTCCTGGACCGTCGAGTGGGACTACCCCTCCGGCACCGCCGTCACCTCCGCCTGGGACGCGGACGTCACCAGCTCCGGCACCCACTGGACCGCCAAGAACAAGTCGTACAACGGCACCCTCGCCCCCGGCGCCTCCGTCTCCTTCGGCTACAACGGCGCAGGCCCCGGCGCGCCCAGCGGCTGTAAGATCAACGGCACTCCCTGCGACGGCACCACCCAGCCGGGCGACAACCCGCCCTCGGCCCCCGGCACCCCGGTCGCCTCGAACGTCACCGACACCTCGGCGAAGCTCACCTGGACCGCGGCCACCGACGACAAGGGCGTCAAGAACTACGACGTGCTGCGCGACGGCACCAAGGTGACCACCACCACCGGCCTCACCTTCACGGACAGCGGCCTCACCGCCGGCACCGACTACTCGTACACGGTCGTCGCCCGCGACACCATCGACCAGACCGGCCCCGCCGCCGGACCGGTCGCCGTCCACACCACGGGCGGAGGCGGCGGCACCCCGCCCCCGAACGTCGTGAAGATGGGCTACTTCACCAACTGGGGCGTCTACGGCCGCAACTACCACGTGAAGAACATCGTGACCTCGGGCTCCGCGTCCAAGATCACCCACATCAACTACGCCTTCGGCAACGTCACCGGCGGCAAGTGCACCATCGGCGACTCCTACGCCGACTACGACAAGGCCTACACCGCCGACCAGTCCGTCGACGGCGTCGCCGACACCTGGGACCAGCCGCTGCGCGGCAACTTCAACCAGCTCCGCAAGCTGAAGAAGCTCTACCCGAACATCAAGGTCATCTGGTCCTTCGGCGGCTGGACCTGGTCCGGCGGCTTCGGCCAGGCCGTGCAGAACCCGGCCGCCTTCGCCCAGTCCTGCTACGACCTGGTCGAGGACCCGCGCTGGGCCGACGTCTTCGACGGCATCGACCTGGACTGGGAGTACCCCAACGCCTGCGGTCTGTCCTGCGACACCAGCGGCGCGGCCGCCTTCAAGAACATGGTGCAGGCCATGCGCGCCAAGTTCGGCGCGAACGCCCTGGTCACCGCGGCCGTCACGGCCGACGCCTCCGCCGGCGGCAAGATCGACGCCTCCGACTACGCGGGCGCCGCGCCGTACATGAACTGGTTCAACGTCATGACGTACGACTTCTTCGGCGCCTGGGCGGCGCAGGGTCCGACGGCCCCGCACTCCCCGCTCACCTCGTACGCCGGCATCCCGCAGGCGGGCTTCAACTCCGCCGAGGCGATCGCCAAGTTCAAGGCCAAGGGCGTCCCCGCCAGCAAGCTGCTGCTCGGCATCGGCTTCTACGGCCGCGGCTGGACCGGCGTCACCCAGTCCGCCCCCGGCGGCACGGCGACGGGCCCGGCGCAGGGCACGTACGAGCAGGGCATCGAGGACTACAAGGTCCTCAAGAACTCCTGCCCGGCCAACGGCACCGTCGCGGGCACGGCGTACGCCCACTGCGGCACCAACTGGTGGAGCTACGACACCCCCGCCACCGTGAACTCGAAGATGAGCTGGGCCAAGAACCAGGGCCTCGGCGGAGCGTTCTTCTGGGAGTTCAGCGGTGACACCAGCAACGGCGAGCTGGTCGGCGCCATCAACACCGGCCTGAGCTAGGGCACGAAAAAAGAAGCGGGGACGACGCAGCACGCCGTCCCCGCTTCTTCATGCCTCAGGCGACATTGACCCTCCCCCAGACTTCGTCCGGGGGGACCCCCATTCAACGGGCAAGGAATCTAAGCGACATTCACCCGTTGCCCAGGAGGCGCCGCCTCCAGCCAGGCCATGAAACCCGTCCGGGCGTCCTCGCTCATCGCGAGCTCCAGGCGGACGCCCTCGTACATACAGGGCTGGATCACGGAGTCGGAGAGCAGCGCGAGCTCCTCCTCGCCCTCCGGCATCCGGCGCTCCAGGGCCACGATGGACGAGCGCGCGAGGACCCGGCGCGGGCGGGGCGAGTACGAGAAGACACGGAACCAGGCGATCTCGTCACCGCTGTAGCGGGCGACGCCGTACACCCAGCCCTTGCCGGTGGGATCCGGCTCGTCGGGGACGTTCCAGTGCAGCGAACAGTCGAAGGTGCCGCCGGCGCGCTGGATCAGTCTCCGGCGCAAGCCGAAGACGAAGAGCCCGATCACCACCAGTGCGACGACGATGCCGCACACGAGCAGAGCGAGGAACATCTTCACCGACCTCCTCGCTGCGTCCCGTGGCCGGCACGGCCGGCAGAACCGAATACAACCTGCATCTGCATCGCCTCAGCCGCGACACGGTCCGGAAAATTCCGGATCGTGCCGCGGCTGAGGGCACTCCTACTCGGTGCGGTCCGCTAGCGGACCGCTACCGCGCGCAGCCGGACCTCGGCGCGCCGCTCGGCGGCGGCGTCCGACTCCGTCTTCGCACGCTCCAGCGCGCGCTCGGCACGCTGGGCGTCGATCTCGTCCGCCAGCTCGCAGATCTCCGCGAGCAGGGACAGCTTGTCGTCGGCGAACGAGATGAATCCGCCGTGGACGGCGGCGATGACGGTCCCGCCCTCGCTCGTACGGATGGTCACCGGGCCCGACTCCAGCACACCGAGCAGCGGCTGGTGGCCGGGCATGACGCCGATGTCGCCGGAGGTGGTACGCGCGATGACCAGGGTGGCCTCGCCGGACCAGACACTCCGGTCCGCGGCGACCAGCTCGACGTGCAGCTCAGCAGCCAAGGGTGGCTCCTCGGGTCACCACCCGGCGGTCGTGCCGGGTGTTGGGGTCAATTCTAGGGGGCGTGGAGAGGGGGACGGGACGGATCCCGTCCCCCTCGGGCGAGCACGGGGCTCAGGAGACGCCGAGCTCCTTGGCGTTGTTCTTGAGGTCCTCAAGGCCACCGCACATGAAGAACGCCTGCTCCGGGAAGTGGTCGAACTCACCGTCGCAGATCGCGTTGAACGCGGCGATCGACTCGTCGAGCGGAACGTCCGAACCGTCCACGCCGGTGAACTGCTTCGCCGCGTGGGTGTTCTGGGACAGGAAGCGCTCGACACGGCGGGCGCGGTGGACAACGAGCTTGTCCTCCTCGCTCAGCTCGTCGATACCGAGGATCGCGATGATGTCCTGGAGGTCCTTGTACTTCTGCAGGATCCCCTTGACGCGCGTGGCGGCGTCGTAGTGCTCCTGCGCGATGTAGCGCGGGTCCAGGATCCGGGACGTGGAGTCCAGCGGGTCCACGGCCGGGTAGATGCCCTTCTCGGAGATCGGACGGGAGAGAACCGTCGTCGCGTCGAGGTGGGCGAAGGTGGTCGCCGGCGCCGGGTCGGTGAGGTCGTCGGCGGGGACGTAGATCGCCTGCATCGAGGTGATCGAGTGACCACGGGTCGAGGTGATGCGCTCCTGGAGGAGACCCATCTCGTCGGCCAGGTTCGGCTGGTAACCCACCGCGGAGGGCATGCGGCCGAGCAGGGTCGAGACCTCGGAACCGGCCTGCGTGAAGCGGAAGATGTTGTCGATGAAGAACAGCACGTCCTGCTTCTGCACATCGCGGAAGTACTCCGCCATGGTCAGACCGGCGAGGGCCACACGGAGACGGGTGCCCGGGGGCTCGTCCATCTGGCCGAAGACAAGGGCGGTCTTGTCGAGGACGCCCGAGTCCTCCATCTCCGCGATGAGGTCGTTGCCCTCACGCGTACGCTCACCGACACCGGCGAACACGGAAACACCCTCGTGCAGCTTCGCCACACGCATGATCATTTCCTGGATCAGAACGGTCTTGCCGACACCGGCACCACCGAACAGACCGATCTTTCCACCCTTGACGTACGGGGTGAGAAGGTCGACGACCTTCAGGCCGGTCTCGAACATCTCGGTCTTCGACTCGAGCTGGTCGAACGCCGGGGCCTTGCGGTGGATGGACCAGCGCTCGCCGACCTCGGACTCGGCCTCGGGCTCGTTCAGGATCTGGCCCAGCGTGTTGAACACGCGACCCTTGGTGACGTCGCCGACGGGCACCGTGATGCCGTCGCCGGTGTCGACCACGGGGGCCTGGCGGACCAGACCGTCGGTGGGCTGCATCGAGATGGTGCGGACGATGCCGTCACCGAGGTGCTGCGCGACCTCGAGGGTCAGCGTCTTGAGCGCGCCCTCCTCGGCCGGGTCGGCGACCTGGACGTGCAGGGCGTTGTAGATCTCCGGCATCGCGTCGACGGGGAACTCCACGTCGACGACCGGGCCGATGACCCGGGCGACGCGGCCCGTGGCGGCGGCCGTCTCAACAGAGGTCGTCATTACTTGTCACTCCCCGCGGTCGCGTCGGCCAGGGCTGCGGTGCCACCGACGATCTCGCTGATTTCCTGGGTGATTTCGGCCTGGCGGGCCGCGTTGGCAAGTCGGGAGAGGTTGTTGATCAAGTCTCCCGCGTTGTCGGTGGCCGACTTCATCGCGCGGCGCGTGGCGGCGTGCTTGGAGGCAGCCGACTGGAGCAGCGCGTTGTAGATACGGCTCTCGACGTAGCGCGGCAGAAGGGCGTCCAGGACGTCCTCCGCCGACGGCTCGAAGTCGTACAGCGGACGGAGGGTGTCCGGCTCGCCGGCCTCCTTCGCCACCTCGTCGAGGCTGAGGGGCAGCAGCCGGGCCTCGACCGCCGTCTGGGTCATCATCGAGACGAACTCGGTGTAGACGATGTGGAGCTCGTCCACACCACCCTCGGCCGTGTCCTTCTCGATCGCCTCGATCAGCGGTGCCGCGATCTTCTTGGCGTCCGCGTACGTGGGCTCGTCCGTGAAGCCGGTCCACGTGTCGGTCAGCTTCC